>CP054838.1:3655000-3980916 GCA_028768545.1 Desulfobacter sp.
CCCCGTTAACCGGGGCAGTCTCGCCAGAGTTCCCACCATTATGTGCTGGCAACTGACGATAAGGGTTGCGCTCGTTGCTGGACTTAACCAAACATCTCACGACACGAGCTGACGACAGCCATGCAGCACCTGTCACTGTGTTCCCGAAGGCACTCTCGTATCTCTACAAGATTCACAGGATGTCAAACCCAGGTAAGGTTCTTCGCGTTGCGTCGAATTAAACCACATGCTCCACCGCTTGTGCGGGCCCCCGTCAATTCCTTTGAGTTTTAGTCTTGCGACCGTACTCCCCAGGCGGTTCACTTACTGCGTTAGCTTGGGCACAGCAGATTTTAATATCCGCCACACCGAGTGAACAACGTTTACTGCGTGGACTACCAGGGTATCTAATCCTGTTCGCTACCCACGCCTTCGCGCCTCAGCGTCAGTATCGATCCAGAGAGCTGCCTTCGCCATCGGTGTTCCTCCTGATATCTACGAATTTCACCTCTACACCAGGAATTCCGCTCTCCTCTCCCGTACTCAAGCCTTGCTGTTTCAAATGCACTTCCAGGGTTGAGCCCCGGGCTTTCACATCTGACCGACAAGACCGCCTACGCGCCCTTTACGCCCAATAATTCCGAATAACGCTTGCGCCCCCCGTGTTACCGCGGCTGCTGGCACGGAGTTAGCCGGCGCTTCCTCCACTGGTACCGTCAATATAAACACCTATTGGATATTTATAATTTCTTCCCAGTTGACAGAGCTTTACGACCCAAAGGCCTTCTTCACTCACGCGGCGTTGCTGCGTCAGGGTTTCCCCCATTGCGCAAAATTCCTCACTGCTGCCTCCCGTAGGAGTCTGGACCGTGTTCCAGTTCCAGTGTGACTGATCATCCTCTCAGACCAGCTAACCATCGCAGTCTTGGTAGGCCATTACCCCACCAACAAACTAATGGTCCGCAGACTCATCTCCAAACGATTGCTTTCAAGAAGAGGCAATCTTTCATAGATCAACTTATGCTGATCAACTTTATCCGGTATTAGCTACCCTTTCGAATAGTTATTCCAGGTTTGAAGGTAGATTATCTACGTGTTACTCACCCGTGCGCCACTCTACTCAGGATTGCAAGCAATCCCTTTCTCGTTCGACTTGCATGTGTTAAGCACGCCGCCAGCGTTCATTCTGAGCCAGGATCAAACTCTCCAGTTATAATCCTTTTACTAAAACTTGCGGTCACAGCTTCCAACGAAGCTGTGACCTGCTCTTTTCTTCTTCACTGACCAATTTTCAAAGATCAAACATCGTCAGGTTTTAAACCCCCTGACCGACAAAACCAGAACAATATACACGCAGGTCCTGGTTTTGTCAAACCCTTTTTTAACTATTTTAAAATAATTTTATGGTACTTCTTTTTCCCGGCCCGAAGCAGAATTTCACCCCCATCCAAATCCTTGGTTCCGATGATCTGATCAAAAGCTGAAAGCCGTTCTCCATTGATATAGGCACCGCCCTGTTTCACCAGGCGCCGAGCATCTGACTTTGACTTGCAAAGGGCTGTTTCACAAAACAAATCCACGGCCGGCTTTAGATCAATGACCTCTGCCATGGGATATACCGTCGCAGGAACAGACTCATCTTTGCCCGCAGATTGGGTTCCCCTGGGTATGGTTGCCGTGGGCAAAAGATTTGAGGGTACCGTAATGGACCCAAACACAGAAACCGTTGCCTTGAATGCCTTTATCGCTTCATCTTCACCATGGGCGATTTTTGTAGCCTCATAGGCCAGAATTGTTTTAGCCGGATTTAAATCCGCCCCCTCAAGGCCTTTTACCGTTTGGATTTCTTCCATGGGTAAAAAAGTAAACAGGGCAAGAAAGCGAGCCACATCAGCATCATCAGAGTTAACCCAGAATTGATAGTACTCATAGGGGGAAAACCTTTCAGGGTCCAGCCAAACAGCACCTTTGTGGGTCTTACCCATTTTGATGCCCGATGCGGTGGTAATCAACGGAAAAGTAATCCCAAAGGCCTGCTTTCCGGTCATTTTCCTGACAAGGTTGATGCCGGCCACAATATTACCCCATTGATCAGAGCCGCCCATCTGCAAAAAGCAGTCATACTCCTGACTTAAGCGCATGAAATCATAGGATTGAAGCAGCATATAGTTGAATTCAATAAAGGTCAGTCCGTCTTCGGAATCCATACGGGCTTTATAACTTTCAGCTTTGATCATCCGGTTAACGCT
This sequence comes from Desulfobacter sp., assembly GCA_028768545.1. Taxonomy (NCBI): domain Bacteria; kingdom Pseudomonadati; phylum Thermodesulfobacteriota; class Desulfobacteria; order Desulfobacterales; family Desulfobacteraceae; genus Desulfobacter; species Desulfobacter sp. The sequence continues at coordinate 3,657,229 of CP054838.1, forward strand.
AAAATGCCGCCCCACATCCCTTAAAAAAGGGATGTATTTTAAATCATTGAGCCAGTCTCCATTGTCCACCAGCAAGGCTTTATCATCTGAAAAGTCAATAAACCGTTCCAATTGACTCCGGATCCCCGTCTTGTTTTCACTCACCTGTTCGGTGGTGATGACCTTGCGTAATTCGGTTTTTCCGGAAGGATCACCAATCATGCCGGTGCCCCCGCCAACCAGACCGATGGCCCGATGCCCTTCCCGCTGCATATGGGCCAGGGCCATGATACAGACAAGACTTCCCACATGAAGACTTGAGGCCGTGGGATCAAATCCGATATAACAGGTTGCCCTGTTGTTTGTCAGATAATCTTCCAATTCCTCAGTGTGAGTTGTCGCCTCAACAAAACCCCGCTCTTTTAAAACCGATAAAACACTCATTCAGCTTCTTTCCTTCATCTATTTCTTTGTATATTCAACTGCTCTGGTTTCCCGAATCACTACCACCTTAACCTGGCCCGGGAAGGTCAGATTCTCTTCGATCTGACGGGCAATATCCCTTGAAAGAAGCACGGCACTGTCATCGGTTACTTTTTCACTTTCCGTAATAACACGGATTTCACGCCCGGCCTGAATGGCATAGGTATTGGTAACCCCGTCAAAGGCATTGGCTATATTTTCAAGATCTTCAAGGCGTTTAACATAATTTTCAAGGCTTTCTTTTCTGGCACCCGGCCTTGCGCCTGAAAGGGCATCTGCGGACTGAACAATAAAATCATATACGGTTTCAGGCATCCGGTCCTCATGATGCGCGGCAATGGCGTTGACCACACTTTCAATCTCACCATATTTTTTGGCAAGCTTGGCGCCAATAATGGCATGGGCGCCGTCCACTTCATGATCAACCGCTTTTCCGATATCATGGAGCAGCCCCATGCGCTTGGCCAATTTAATATCCAGACCCAGTTCCGCAGCAATCACACCGGACAAAAAGGCCACTTCCACAGAATGCTGAAGCACGTTCTGGGCATAAGATGTTCTGAACTTGAGCTTACCTAAAACCTTGATCAGTTCAGGATCAATACCATGAACCCCAAGGTCAAATGCAGCCTGCTCACCAGCCTCCTTAATGGCGGCCTCCACCTCTTCTCCGGCTCTTTCCACCACATCTTCAATCCGTGCCGGGTGAATCCTTCCGTCTGAAATCAATTTTTCAAGGGAAAGCCTTGCCACCTCACGGCGAACCGGATTAAACCCGGAGAGAATAACAGCTTCGGGTGTATCATCAATGATGAGATCAATCCCGGTTGCCGCTTCAAGGGCTCTGATATTCCGCCCTTCCCTGCCGATAATCCGACCCTTCATCTCATCACCGGGCAGATGAACCACAGAGACCGTGCGTTCTGCCACATAATCACCCGCATACCGCTGAATCGCTGTGGAAATTATTTTCTTGGCCTCTTTATCTGCCTTTTCTTTGGCTTCGGAAGTTATCTTTTTTATCAACTTGGCCCCTTCATGCTTGGCCTCATCTTCCATGGCCTTGAGCAGCAGTTCCTTGGCCTCCTCCAAAGTCAGCCCGGAGACTTTTTCCAACTCTTTTTTTGTCTCATCAAGCAATACATTAAACCGGTCTTCCTTCTGCTTGGCGGAATCAAGCCGTTTGCGGGCCTCTGATTCTTTACTGGAAATTTCATTTTCCCGCCTGGAAAACAGGTCTTCTGATCTGTCTAATTTCTCACTTTTCTTGGCCAACCGCCGTTCTTCTTTTTTGAGTTCAGACCGTGTCTCCTCGGTTTCAGCATCAAAATCACTTTTCATTTCAAGAAGTCTTGAACGGGCTTCGAGTTTTGCTTCTTTGAGAAGGGTCTGAGCCTTTCGGTCCGCCTCTTCAACCCTTCGTCTTTGTTCTTCTTCTATATTCAGATTTTCCTGGGTTACCTTTTTCTTAATTACGAAAAAGGCCACAACACTGCAACCCAGCAGGACAACCAGAACTGATGCAAGCATCATCATAAGGTCCATTCAATCAGTCTCCTAAGTTTATTAGCATCCAAAAAATAAACGATAGTGTTTGACTTTATAAAAATATGGAATGGGATAATGCCTCGAAAGGGGATATAAAAATTAGATATGATAACAATTCCCCCCACAAACTGCCGTGTTGCTTTTAAGGCTTTGAACCAAAGGTCCAAAAGGTGGGTGTTCAATAATGCCTTTAGGCTTTTCCATAACCGTTGGAACCTGCTCACCAGCATCAGTGTGAACGCCCTTTTTTCTATGCGTTAGGACAAAGTCTGTCATACAATCACGCACATTGCAGGGGGGGGTGTTATAAGAACAAATTAAATTTTACCTATTCAATTTCCTTATCTATCTTTTGTATCAAGGATAAAATTTTATTTTCGACATCTCTTTCCAGTTCAGAATATTGCAGCTTTAATTCATTAAAATCTTTAGATAAGTTCATGGCTGCCAGAAGCAAAATAGCAATCTTATTTTTAGCGCTTGTTTTATTTTGAAAAAGATTTTCTGCCTCTTTTACATACTCCTGTACATGGTCTGCAATCTTTACCGAATCTATTTTCTCATTATCATCCGGTTTAAACCGAAATTCTTCCCCGAAAAGCTCAATTTTAACAATTTCATCCAAAGAAATCCCTTTACCGATTCACTTTTGTCAAACGCCTGACAGATCATCTCTGGATTCAGTTGTTGTAAACGCATCCAGTTTATTTAGAAGTCCGTCGATTTTTGACTGTATAAAAGATTCCTGCTCTACATAGACTTCTTCACTTTTTGACCGCCTTTCCAGTTCAGCTTCCAGTGTCGCAACCCTGGAAAGCAATTCTCGATTTTCTTCCTGCAAAGACTGGCTAAGTTCAATCAAAAAATCTACACGGATCTCAATGTCATCAAACTTGCTTTTAATACCCTCATTACCCAATTTCATAGTCTCATAAAGTGGTTTATTAAAATTTAGTATAGTTCAGATTCTCAAGTAAAGTCAAGATAATTCATTTTGGATTTGCCCAAACAAAAACTCTGCTCGACCCAATTCTTCCGGGGTATTCACCCCCATAACCTGATCTGGTTCATCTATCTGCTGAACAAGGGTTTTTACATTCTGAGACACGGCAATCTCCACAAGATCAGTAAGATAATACTCGCCCTGGCTATTCTTATTTTCAATCAGGCGGATAGCAGCCTCAAGAAAATTGCGGTCAAAGCAATAGATACCAGAATTCACCAGATCAATATGTTTTTCAGCTTCACTGGCATCTGATTCTTCCCTGATAGCGGACAATCCCCCCTGGGGGTCAATAACAATACGACCATATCCTTTAGGGGTATCCACTTTAACGGCCACCACACTCAGTTTGGATTTGACCTTTATATGGGCATTGACCAGGTCCTGAACCGTTCTTTTTCGAATCAAGGGCACATCCCCGCACAGCACCAGAACAGATTTAATGGAATCCTCTATTCCGGGCAAAGCAGCCCTGACAGCATCTCCTGTGCCAAGCAATTGTTCTTGATAAGCAAAACAGACCGGAAGGCTTTTTAAAACTTCGGTTTTCACCTGCTCTGCCTGGTGACCGACAACCACATGAATATGATCCCGTGTCAGGGCACTTGCACAGGTAATCACATGGTTAATCATACTTTTACCGGCCACTGGATGGAGTACCTTGGCAATGTCGGATTTCATTCGAGTTCCTTTGCCGGCGGCCAAAATAATTATTGCAAGATCATCCATTTTAAATATCCGTTTTGAATCATTGGCAAAAAAAAGGGGGCGCTGTTAACAGCACCCCCTTTTTGACGTCATCATACAAGCAGTCAAACTGCCTGATCTAACTATGGGATTCCCTTATCTACTTGGTATCCGCAAGATTGAGCCGGTAAATAGCCCGTCTCAGAGCAGCTTCAGCCCGGACCAGATCAACATCAGCAGCCTTTGCTGCAATCCGTTTTTCAGCCCGTTCCTTGGCTCCCATGGCCCGGGAAACGTCGATGTCTTTACGGCGCTCAGCTGATTCGGCCAGAATGGTCACCTTATCAGGCAGAACTTCTGCAAATCCGTCATTGATAAAGAGAAACCGTTCTTTGCCAGAGGCGTCCTTGTACCGAAGGGTGCCTGTCTTCAAAGAAGTCAGAAACGTGGTATGCCCTTTCAAGGCACCGAATTCACCTTCAGAACCTGGCGCCACAACAATCTCAGCCTCTTCACTGACAATTGCCTTTTGTGGTGTAACTACTTCAAGAAATAGTTGTTCAGCCATGATAGTCCTCCGTTTGCTTATTTACGCTTTTGCTTTTGCAACGGCGTCCTCGATGGAACCTACCATATAGAAAGCGTTTTCAGGAAGATCATCATGTTTACCATCAATAATCTCTTTGAATGATCTTACCGTGTCTTCAACCTTTACAAAGATACCGGCCATACCGGTGAAAGTTTCAGCAACATGGAAAGGCTGGGACAGAAATTTCTGGAGTTTTCTGGCCCGCTGTACAGTGATTTTATCCTCGTCTGACAGCTCATCCATACCCAGGATAGCAATGATATCCTGAAGCTCTTTGTATTTTTGCAAGGTCTGCTGAACCACACGGGCAACATTGTAATGTTCTTCACCAATGTAGGCTGCATCCAAAATCCTGGAAGTGGAGTCAAGGGGATCCACAGCAGGATAAATACCCAGTTCCGCAATCTGACGAGAGAGTACAACCGTACCGTCAAGATGACCGAATGTGGTGGCAGGTGCAGGGTCAGTCAAGTCATCGGCAGGTACGTAAACGCATTGTACCGCTGTGATGGAACCTTTATCAGTAGATGTAATACGTTCCTGAAGCTCACCCATGTCAACTGCCAGTGTGGGCTGATAACCAACCGCAGAAGGCATACGACCAAGCGTTGCAGAAACTTCGGCGCCCGCCTGGGTGAAACGGAAAATATTATCGACGAACAAGAGCACGTCCTGGCCTTCGACATCGCGGAAGTATTCAGCGCAGGTCAAAGCGGAAAGTGCAACCCTTGCACGGGCTCCCGGAGGTTCCGTCATCTGACCATAAACCAGGGCACATTTGGGAAGAACGCCTGAGTCTTTCATCTCATGGTAAAGGTCATTACCTTCACGGGTTCTCTCACCAACGCCGCCGAATACGGAGATACCACCATGCTGCATGGCGATGTTGTTAACCATTTCCATCATGATAACGGTTTTACCAACGCCGGCACCACCGAACATACCCATTTTACCGCCACGGGGAAAGGGAACCAAAAGGTCAATAACCTTTACGCCGGTTTCAAGAACACGTACGGAGGTATCCTGCTCAATGAACTCAGGGGCATGTCTATGGATGGGAAGCATGTTTTCCTGGGAGATGTCTCCCAGACCGTCAACGGGACGGCCCACAACGTTGAGAACACGTCCCAATGATGCTTCACCAACCGGCATCATGATGGGAGAACCCGTATCTTTTACGACCATCCCTCTCTGGAGGCCGTCAGTTACGTCCATACCAATGCAACGAACCACATTGTCTCCCAGATGCTGGGCCACTTCAATAACCAGATTGTCTTCCATGTCCCCGATGGTGGGATTTGTTATGGTCAAAGCGGTGAGGACCGGAGGAAGGTTTCCGGGCTCGAACTCAACGTCAACAACCGCGCCGAGAACCTGTGAAATTTTACCTATATTTTCAGCCATTTTTATCTCCTATAAAGCTGTTTAATTATCTTAAGTATACCTAATTTTATCCCTTAAGTGCCTCTGCACCGCCGACAATATCCATAAGGTCCGCTGTAATGCCGGCCTGACGGGTTTTATTAAAAATTGTCTGGAGTTCATCCACCATGTCTTCGCATGCCTTGGTGGCATTTTCCATGGCCCGCATACGGGCGGCATGTTCGGAAGTCGATGTCTGAAGCAGCGCATCATATATCTGAATAAAAATATTCTTGGGCAGCATCTCACCCAGTAACGCATCAGAAGAAGGCTCGCAGAGATGTTCGGGTAGAAATGTCCCGTCTGCGGGTGTCTCTTTTTCATCTTTTACCATCTCATCCAAAGAGGGGATGGGAAGAATCTGCTTTACAGAGGGAATCTGTTTTGCCATACCCTGAAATTCAGAGTAAATCAGATATACTTCATCAACAGCTCCGTCAAGGAAACTGTCTATCAAGGTCTGGCCTGAAGTGGAAGCCACGGAAAACTCGACATTCCCGCCGACCACACCAATATATTCATCCTCAATGGTGAGTTCGGCTTTCTTTGCCCAATCCCGTCCTTTTTTGCCGAAGCAGACAAAGGAGACTTCTTTTCCTTCAAGCTCATATTTGAGCATTTTTTCAGCTTTATCAATCAAGTTGATATTAAAACCGCCACATAGTCCCCTGTCAGATGTACACAGGAGCAGGGCCACCTTTTTTACTTCGTCTCTGGGAACCAGGAGAGGAGATGCTTCCTCGCCTGAGTTCCCGGCAATGCTGCCTAAAACTTCGGCAAACTTGGACGCATAGGGCATAAACTGCTCCATGCTGGTTTGTGCACCGCGCAATCTTGAAGTGGCGACCATTTTCATGGCAGAGGTAATCTGTTTAGTCTTTTTTACACTGACTATTTTCGATTGTACTTCTTTTAATGTTGCCATATGATCTACCTTTACGCCTATAAGTTAATAATTGTTTTCACAAAAATGATCCAAGTCACCGATTAAACGGTCTCCTTGAATTCTTCATCATAGGCTGTCAGGCATTCTTTCAACTTGGCTTCGAGGTCATCATCAATTTTCTGTTTTTCTTTGAGTCCGGAAAAAACCTCGGGGAAACGGCTTTCAACAAAGGGATAAAGCCCTTCTTCATATTTGGCAACCGCTTCTCTGGGATATTTATCAATATAACCCTTGGTTCCTGCATAGAGGGCCGTTACCATTTTTTCCATGGGAAGGGGCTTGAACTGGGGCTGTTTGAGCAGCTCAACAAGGCGCTCTCCACGGGTCAGCTGTTTCTGGGTAGCTTCGTCAAGATCCGAACCGAACGCTGCAAAGGCTTCAAGCTCACGATACTGGGCCAGGTCCAGACGCAGGGTACCTGCCACCTGTTTCATGGCTTTTACCTGGGCAGCACCACCAACACGGGAGACAGAAAGTCCAACGTCAATGGCAGGTCTGATACCGGCAAAGAAAAGGTCTTTATCCAAAAAGATCTGGCCGTCGGTGATGGAGATAACATTTGTGGGAATAAAGGCGGAAACGTCACCTTCCTGGGTTTCAATGATGGGCAGAGCCGTCAGGGAACCTGCACCCTTTTCATCACTGAGCTTGGCAGATCTTTCAAGAAGACGGGAATGGTTGTAAAAAATATCACCAGGGAATGCCTCACGTCCTGGCGGACGCCTGAGCAGCAGGGATACCTGACGGTAAGCAGCAGCCTGTTTTGAAAGGTCATCATAAACGATCAGGGCATGCTCGCCTTTGTCACGGAAGTATTCACCCATGGCACAACCGGCATAAGGTGCCAGGTACTGCATGGCAGCAGATTCCGATGCAGAGGCAATGACAACGGTGGTATATTCCATGGCACCATGCTCTTCAAGGGCAGCCACAACCTGGGCAACTGTGGATTTTTTCTGACCGCAGGCAACATAAACACATTTAATGCCGCTCTCTTTCTGGGCAATGATGGCATCAACCGCAACAGCAGTCTTACCGATCTGACGGTCACCAATAATGAGCTCACGCTGGCCGCGACCCACAGGGGTCATGCCGTCAACGGCTTTTGCACCGGTGTAGCAGGGTTCGTGAACCCCTTTTCTGGCAATAACACCAGGGGCAACCAATTCCATATTCATGTAAATATCAGAGTTGATCGGGCCCTTGCCGTCAACCGGTTCACCAGTTGTGGTTACAACACGACCGAGAAGGGCTTCACCAACGGGCACGGAAGCGATACGGTCTGTTCTTTTGACCACGTCACCCTCTTTGATGACCTTGTCATCACCGAGAATGGCCACACCCACATTATCCTCTTCAAGGTTCAGAGCAAGACCCAGAATTCCGCCGGGAAACTCAACCAGCTCCATTGCCTTAACTTTTTCCAAACCATAAACACGGGCAATACCATCACCCGCAGACAGAACCACACCTGTTTCGCTCAGATCAACCTCTGCATCAAATCCCTTGATCTGGTCTTTTATAATCTGGCTTATTTCTTCTGCTTTAATTTCCATTAGACACTCTCACCTTTTTTTAAAGTTTCCCTCATATTGATCAGCTGAGTTTTCACGCTGCCGTCAAGAACAAGATCGCCGATTTTTGTCACCACGCCGCCGATAAGGCTTGGATCCTGTTCAACATTCAGAACAATTGTTTTACCGGTCTTCTTAGACAGGGATTCCTTGATTTTATTCACCGCATCCTCGGACAATTCGGTTGCGGAAGTCACACTGGCCTTGACAACCCCGTTGAGTTCATCGGCCATGTCTTTATAGTAGGAAGCAATTTCCCTTAGAAAACCGATTCTTCCCTTGTCAAACAATAGTATCATAAAAGATTTCATGATATCTGACAGGTCAGTAGCGCCGATAACGGCCTCCAGCAATTTCTTCCTGTCGTTCTTATTGATCAAAGGATTGGTCAAGGCAGATTCAAATCCTTCCTGGGTGTCGAAAAGCCCAACGATGGCGGAGAGCTCTTCATTGTATTGTTCTGCCTGGCTGTTTTCCTGGCCGATCAGAATCAATGCTTTGGCATAACGCCTTGAAACCGCAAGATTTTTCATTATGCCTCCACCTTTTTCAAGTATTCGCCAACAAGTCGATCCTGATCTTCAGCTGAGATGGATTCTTTAATGACTGCTTCTGCCTGTTCCATTGCCTGTTCAACAATACGCTGCTGAAGTTCAGCCTTGGCAGACTTAAACTCTTGTTCGATATTCCGCTTGGCCATATCTTCGAGTTTGCCTGCCTGGGTCCCGGCCTCTGCAATGATTCTTTCCTTGGCCTCTTCGCCCTGTTTAATATAATCTTCAACAATCTGTTTAGATTCTTGTTCAAGATTTCTAAACCGGACTTCATACTCTGCCAATTTTTTTTCTGCGTCCGCTTTTTTCTGTTCCAGATCGCTCAGTTCTTCTTCAATATCCTTTGCACGGGTAGAAAAGAACTGGGCTACCGGCTTCTTAGCGATAAAGAACACGCCAACGGCAAGAAGACCAAAATTCAACACTTTCCAGGTATCAACAGTCAGCCATGAGTTATGAACCTCACCGTGACCACCGCCAGACGCCAATGCAACAGCCGTAGAACCTGCAACCAAGGCCATGACAGTTCCGGAAACTTTCAGGTGTTTTTTCCAATTAATTTTTTCCATTAACAAGCCCTCCCTAAAATCTTTTCACCAATGGCTTTGGCATAAGCATCCACCTCGGCTTCAAGCGCTTTTTGGGCCTGCTCAGCTTCTTCTGCCACCTGCTGTTTAATTTTGGCAAAATTGGCCTGAGCCTTCTTGTTAATCTGGTCGATTATTTCCTTTTCCTGTACAGATGCCTCTTCGATGAATGCCTCTTTCTTTTGGAGACCTTCACCTCTGGCTTGCTTCAAACCGTTCTTGTAAGCATCTATCCCGGAGTCAAGATCAGCAGACGCTTTTTCAACGCCACCTTCAAGGTTTTCCACCTTGGCTTTTCTCTCAAGAAGTACATTACGGATCGGTTTGTACAAAACCATGTTGAGGACAAAGAGCAGGACAAGGAAATTGATCATCTGATATACCGCTGATATATCAGGAATCACAGTTATCATAAAATTCCCTCCGCCAGTTAATAATTACAAAAAAAATCAACCACTTATATCCTATTGGCCGTTTTTACACAAAAACAGCCCAAATTCAAAAATAATCGAGACTTGAGTACCATCCGGCAAATCATTTGTCAATATTGAATCACAAATAATTTCACGGTTTGACCCCTGTTTTTTTCAAGTCTTCCAGCCCGAGACAACCCCAAATTTTTTTTGTTTGAATTTTAGATTTTTTTGTTCAAAAATCATGATAAAAACCATACAAAACTCAAAAAATTACAGGTCAGGACTTGGTGAATTTCCTCATGCTGATATTCAACAATATACCAAATCCAACCATATTGGTCACCACAGACGAACCACCGTAGGAGATCAGGGGCAAAGGAACCCCCACCACCGGCATCAGACCCATCACCATACCGATATTGATAAAAATCTGCCAAAAAATCATCACTGTAATGCCAAAGGCCAGGATGGACCCAAACATGGACCGACAGGCATAGGCAATATTCAACCCCCAGAACAATAAGATCAAATAAAGGATTAAAAACACTCCGCAGCCGACAAGACCCCACTCCTCCGCCAAAACCGACAGAATAAAATCAGTATGCTGCTCCGGTAAAAAGTTCAGGGCATTCTGGGTTCCCTGTAAAAAGCCTTTTCCGGTAATCATACCCGAGCCGATGGCGATTTTCGACTGAATGATATGATATCCTGCTCCCAGAGGATCCCGGTCAGGGTTCAAAAAAGTAAGAATTCTTCCTTTTTGATACTCTTTGAGTCCGAAAAACCAAACCAGAGGCACAATGGCAAGACCGATACCGGCCAGAGTAAAAATCACCTTTTTTTGCACCTTCACAAAAAAGGTGATGGATCCGGCAATGAGCATTAACAGTAACCCTGTTCCCAAATCCGGCTGTTTTACAATCAGGGCAAAGGGAATGAGGCATAGGATCAAAGGCTTGATCAAATTTCTAAACCCCAGGCCTTCCTGGGAGACAACATTGTCCGAATACACAGCTGCAAGGCTGATGATCAAAGAGATTTTCATCAATTCCGAAGGCTGCATGCGTACCGCCCCCATGACCAGCCATCGTCTGGACCCGCCGCCCATCTGCCCGAACAAATAGGTGGAAATCAAAAGCCCGACACAGATCACATATATAAACAGGTTGAGTTTATCCAATTCTCTAAAATCAATGATAAGGCTACCCGCCATAATCACGAACCCCGCCCCCATCCAGATCATCTGTTTTTTTAAAAGCGTGTGCAGGGCGGCACTGTCAGCTCCGGCGGTCACGGCAGAGTATAAAATAACAAGACCTGCCGAACAGATCAAAGAGATCACCCCAAGAAATCCCCAGTCAAAATTCTCAATCAAGCGACGATCAAACATGACTACTCCTGTTTAGCTTCATTGGCAGGCAAAACCATAATATCTGTGTTTGTTCCGCCCAAATAGGTCTTGATTAATTCCATGGCCACGGGGGCTGCCGCGCTGGACCCGTGCTCACCATGTTCAATGATCACCGAAATGCCAATTTTGGGATTCTTGGCCGGGGCATAGCAGACAAACCATGCATGGTCCTGCATGGTCCGTTCCAATTTTTTATTGTCAAATTTTTCACCGGCTTTTCTGCTGAAAACCTGGGCTGTACCCGTTTTCCCGGCGATATCGATATCTTTGATCCGAATCCGGCGGGCAGTTCCCCGATCTCCGTGGACCACCTTGAGCAACCCGTTCTTGACAATGGCCAGATTCTCTTTTGATGTAGGCAGGCCCCCGGTGATTTCAGGCTCAATCGCCTTTACCACGTTCCCTTTAGCGTCCCGCACCGATTTTACGATCCGAGGTTTATACAAGGCCCCCCCATTGCCGACGGCAGAAATAAAAACAGCCATTTGCAGCGGGGTAACCAGGTTAAACCCCTGACCAATACTGATGGACAAGGTTTCACCTGCCTGCCAGGCTTCCTTAAATCGCTTTTTTTTCCATGCAGCCGTGGGAATCAGTCCGCTTCGTTCATGGGCCAAACGGATCCCTGTGGGCCTCCCTAATCCGGAGCCTCGGGCATATTGTGCAAGAATGTCCACCCCTAATTTCTCACCGGTCTGGTAAAAAAAGACATCACAGGACTGGGCCAGGGAGTCAACCACATCAATGTCTCCGTGCCCGTGCCGGTTCCAGCAATGGTAACGGCGGTTTCCGAATTTATAGAACCCAGGGCAATGAAACCGGCTGTTTCGATCAATCACCTGTTCTTCAAGGCCGGCCATGGCAGTGAGAATCTTATAGGTAGATGCCGGCGGGTATTCCGCCTGAATAGCCTTATTGTTCATGGGCCTTCCCGGGTCATCCATCAGGGCCCGCCATTTTTTGCTGGAAATCCCGCCGATAAAATCATTCTGATCAAAGCTGGGGGTTGAGGCCATCACCAAGACATCCCCGTTTCCAGGATCGATCGCCACAACACACCCGTCCTTGCCTGCCAATAGTTTTTCAGCCCGTTTTTGCAGGATCAAATCCAGGGTAAGATGCAGATCTTTTCCAGATACAGGTTCCACGGTTTTGAGGACTTTGATCACCCGTCCGTTCACATCCACTTCGACCTGACGCCCTCCCCGCTTGCCCTGGAGAAAGGATTCAAAGCTTTTTTCCACACCGTATCGGCCAATGGAATCCCCTGCCCTGACATTGGGATATTGCCCGCTTTCAAGTTCTTTTCGGTTAATCTGGCCCAGGTATCCCAGCAAATGGGCGGCTGTTTTTTCATATATATAATGACGGGTGGGCTTAACATCAATATGTATGCCGGGCAGATCAAACTGGTGCGCCTCCACAATGGCCAACTGGTCACGGGAAATATCCCGTTTCAGGATCATGGGGGTATAAAAGGCGGATTTGCCGGCTTTTTCAATACTGTCCATAAGCTCTTCATAGGGTTCATCAATGAGCAGGGAAAGACGGCTTATGGTCTCTTTCACCGGCCCTGAATCCTCTAAAACAATGGTCAGATCAAAAGCTGGCCTGTTGTCCACCACCAGCCGGTTATCACGATCATAAATCAGTCCCCTTGAAGACTTAATGCTTTTCAGACGGACACAATTGGTTTGAGAAAGTCTTCTAAACTCCGCCCCCTTGATCAACTGAAGGTATACCAGCCTCAAAAACAACAGGGAAAAAACAATCAGCACACAAAGGCTTGCACCGATAAGCCTTTGTTTTACCCAGTCCCGGTCCGGATTTTTATTAATCGCACTCATCCTACCCCCTGTATTTTCTCTCTAATTCCCGCCTGATCTGTCTGGCAAAATAGACAAAATTTTGTCGCATCAGGTTCATACCCCATATTCCCGGGGGGATAAAGAGAACGCCCCAGATAAGCTGTCGAAGCATGAGGGAAAAATCCAGGGTTAAGACACCCTCCTGGCCGTTGGAAACAAAAATGGAAAAAAGAATAAGTCCCTGGTGAATCGCCACGGAAATCAGGCTGATCACCATCATAAACACCAGGTTTCGCTGGAACACAAATTGTTTGAGCAGTTGAACGATCATATAAACCCCAAAATAGGAAAAAATATGAAGAAAAAAGGGAACTCCGGAAAGGCTGTCCATGATACCTCCAAGCAGAACCAGACTTAAAACCACCCAATAATTGGAATAGGCAAGACTTAGGTAGATAACAAGGATGATCAAAAGGTCAAAGGATTGGGGAAACCAGAAAACCCCAGGCAGAATAATGGTCTGGCATATAACCAAAAAAAGGGCAACAACAACAAAAAAAAAGAAAAAAATCATACCATGATCTTTGGGAAATTATCAGTCATTTTTATACACTAAAACTTCCTCAAGTTTATCAAAATCAACACTGGTCTCGATAATAATATCCTGGAAGAGCTGGGAGTGAACTTTTTTGACATCCAGAATTTTTCCGATCCTCAACCCCTTGGGAAAGACCTGATCCATTCCTGAAGAGACAATCATTTCACCGGGTTTGACCTCATCCTTGCGCAAGGCATACACAAAAGAGCAGCTGTCCAGATTGCTTCCTTTGACCATTCCCCGCACCCGGGTATTCTGGACCAGGGCATCCACAGCAGAGTTTCTATCGGTAATCAGCAGCACCCGGGAAAAGGTGCGGGCCACTTTAATGACCTGCCCGACAATGCCTTCTGACACCAAAACCGGAGATCCCTTAACAAGTCCGTCAGCCTCTCCTTTGTCAATGACAATGGTCTTGAACCAGGGAGAAGGATCCCGTGCAATGACCTGGGCGACCACATAGGTCGCAGGTACCGACCCTGTAAAATTAACAAATTTTTTAAGCCGGGCATTTTCAAGTTCAAGTTCTTCATACCGATTTTGAATTTCCAAAGCCCGGGCCAACTCTTGCCTGAGCTGATGATTTTCCTTGACCGCAAGAACAGAAGCAAAATAGGTTTCCCACACACGTTGGGTAAACCCGATGGTCTGGGTGACCATAAACTGGAACGGAGAGGTAATGGAAATGGCAAGACGTTCCAGGCCGCTGACCGGCAGGGATTGTCGACTGGTCATAGTAATCACGGTGAAATTCACCGCAATGAACAAACCCACGCCGACAATAATAATCATCCGCCTGGAAAACATTTATTTAATTAATCACCACTTCTTTGAGGATTTCAATACTGTCAAGGGATTTGCCGCACCCCAAGGCGACTGTGGACAGAGGATCATCTGTCACCACAATGGGCAGGCCGCTTTTTTCCTTGAGCAGTTTATCTAAATTTTTAAGCAGGGCACCACCGCCGGTGAGCACAATGCCTGAATCTACAATGTCGGCAGCCAGCTCCGGGGGGGTCTGCTCCAGTGCAATGCGCACGGTTTCCACGATGGCGTCTATCTGCTCTGAAATCGCCACCCTGACCTCTTCGGAATCAATGGCCAAAATCTTAGGAATCCCGGAGACCAAATCCCGGCCTTTGACTTCAATGGTTTCCAGATTTTCCGGATCAGGATAGGCATTCCCAATGGTGGTTTTTATAATTTCCGCAGTTCGTTCACCGATCAAAAGATTATATTTACGTTTAATGTGCTGGCTGATGGAAGAATCCATTTTATCCCCGGCCACCCTCAAGGACTGTGTATAAACCACCCCTGCCAGGGAAATCACGGCCACCTCGGTTGTGCCGCCGCCGATATCCACCACCATGTTGCAGGTCGGTTCGGTAATGGGAAGACCGGCCCCGATGGCGGCAGCCATGGGTTCTTCAATGAGAAAGACCTCTCTTGCCCCTGCAGACTCTGCACTTTCCTTTACCGCCCGCTTTTCCACCTGGGTGATACCCGAGGGCACAGCAATGATAATTCTCGGCCGAACCAGGGTTTTTCTATTATTATGAACTTTACGGATAAAATGCTTGAGCATGGCTTCAGTCACTTCAAAGTCGGCAATCACCCCGTCCCGCATGGGGCGGATGGCCACAATATTTCCCGGGGTACGCCCAAGCATCCGCTTGGCTTCAAGCCCCACCGCCAACACCTTGTTCTTGGCCCGTTTATCTGTTCTTACGGCCACAACAGAGGGCTCACTCAGTACGATCCCCTTTCCCTTCACGTAAACCAATGTGTTTGCAGTTCCAAGGTCGATGGCCAGATCATTGGAAAAGGCACCAAGCAACGTATCAGTTATAAAGTTCATTTGTCCTCTTTCATGCAAAATTTTGGTTAATTTTCCACATCATTTTAAAAAAAAATTATTAAAAGATATTTGCTAACAAACTTACGGTTTTTTTACAAGAATAAAAATGTTTCACACCCGTATATTTCTATTATAGGCCAATGCAACTAAATCATGGAGCTTGGGCCTGAAGGACTTGATTTGCAAATTATCCCGGCGAGGATGCACCCTATTGGTCAATAAAATCACAATCAGTCCGGTTTCAGGGTCCATCCAAAAGGAGGTGCCGGTGAACCCCAAATGCCCCACACTGGATTTTGAAAAATAATGACCCGATGAAGAATTTTTTGGGGACGGGGTATCAAACCCGGCCACCCTGTCCCGGCCCGGGGTCTTGTTGACAAAGGATTGGAGAATTCCCGAATCCAGAACTTTTGGATGGTTATGGGTCAGGGCATCCATGATTTCACAGCAGAGGCGGTGTATGGAAACCGCATCCCCGAACAGCCCGGCATGCCCTTCAATACCACCGACGGCCCAGGCATTTTCATCTTCCACCTCACCTTTGAGCAGTTTCCCGCGCCAGGGACAATCCTGGGTGGCGGCACAAAAATCACCCGATCCCTGATGATTTTCTCCAGATGCCATGAAAAACAGATGGTTTATATTCAAAGGATGATATATCCTCTCATAGACAAACGCATCCACCCCCTGGTTTGCTATATTTTCCACCACCCAGGCCAATACCATATAGCCAAGATCACTATACGTCTGCGCCATTCCGGGCTGAACGTCCAAAGGTTCTTCAAGAATCAGGCGCCTTAACACCTGCCTTGAATTCTGACCTGGGCCCTTGAGATTTTTAAAATATTTTCTGTGGGCCGGGAGGCCGGAGGTGTGGCGCAAAAGCATATCAATGGTAATTTGGGCCTTATCCGTTCCCAGGGTTTCAGGTATGAGCCTGGCAAGGGGAGTAAACGTTTCAAGGGCCTTAGATTTGATCAACTCGGCCACGGCAAGAGCTGTGGCCAAAGGTTTGGTCAAAGAGGCCAGATCAAAAAAGGTGTCAGGCTGAACAGGCGCCCCCGTGGTCAGATCTTTAATTCCAAATGCCTTGTGATAAAGGATGGTCTCTTTTTGGGCCCAGAGCAAAACCGCGCCCGGAAAAACGTTCTCCTGGACCCCCCTTGCCATGGCCTGATCGATTTGATTTAAACCCAAGCCTCCCATTACAGGCACTCCCACCCAAGAGATCGTTTCTGGGTATCAAGTAACACCGGCTCTCCCATGGGGAGAGACAAATTGATCTTGCCATGGCCGGCCTCAAGTCCCATGAGTACGGGCACTCCAAATTCGTCAAAAATTTCAGTTATAATCTCAGGGATATAATCGCTGTTGGCACAATCTTCAAACGAGCCTGTCACCACCCCTTTGATATGGTCAAAACACCCTGCCATTTTCATTTGAGAAAGCATCCGGTCAATTTTATAGGCAGGTTCCCCCACATCTTCAATAAACAGGATGCCATGATCAAACTTGGGCTCAAACCCTGTGCCGATCATATGGACAAGGGTGGCCAGATTACCGCCGACCAGAGGGGCTACAACCTGTCCTGGAAAAATGCAGCGGCCGTTATCAACCTTAATCTGATTTAATTGTCCTGTAACAGCCCTGAAAAATCCATTCAAGGTCTCTTTGCCGGCCCTGGCCAAAGAGACCAGATTAGGGCCGTGGACAGCGGTCATACCGGCCTTTGATATCAAACCTGAAATCAATGCGCTGGCATCTGAAAACCCGACAAATAAACTAGGATTTTTCCTGATCCTGTCCCAGTCCAGCCCCGCTAAGATCCGCATGGCCCCAAAGCCTCCCCTGACACAAATAATGCCCCTGATCTCTGGATCTTCAAATAATTCATTGACAACCCTGGCACGGACAGAATCGGTTCCGGCAAGATATCTGTGCTCATCAAAAATGGCAGGGGGGATGCGGACAGAAAATCCCATTGATTCAAGGCAATCCACCCCTTTTTTAAAAAGGTCCGGGTCAAACCGGGCTGAAGGGGCTGCAACCCCGATGGTATCTCCGGGTTTTAAACAAAAGCGCATGGATTTTACTTTCCCTTCACTGGTCTGATCTTTTCTTAAATTAGTTGAAAAACAAGTATACTTTCACGGACAAGTCAAATCATACCCTTTTTCAGGAGAAAAACAATAGGGCCGCATATATCACGAATCAATTTTGCTTTAGGTGCAAGGCGTCGGCCCGTGAAGCCGCAGTGACTTTACTGCCAACGGTCTGCAACGCCGCAGATGAGGTAAAATCGGTTCGCCCGAAAAGTGACCATTTTCACCCTTGCAATTGGTTTGGCGAGCCATTATAAGGTATTGTATTTAAAGGAATACAATATCCTGTCGCCTCAAATTGTCAGTTTCTGACCTACAGGTGATGAAATATTCGGTATAGGCCATCTTTTAAGGATATTCGCATGCATGCCTTGACAAAAATCCCTGATTCGCCATACAAGAGACTGAGTACAGATAATCGTCTTTTGAATTTTGCTAAACGTCTACACACAATGGGGCTTATCTATGAAGAAACTAGTTTTCGGTTTTTTGGCAATCATCATTGGTCTGCCGGGATTTTCATTATTATTTTCCAATTTTATAGGCGTGGTCACCGGCGGCCTGCCCATAGTTCTCATTCTTGGGGGCGGACTTGCCTTTTACCTGGGATTTGAAGAGATCCGGGCTGAAAAAAAAGACACAGAATCACCCGTGACAGAAGATCTGCAAAAAAACAAAGAGACCTCCCCATTGGAGCAGGACTTGGCATCCACCGCGCCCAGAGCGGATGCCCCCAATGATGAAACAATGCCCAAGTCAGACCCTGATTCTGCCGATGATATCAACGAAACAACCAAACCGGCCTCAAACACACAAAATGAAAAATCTCTTCCCCAGGAAAATCTTCCTTCTTTCATGGGAAACATTGATACCCTGGTATTCCACAGCCTTGAATGCAATTTTTCACAGGGTAAAAAATGCACCGCCGCCTTTGCAACCCGGGAAGATGCCCTGTCCCAGGGGTATAAACCATGCAAAGTGTGCAATCCCTAAAAAAAGCCCTCCGGTTAGGGCAGATAATCCTCCCGCACCGGGGAAAAGACCTCAATGGCCACAGCATCTTCCATAATCTGGGCGCTGTGTGTCACATGACCGCCAATGGACCAGGAGTCACCCGGCCCTGCGTCAAAGGATTCATTCCCGATGGTCAGACGGATTCTGCCTGAAATAAGATAGCCTGTCTGTTCATGGGGATGGGAATGGAGAGGCAGGCGTGCACCTTTGGCCAGACAAAACCGTGATAGAAGACTTTTTTTTCCGAAAACCAGGGTTTTCATCGAAATACCCTCGGCAGGTTCTGCATATCCATTGTCATTAAAGGCTTCAAACATAGGAAATCCTTTATTTTTTTAAATTTAATAATAAAACTGAACACCGTGACCAGGGGATATTTTGACATTTTCCCCTAAAATTGCAATACTAAGCTGATTTTAACCCAAACCCCATAACCCTTTCATTGAAGGCTGTATGACTCCCAATAATATCACCCCTCCCATGATCCTGGCACCTGCCGGCGATAAAAATGCCTTTTTGGCTGCTATGGCAGCAGGGGCGGATGCCATCTACTGCGGGCTTAAAATTTTTTCCGCCCGCATGGAAGCGGATAATTTTTCCATTGAATCCTTGTCCAGGCTCACCCGCCTTGCCCATTCAAAAAACATAAAGGTCTATATTGCCTTTAATTCCATTCTCAAAGAATCAGAAATGGAAAAAGTATACCGCATTTTGACCAAACTTGTCCGGTATGTGGCGGCGGATGCCCTCATTGTCCAGGATCTGGCCATGGTCGATCTGGCCAGAAAAGCCGGATTTAAAAATTCCCTTCACCTGTCCACCCTTGGCAACTGCACCCATCCGGCAGGTCTTGAATCTGCCCTGAAATCAGGGTTTTCCAGGGTGGTTCTGCCCAGGGAATTCAATATTGATGAGATCAAGGCCATGGCCCAGGCCGCCCCTGAGGATCTGAACCTTGAGGTCTTTATTCACGGGGCCTTATGCTATTCTGTGTCCGGACGATGCTATTGGAGTTCCTGGTTTGGGGGCAAAAGCGCCCTTCGGGGAAGATGTGTCCAGCCCTGCAGGCGAATCTATACCCAGGGCAGTCAAAAAATGAGGCATTTTTCCTGTACGGATTTTGCTGCAGATGTCCTTGTTAAAGTGCTCAAGGAGATCCCCAAAATAACCACATGGAAAATTGAAGGACGGAAAAAAAGCCCCCACTACGTGTATTACACGGTAAAGGCATACAAGCTTTTCCGGGATGATCCCAAGCAAAAAAAACAGGCCCTTTCCTTTCTTGAATATGCCATGGGCAGAGAATTCACCCATTATAATCTTTTATCCCAAAGAAAAATAAATCCCCTGGCCCAGGGAGATGAAACCGGGTCCGGCCTTTTTTTAGGACGGGTAAAAAACCCGGCAGAACCCTATTTTATTACCCGGGAAGAACTATTCTCACAGGATTTGCTGCGCATCGGTTATGAAGAGGATAGATTCCACGACATCCAAAAAGTGACCCGGGCCGTGCCCAAAAAAGGAAAATTTTTCCTGTCTAAAAAAGCCAAAAATCGTGTCAGAAAAGGAACCCCCGTCTTTATCATTGACCGGAGGGGAAAAGAACTGCAAACCCAGATCCAGAGTCTGGAATCAGAACTTGCCTCCTTTGACCCGGTCACGATCAGGCCGGCAAAAGAGGATAAATTGCCTCTGCCCCACCGCCAGGGGGCCTTAAAAAATAAAGGCCCAAAAAACATTCATGAAATGACGGTTTTCAGAGGCGTATCAAAGCCGCCAAAGGACTTTGGGGACAGGGGGATGTGGATATCTGCAAAAGGCTACGGAATCAAGCCTGTGGGAAGGGCCTGGCTGTGGCTGGATCCCCTGGTTTTTCCCGAAGAAGAAATTCTTTGCCGCCGGTATGTGGAAACCGCCATTAAAAAAGGGGCTAAAAACTTTGTTCTCAATGCCCCCTGGCAAATTGAAATGTTCAGGCAACCCAAACCTCTGAATCTCTGGGCAGGCCCTTTTTGTAATATTACCAACTCAGGTGCTGTGGACCGGTTAAAGCGGCTCGGGTTTTCAGGGGCCATTGTCAGCCCGGAGCTGGACAAAGAGACCTTTTTATCCCTGCCCCGGGCGTCATCCCTCCCCCTCGGGGTCGTGACCCGGGCCAACTGGCCTTTGGCCGTGTCCAGGATTGTCTCCCCAAACCTGTCCATCGGCCAGGTCTTTTTCAGTCCCAAGGGAGAAGGGGCCTGGACCTCTAAATCCAACAACACCTATTATACGTTTCCCAACTGGCTTCTCGATTTTTCCAAACAAAAACCAGATCTGGAAAAAGCCGGTTACACTCTCTTTGTAACCTTGAATGAAAATATTCCCAAATCCGTAAAGATAAAACCCCGGCCCGGATTGTGGAACTGGAACTTGAATCTAATATAGACCGATTGGGTCAAAACGGGCATGATTTTCCAAGCCCAGGCCGGGGAATCTTCCTGTCCAATGGTCTTGCCAGAGATCTGTTCTTATGTTATTTATTTGAATTCACCTTGGTTTTTTCAAAAAATTGAACTTTGAAAAAATTGGAACTCGACATTTTTTTTTAATGTATTAAGGATATGCCGATGAATCAGTTAAAAAAGCTCAACGACAGAATTATCAGCCGCGTAAATGTAAATTTAAGCGAGTTTGATTTTGATACGGAAAATTTTGTAAAAAATGCCCTTGACTACGAGAAGATGCTGGATTTTTATGCATTTTACGGAATCACTTCCCACCATCCCATCTATTTCCACTTTAAAAACTCAAATATTGCCGGCAGTTATTTTCTCGGAAAATGCCATGTGGGACGGTCCGCCATCTACAAGAGTGATGTCCGGGGAGATGAATTAAAACGAAAAGGGGATAATATCCGCTGCGCCAAAGACATCCCCCTTGTGGAAGATGAAATGATCACCATCAGGGACAGCCTTTTGTATAAAACCCTGGTGCATTCCAACTCCCACAATCCTGAAAGCCCCGAAGAATTCGGTATTAAAAATACCGTGTCAGCCCACTATGCAAACATTCACGGGTCCACCCTTGAAGGATGCTTTCTAGGTCCTTTTTCCACGGTGGATTTAATGAACCTTCACTCGTGTATTGTGGGTGAATTTTCCTATGTTCAGACCGGCGAACTTTTCCACAGAAAAATTGATCCGGGCACCGTATGGGTCAGAAGTCCCCATTTTGAATTCAAGTATAAGTTTAAAAAAGAAATCCTGGATAATTTTATCGGCATGAACGAATCCTCCCAGCCCAGGGGGATCATCTATGATTTTGTCCAGGAAAGAGAGCAAGATTATGAAAAATTATTTGATGTCATGAACATAGAGCCCATAAATGCTCCTGCATCCTCTGCAGTGAACCGGTATGCCGTTGTCCAGGGAAAAATCAATATCGGTGAAAATGTTTTGGTGGCCCAGAGGGCCTTTTTGGAAAATGCCGTCATGGGAGACGGGTCCAATGCCCAGGAAAATTCATATATCATCAATTCAACCCTGGCCGGCAATGTTGTCACCGCCCATGGGGGAAAAATCATTCTCTCAGAGATCGGCCTCAACACCTTTGTAGGATTTAACTGCTTTTTAAACGGCAAATCAACGGCCCCCATAGAGATCGGTGAAGGATGCATTGTCATGCCCCACACCATCATAGACCCGGACCGGCCCATAAAAATCCCTGCGGATCACCTGGTCTGGGGATATATCGCCTGCGAAGAAGACCTGGCAACCAACACCATTGCCATGGATGATCTTGCCGACACCAGGGATGAACTGAAAATCGGCAGAATGACCTTTACCGGAAAAGGATCGGTCTTTATTGAAGCCTTCCGTAAAAGAATCGACCAGATTCTGCTGCTCAACGGCGCCCTTTTTCAGGACGAAGAGAGCCGGGGCCATGCCCAGGACGATCAGAACATCTCTTTTAATATCATTCAGCCCTACAGGACAGGTGAACTTAAAGGATTATACCCTTCCATAAGAATTAAACCTTAATTTTCACACCAAATTTTTTTAACAAAAAGGCCGTGATCATAAAACCTATGATCACGGCCTTTGGTATTGGATAAACGACCTGAATCATTCCCGGGAACTCATTTGAGTTAAGATCCTCGGTCCGCTAGGTTATTTAAAAAAATCTAAAAATCCGTGGAGATTGGTCAACGGATGGGGGGGACACCCCGGTATGAACAGATCCACCGGTAAAATGGTATCCAGTCCTTGTGTGATCTCATCACTTCCCACAAAGGGCCCGCCGGAGATGGTGCAGGAGCCGACAGCCACAACGACCTTGGGATCGGGCATGGCCTCATAGGTCTGAAGCAAGGCGGTCTTCATGTTTCTTGACACAGGACCGGTCACCACAATACCATCGGCATGGCGGGGAGAGGCCACAAAATTAATGCCGAAACGGGCCAGATCAAAAAACGGGGTGGCCAAAACGTTCAGGTCGGCCTCACATGCGTTGCACCCGGCAGCAGAGACCTGGCGAAGCTGAAGAGATCTGCCGAACAATTTTTTAAAATGCTGTTTGGAATGGGCTGCTAAAGCCGGAAGATCCCCGCCCGTAATCAGGTCCGCTCTCTGGGCAGTGGAAATCTCAAAATCCCCGGTAAACTCGACAAATTCTTTTTTGGAAACCCTTTCACAGGTGCCGCAAAATACGCACTTGCCCATGTCTATGGTTTTTTGGTCCACATTAATCGCATCCTGGGGACAGGCATCCGCACAGGCCTGAATCACTTCAGCAGCGGCATCTTTCCGGACGACTGGCCTTCCCCTGTATCTTGGGAATACAGCGGGTTTTTCCTTGGGATAGCTGCAGGTTCGATACCCCTGTTCATACCTGTTTTTAAGTGTATTGAGCATAAAAACTCTCTTTTATTATGGTCTTAATTTATTTTTAATTTCCAGCTTAAAGGTCAAACCCGCAATATGACAGGTTAAAACTTTTATTGTTCAAGGGAAAATCCGATATACCCGTATCCCTTAAAGACATGGCAAGCCCGTTCCAATTATGGAAAGAGGGATCTTTGACCTTATACCTTAAAATTTTGCCGGTTTCATCGGTGAGAACGGCATGGGAAATCTCGCCCCGCCATCCTTCATTGATGGTCACGGCAAACGAAGACGGATCCAGATCAAACCCTGTCCCTTCAACACATTGGGTTTCAACAGGCTCAAAAATCAGGGCCTCAATAATACTCATGGACTGAAGGATCTCATCATACCTGACCCGGGCACGGTCATAGACATCCCCGTTGGGTTTTTTATTTTCCGGAATATTAATTCTGCCATAGTGTTCTGTGGGAAAACAGCGCCTGGCATCATAGGGGATGCCGCAGGCCCTGCCGGCCGGACCCACAAGTCCGAGTTTTTCTGCATCATGGGTGGAAACTGTCCCGCATTCTTCAAACCGGGCCCTGACCGTTGATGCCCCGAAAAGAAGCTCCATCACATGCTCCACCTGGGGTCTGAGCTCGGCAAGCCGTTCTGTCAGCGTCTGTCTGACCTCATTGTTAAGATCAAATCTCACCCCTCCGGGTCTGACCAGTCCCTTGCCAAACCTGTTTCCGCACAAGAGCAGGGAGAGATTTAAAAAATCCCCCCGAATCCGTCCAAAATAATTGGCCGGGGGCAAAAAGGCCACATCCCCGCTCAAAGCCCCTAGATCACCGATATGATTGGCCAGCCGTTCAAGTTCCAGGGCAATGACCCGGATAATTTTAGCCCCCCGGTCCGGTTCAACCGAGGTCAGGGCCTCAACTGCCTGGGCCATGCAGAGCCCGTGACCGATTGTGGTATCCCCTGCAATATTCTCAGCAAGAATGGGAAGACGCTTGGCCGTGACATTGTTGAGAAGGTTTTCAACCCCCCGGTGCTGGTACCCCAACTGAATTTCCAGGTGAAGTACCCGCTCTCCAATGCAGTTGAACCTGAAATGCCCGGGTTCGATCACTCCGGCATGAACAGGCCCCACAGCCACTTCGTGAATCTCGTCCCCGTCCACCTGGTAATAGGGATAATTGCCCGGAATATCTTGGGTATAGTCATTGCCAAACACATCGTCCCTACCCTGGCTATTGGGATGGTACCTGACCATCTTGAGCCAGGGATGACCTTCGGGCCGTATACCGAACTGCTCGGCAATTTCCCGTTCAAACAGGTGAAAGGGTTCACATTCCTGGGTTAAACACGGGTAAGTTTGAGGGGCATCGCATCCGCCAACCAAAATCTGGGTCTGGGTTCTTAAAACCGTCAGAAACTTAAGTTTGTCCTTTTCCTTGTAGGCAAAAAACTGGACCACCTTGCCCCCCTCTTTCACAATTTTGAGTGCATTTTCACTCAATGCATCAAAGGACAGGTGGGGGATGAGATTTCTGTCAATTTTTTCGCCGTTGGATATGTTCAAAAAAGCAGTTGTCATTTAATTCCTCCGCCAATGGCAGTCACCGCATCAATGATCGTTTGATATAATGTGTCCGGGATAAAAAAACATAATACCAGGGATGTTAATAGCAGTATATATTGTGGCCAGACCAGGCTGGCTTTTTCTTTGATAAGAATTTGTTTATCAGATGCCTGTTCATCGTTTCTGCCGCCCTTAAGATCATTAAATGAAATCTTCATGACCTGATTGGCAAGTCCTGCAAAAATAACGCAAAGGCTTAGGATGAAAATGGTGACCACCACATAGTGGCCTGTTTTAAAAGCACCCACGATAATAAAAAGCTCGCCGATGAAGATACCAAAGGGTGGAAATCCTGAAATGCCGGCAAACCCTGCAAAAAATGCCTTGAATGTTTTGGGCATCAGCCTTGCCATTTCTCCTGTGTTCTTGATCATCCGGTCTCCATATCCTAAAAGGATATTCCCGGAAGACAAAAACAAAGAGGATTTGATCAGGCTGTGGTGGATCATGCAGATCACGGCGCCATAAGCGGCAAGCCCGCCGATACCGGTTCCAAATGCTATGATCCCCATATTTTCAATACTGGAATAGGCCAGCATTCTTTTGTACTCATTCTGCTTAAGAATAAACGTGGCTGCCGCCAATATGGACATGAGCCCGAACACAATGAGAATGGTGCCCGAAAAATCCCCTAGCCCGGCAGCGTACATGATCTTATTGGTCTTGAAAATACCCAAATAGGCGCAGTTTAACAGCACCCCGGATAAAAGGGCCGAGGCAGGGCTGGGAGCCTCGCTATGGGCATCGGGAAGCCAGGTATGCATGGGCGCCAATCCCATTTTGGTACCGTACCCCACCAGGATAAAGACAAACCCCGCCTTGAGCCACATGGGATCAAGCGCTTTGGCCACCTGGGTCAGGGCAGAAAATGAAAGCGCGGATTCCACATTGCCGATATCCATGGAAAGGGTGATTAAAACCGTGCCCAAAAGGGCCATGGCAATCCCCACCGAACAAATGATCACATACTTCCAGGTGGCTTCAAGAGAAGCCGAAGACCTGTGGGTATAAATCAAAGGCGCACTTGCCAGGGTGGTGGCCTCAATGGCGATCCACATCACCATGATATGATCGGACAGGGTGACCATGGTCATGGTGGATAAAAATAAAAGCATGGAGCCTGTAAAAATATTCTCCGATTTCAGGTCGCTCTCTTTAAGATATCCCATGGTGTATATGGATATCAGAAAGAAAAGAAGCGAAATCACCAAAAGGGAGAGCAATCCTTCCGGGGTCACTGCAAAAAAATGATCAAAAACGGGCAGGGATCTGTTTTTCCACAACAGCAAGGAGAGAAACAGATGAATAGCTCCGGTGCCGACCAAAAGCTGGCGCCCGACTGCTCTGGGCAGGAAAAAAGCAAGGACGCCGGTAATAAAAGGGGCTAGAAAAATAATTTCCACCATGAAATAACACCTATTCCTTTAATGTTCTGAGTAGAGCCGTATCAACGTCGTCAAAGGTCTTTTTGATATTTTGAAAAATAATGGCCATGATCATGACACCGGCCAGGACATCCAGTAAAATACCAAACTCAACAATATGGCGGGCCTGAACCGAAAAGGTCGTTCCCACAAGATAAATCCCATTTTCCATCATGATATAACCGATGACCATGGCAATGGCGTTTCTCCTTGCAATCAAAAGAAAC
Source organism: Desulfobacter sp. (assembly GCA_028768545.1). NCBI lineage: Bacteria > Pseudomonadati > Thermodesulfobacteriota > Desulfobacteria > Desulfobacterales > Desulfobacteraceae > Desulfobacter > Desulfobacter sp. The sequence continues at coordinate 3,683,960 of CP054838.1, forward strand.
ATGCCGGTGACCAGCAAAGCGATGGCCGCAGGGATGATCAGCAAAAATTCACTGATATTGGGAATATTGAGCTGGCTGCTGATATAGGTCGCGGCAACGATCAGCCCAAGACCGAAGAGCAACGAGGCCTGGTATCCGATAACAGGCTCCACCTCTCTGTCAATGGCGACTTTCTTGATGGCCAGATAAATACTTGCCGGAATGATGATCCCCCGTATCAACAGGGTCACAAAGGTAAAGATAATCCCGCCGGCAGACATGTCATGACCAATAAAAAAAGGCACAACAGATACCACAATCCCCTGAAAGGCTAAAAGCTTTATGAGTCCCGGAACCCGGCTGGATCCGTATGAAAACAGAACGGACAGCAACACAAGTGATAAAATCGTATCGACCGGATGTATCATTTGATAAACTCCATACTGATAATGGTTGCAAAAAAGGCCAGGGCAAAGGAGGTCAAAACAAATTGGGGCACTTTATCCATTCTGTAGCGGGCAATCACCGACTCGGTTACCCCCACACCAATGTAGACAATAAAAAGCCCGGCAATATAAAGACAGAACCCAAGTCCTGAAATTTCCGAAGAAAAGGGTAAAATCAGCCGTGAGATAAGGGTTGAATAAAAGAACAACTTGCAAAAAGAACCCAGCTCAATAAGCGCAAAATCAGGTCCTGAGTGATCCAGCACTATGCCCTCATGAATCATGGTCAGCTCAAGATGGGTGGCAGGATCATCAACCGGAACCCGGGAATTTTCCGTCAGAAGAATAATAAAAAAGGATATCACGATAAAGAGCAGAGGGGCGCCGGCAGTATTCCACAGCGCCATGGTATTTTCCCCGGCAAAATAGGCGGACAGCTGAAGTTCACCGGTCAGCCGGTAGAAAAATATCAGAATCATGAACATGGCAGCTTCGCAGATAATGGGAAAATACGCCTCCCTTGCCGCGCCCATGCCTTCAAAGGGAGAGGCCGTGTCCATGGCTGCGGCAATGGTGAAAAACCGCCCCAGCCCCATGACGTAAAGGAGAAAAAGGATATCTCCCTTAAACGAAAACACAGGGGCATGGCCTGCAATGGGCAGAAACAATAGCACAACAACAGCCGTGCTCAAGGAAATGATGGGACCCAGCTTAAAAACAAGGGTGGTGCTGTGACTATAAACAGACCCCTTTTTAAACAGCTTGATCAAAGTGTAATAATTGATCAGCAGTGGCGGTCCTTTTTTCCCTCCGAAAAAAGCCTTGATCTTGAGGATAACAGCAGAGAAAAAAGGCGCTGTTAAAATTGCAAGAAACCAGAGAATAACGGATTCAATCATGAAATTTTCTCACTTTTTAATTTATTATATGAAACTCGAGCCAAGGTCTTGCAATCATCAGAGTTTCATTTTCAATTGTGGCCAAAAGCGAATACCATGCTCCTGCCAATTTATGCCCTTTAGGTATGCCGCCTATACAAAAAACAACAATAAAACGATGGCCAGCAAAATATAGCCGATATACAGGTGAATGTCCCCATGCTGAATCCATCGAAGCTTATCAAAAAAGGATAAGACTGGCCGGACGATTGCCCGGTCCATATGGAATTCTGCAATATCGTGTATTCGGCTTTTGTAATATGTTTTTAAGGGAAATCTTCCCTTGATTTCAGGATGATCTTCTTCCAAAGGGGCTGCGGCGCTGAAAAACTCAAGGATGGAACCAGCATAGGAAGATCCGGTATACTGCATTTTTACGGTGGGCTGGGTAAAGCCGCACCCCCAGGTCCCTGATTTTCCGACAACTTTTCCTTTATAGCTCAATGAGCGCAGAATCGCGACAATCAGGATCACGGCAATGAGAAGAACCGCTGCCTGGGTGATATGGCCGGTCATCTGGTAAAAGGGTTCCAAGGGTACACTGCCAAAATCCAGGCCCAGGGCAGAGACTGCGGTCATGGGCAAACGGATCAAAATACAAGGATAAACACCGATAAAAAGGCATCCTGCAGCAAGAACCGCCATGGAAAAAAGCATGCTCCCCCCTTTTTCAGTGACATTCTGGGCTGCTTTTGTTCTTGGTTCTCCTTGAAATACCACGCCCACAACTTTGGTAAAGGTGGCCAGAGCCAATCCCCCGATCACGGCCAGGCCGATAATGGCCACGATGCTCATCACCAAATCGGTTTTTCCCAGAATTACCCCTTTAAATGCGCCCAAATAAATAAAGAACTCACTGACAAACCCGTTAAAGGGCGGCAGCCCGGAAATGGCCAGGGTCCCGATAACAAATGTTGTCCCGGTAATTTTCATATTTTTTAACAACCCGCCAAGGGCATCAATGGATCGGGTTCCGGTCCTATGAAGCACCATGCCCGCCCCCATGAACAACAAGGATTTAAAGATGGAATGATTCAGGATATGAAGAAACCCGCCTGAAAACCCCAGAACCGCCATAAGTGAATTGCCTGTTGAGACCCCGATCATCCCGATGCCCAATCCAATGAAAATAATACCGATATTTTCTACACTGGAATAGGCCAGCAGCCGTTTGAGGTCCTGCTGGCCCAGGGCGTAAACCACCCCGAGAATACCGGATATGACCCCTACAGACAAAACAATATACCCAAAAACCGGGGTGTTGAACCCCAGAAGCGAATATACCTTGAGGATGCCGTATACGCCGGTCTTGATCATTACCCCTGACATGACCGCTGAAATATGGCTGGGCGCTGCCGGATGGGCATGGGGCAGCCAGACATGAAACGGAAAAATACCGGCTTTTGAGCCAAACCCGATAAAAGAAAAAATAAAAACCAGATACTTGGTTGGCTCAGGCAGGGCCCCAAATCCCTCAAACCCAAAATGACCGCTATGCGCGTAAACAAGAGCAAATGCCACAAAAATAAACATGGCCCCCACATGGGAAAAAATAAAGTAAAGATACCCGGCCTTTCGGTTTTCATCGGATTCATAATTATAAATGACCAGAAAAAAAGAAGACAGGGACATGATTTCCCAGGAAATCATAAAGGTTATGATGTTTGCGGATGTTACCACCAGGGCCATGGAAGCAATTAAAATGCTGAAGAAAAAATAATTGCCCGCCACCCGGATCCATGATTTTTCATGGCCCATATAATCATAGCTGTAAATCGTTGCCATGAGTGAGACAACAAAAATGGCACAGAGAAAAAAAGCAGAGAGCCCGTCGATCTGAAAGGCCAGGGAAAAGACTTTTAAAAAAGCAAATGAGGCGGTAAAGCTTCCGCCTGCCATGAGCTTTATCCCGGTATCGATTACCCCGAAAAGACAACCGGCGCTTAATGAGAGAACGGCAACAATTCTCATTAATTTAGCCTGCCGCGCTAACACAAGGGCAGATATACCCCCAAAAAAGACTATCAGTATTGCCATGAAAAATTGACTCATAAATTCCCCAACCTATATTTTATTGTTTTATCTATTCAATTTTTTATCCGGTTTGACGGTTGAGCTTAAAAGGCTTGATGTGCTTTGAATTTTCAGATGGCATTTTTCCAGGTTACCCTCTGGCTGCAACGCCCGTATATGCCTTTATTCTTAAGCTGTTATTCATTATTGTTTGTTATTTTTTCAAGACTTGACTCTGAATACATTTGTACCCTGAAATCCATTTTTCGCCTTGTTTAAAATGATTTCTACTATGATAGGCACCTGATTTTGTCAAGACTTTAAAAAAAACAAACCCATGGGTTTGAAACAAAATTAAGGGAAAAACTAGCTTGGGATAAATCAGAAATAAAGGGGAAAAAAGGGATTAAAACCAGATAATTTCAACCTTGTTGCCCAGAATTAAACCTTTAAAATCAATCGATTGCGGTTTGGTTTTAGGTCCTGGATCTAAAATAGTCCAGGGGGGGCTGTTTTTATTATTAACCAAAGATCACCGGGTTTAAATAGATTTTTTATAGGCTAAGCAAAATTGAAAACACCCGGAGCCATGGGGAGAAGACCGGCAAATGCCCTCACGGATCAATGCAGACAGAAGGAAAAATCCCCCTGTTCTCCCCTGTGGCATAGGGCTGCAGCGTATTAAAAGAAATATTCTGACCATCCTGGGCATGCCCCCTGTTTTTCCCGTTTTGGAAAAAAGCCCCGTTGGCCTTTAAAATTTGATTGATTCGATCTTTGTTGGCTTTAATAAAAGCATGCCCGTTGCCTGAGAAGCTCAATTTACCCAGGATCATTTCTTCTTTGACAGTTTCAAACTCAGACAGGGAAATGGTATGGGCATCAAGGTCCCGGAAAGATCGAATATATCCCCAGACCAGGTGATCGTCCGGAATATCCAGAAAAACCTTGGGGGCAATGATGGTGTGGGGCATGATAATGCACCCCTTTCCGATTTGCACCCGGGCTGTTTTTTTCCCATGCACAAAGGCATTAAATCCCACAAAGGTTTTAAATCCCACCTGGGCGTGAACGATTTTTGCGCCATGGGCAGTCACGTTCATTCCTTCAAGATGGGCGTCAACCACATAGGCATTTTCCTGTACATTGGACCCGCACCCGAGCCTGGCATTGTCCAGAAAAGCCCGCTGGGCCACCAGCACATTTTCACCAATGATCGTTTTCCCCTTGATCACAGCATACCTGTTGACCGCAGAACTTTCGGGAAAATCCAAGGGCTTAAGTGAAACCACATCAAAAAGGCGTTCGTATTCTTTTTCCCTTTGTTTAACAAAGTCAAAAATTATTCCACAAGGCTGGTACTCAGCATCGACCTGAACATACCGGCTCAATATCTCTTTGGCAAATCTATATTTAAACTCAAATTCAGGGTGTTTTACCCAGACGGTGCCCGCACCAATTTTCCGGTGAAACAACTCACCGGCCTGCACATAGGAAAAGGGCCCGATAATAGAGGCATGGAGATTCATAAGATCCACGGTGGCAAAAGGATATAAAAAACATCCCACCAGTGTGGATCCGTGGATATTGGAATAATGGGCTGCAATTGTATTTCGAATTGAAAATTCTTCAGGGGACTCAGGGTTGTGGGAATGGGAGTGAACCAGGGTTTTATACAGCAGGCTGTCCCTTATGGTGATCATCTCGTCATCGAGCAGGGGGATATTTTTCACACAGTCAATGGGATCTCCCTTTTTCTTGAGTTCATCTCCCCGGATGTCGCTTTTATAGATGGTTGAGCGGCTCACATGGCATTTGCCTAAAAAATAACTGCCGGCAATATTGGAATGCTTAAAATCAAACGAAATGGGATGGTGGGCGGTTATCCCGTAAAAGGCATAAAACCGCATCATTTTTTCATCATCAATGGCAGCCGAAACAAAGGCGTTTGAATCAAAACTTAACCCGTTCAGATTCGTGTTCAACCGGCTTATCACCCGGTCATTTAGTTGTTTGAGTTTACTCATGGTTTATTCTTATACCTATATTCTTCCCCAAAAGGCCCAATACATCTGTCGGCAAAGTCATTTTAACAAACCTAACGATAACGTAATTAAATTTTATCACAACGAACATTCATTGTCGCCAATAAAAAGCTCATACCTGCTGGATAATACAGCTAAGCACCTGCAAAATCAACACAGGAGGTCAACCATACCGGAAAATTTAAATTCGGTCAACACGAATCCAAATAAAAAATAATTCGTATTGATCGAATCGTTTTCGCAGCGATTCGTATTCAGGCGACAACCCATTCGGGTCAAAAAAAGACGCTTCTTTGGGGAAAAAATTATTTTTGATGAAAAAAGGCTTTTTCCCGGGTGGCCTTGTAAATAGCAACAAGGGCAGGATGTTTGATCACCCGTTCCACAGACAGGGCATAAAATTTTTCCAGGACCTGGTTTGATCTTCCAAGAACCTCGACCTGGTATTGCTGCTGAATCTCTTTTTCAATCACCTGGGGACCTGCAAACACGCCGTCCCCGGCCTGACCAAAGACCTTGAGCAGGGCAGAATCATCAAATTCTCCGATAATATGGGGCATAATGTCCAAGGTATCAAACCATCGGTCCAATCTCCCCCGCAATGCACTTTTCCCCATGGGAACCAGAATGGGCGCCCTGTCAAGGGAGTAGGGGAAATTTTTGCTCAGCCGGGAAGCCAAATTTTTCCGGGCAAAAAAACTGATACCGCACTCAAAGAGAAGGTGACTATAGGCTTTTACACTCAGCCCCGGTCTCATGGGCACATCCGAAAGCACCACATCAAGGTTGTGAACGGCAAGCTCCGACAACAGGGTTTCCAACTTGCCTTCCTGGCAGACAAGATGAAGATGATCATCCATTTCCATGGCCGGCAAAAGAAATTTCCGGGTCAAAAGTTTTGGCACCACATCCATGACCCCCACCCGTAACGACAGGGGGGATTCATTGGGCATGCTGTGGATGGCATTCATCATCTCCTGACCAATGGTAAATATTTTGTCTGCATAGCTAAAGACCATATGGCCAAGGTCTGTGGGTTCAAGATTCCGCCCTACCCGGTTAAAGAGCTTGCCCCCCAGGGTTTTTTCAAAGGAGCTCAATTGGGCGCTGATGGTGGACTGAGCAAGTTCCAGTCGGTTGGAAGCCGCCCTGATACTGCCCGTATTCATGACAACCCAAAAAAAATAAAGATGATGATAATTAAGCATCTCCATGAACAAAACTCCCATATCCAATCAAAGGGTTAATCCCAAATTCGCAGATCTGTCCTCGGTCCCCATACCATATTTCAGCCCCCCTGTTTTTTTAACAAATCACAGGTTATAGCCTGAAAATAACCGGGCGACCGTCAATATCAATATCAATTCCCACAGAATCGCCTGTTTTAAATCCAAGGCGGGAAAAATCCTTGACCATCTCGTCATGGCGTTCCACTTTCCAGTAAACAGACCAGAGCGGATTTCTCACCGTATCAATCCCATAGGCATCATGGCTGCACAAATTTATCCGAAACTTATGCTTGGCAATCAGGGTATCTGCTTCACCCAGAAAAATATCAATTTTGTACAAATTGTTGTGCAAGGCTCGGGACACTTTTTTTTGCAAGTCTGGAAATTCATCCAGATAATGGTTGGCCACCTGAAACAATTCCCCTGAATCCTGGATGGAAAACCCAAGAACGGCAAATCGTTGATGCCTTAAGGCAAAGGCTTCCAATTCTTTTTCATAGGCCTGAATGCATGAGATCACATCAGAAAGATCAAGACTTGTGGGATCTGTTTTATGAACAAGCTCTTCGCACCGGCTGATAATATTAATGTAAAACGCCTTGTTGTTCATCACATAGACAGGGCGCTCTCTGTAGCTTCTGCGTTTTCGAATCCGCCTGATGCCGTCAAGCTTGATGGACCGTTCGCTTTCTTTTTCCTCAAGGGTCTCTATGTTTGAAATATCTTTGGCCTGGACCACATAGATATCCCCCTGGTTGGACACGATATATTCAATTTCACACCTGAATCCCAAGGTTTTTTGAATCTCTTTTGACAATTGCATCAGTCGGCGGTCATGGGGGGTTTTAGTAATATGGGGTTCGTTTTGAACTTTATGGGACCTGTTTCTGCAATAGCCAAACTCCCACTCATCTCCAATCATCTTGGCCATAACACTTGCACCGGTCACAAAGGGCATGACAATCACCCCCATTTCATCCATATCAATCTGGGGTGCATGGTTAAAGACCTGCTGCCGCTTGATTGACAGGCGTTTGGATGTCCTGGCAATTTTTATCACCTTGTTCCTGGCATATTCGATTCCCTTGATGTCGGCATAGGTTTCAAGGGAGTCAAATGTACCGCCCTTGTATTCGGATTCCAAGGGATGGGCGCTTCTGGCTATTACTTTATAACTTTCACGGTGGATCTCTAAAAAGGCTTCAAGCGCTTTAAAATTCCCAGTATTGAACTGGTCTGCAGTCACATAAATAAAGTCAGGCACCATGAACCCTTTTTCTCTCAGTTTTTCCAGCAATCTTGCCTTTTCAGGTAGTCCGTCTGTCATGTTTGGCCTTGACTTTTTAGGTGAATTTTCATACTTGTTAAAAACCCGACCGATCATTCGGTTGGAGTAACCTTATATTTAGGTAACATATGTCCAAACGAAATGCAATACTTGCCGCTGCCACCCGGTCCTTCTCAAGAAACGGATACAAGGAGACCTCCATGTCCGACCTTTCCCGGATGACAGGGGCAGCCGGCGGCACCATCTTCCACCATTTTAAAAATAAAGAAGATCTCTTTTTGAACATACTCAAAGATGTTCAGGATACAATCCTGGGCGCCTTTGCCCGGCACAAGGAGACCATGAAATACGATACCGGCCTTGACATGGTGGAAGGGGTGATTGCCTTTTATCTCCACCTGGCCGGAGAGATGGAAGATCAATTTTTAATGCTCCACCGGCACTATCCCTATCAAATGGCGGAAACCAATGCCCTTTGCCGCTCTTACCTTGAATCGGTTCACAATTGTCTTTTGGATATTTTTGAACAAGCCATTTTTGTGGGCGTAAAAGACGGGACGGTCAACACAGCCGCCCCTCGAAACACGGCAATGATCATATTTGCCCTGGTGGACGGTGTTGCCCGGTTCAACACCTACAATCTCTATCACGGCGCCTCACTATATCAAGATCTTATTTTATCCTGCCGGAAAATACTCAACCCATGAAAACCTATAGGGCCAAGGAAATACAATGTCTATTATAACCCTGTTCAGCGGCGTGTTCTGCAATGAAACTGCCGTGGCTCAAGATATTATGGAAAGTACGGGATACAGACTGATCACAGACGAGATGGTCACGGCCCGGGCACAAACCTTATCCGGTATGGACAAAGATAAAATCAAACGGGCCTTTACCGCAAGGACCTCTGTTTTCAATCCATTTACCCATGAAAAAGAACAGGCCATAGCATACCTGAAACTGGCCCTGGCAAACATGCTGAAAAACAAATGCATTGTCACAGGGTACAGCGGACTGTTGCTTCCCCAAACCATCACCCATGTCCTCAGGGTCTGCCTTATCGCCAAAACCGAATTCAGGCTCAGCATTGCACAAACCCAAAACGGTGTTTCAAAAGAGGCAGCCTGCGATTGTATTCTTGCAGAAGACCTTGACCGCACGGCCTGGACCACCACCTTATTTTCCCAAAAAGATCCCTGGGCACCTTCACTATACGACATGGTCCTGCCCATGGGAAAAACCGTTCCTCCCAAGGCGGCGGCCCTGATCGAAGAAAATCTTTTAAAAAAGGTGGTCAGGCAGACCCAGGATTCAAAATCCGCAATGGATGATTTTCTGCTGGCGGCCCAGACAGAGGTGAATCTTGTAAATGCAGGTCACAATGTCGGCGTGGATGCCCACAACGGGATCGTTGAATTGACCATCAATAAAAAAGTACTCATGCTCAGCCGTCTGGAACAAGAACTCAAAAGCATTGCCGGAACAATCCCCGGGGTCGAATCGGTTCACACCCATGTCAGAGAGTCTGACCTTTTAAATGCGGTGTATCAAAAACGGCCAATGGATATTCCCCCAAAAGTATTGCTGGTGGATGATGAAAGGGATTTTGTCCAGACCCTTTCAGAACGGCTCCAGATCAGGGACATCGGTTCGGCCGTTGCCTATGATGGAGAATCCGCACTTGATCTTGTCCATAACGATGATCCGGAGGTGATGATCATTGATTTAAAAATGCCGGGCATAGACGGAATGCAAGTATTAGAGCAGGTCAAACTCAACCGCCCTGAAATAGAGGTCATTGTATTAACCGGCCACGGTTCTGAACAGGACAGGGAAAAATGCATGAACATGGGGGCCTTTGCCTATATGCAAAAACCTGTTGATATCAATCAATTAAGCACGACCCTGAACCAGGCCCATGAAAAAATAAAAAGGGCAAGCGCCGTTTAAGGGCGCAAATCTGCCATGGTTCAATTTAAAAAATTCAAACCAGCGTTCTGGGACTATCAGGACCCCCAGGCAGGTCCCCAGGGACAGGCCCGGTTCGATTTCAGAAAAAAATGGAAACTGCTGGTTATATTCACCGCTTTTATGGCGCTTTTACCCCTCTTTGTCATGACCTTCATGGATTTTCGTCTCACCCGGAGGATCATTGAACAAGAGCTGAAAACCAGCATGGTGAAAACCACAGTCTCGGCCGCTAATCTGGTTTCTTTTTCCATTGACCGTGAAAAAGCCATCATGGAAAACCTGGCCTCCCAGACCAGCCGTGACATGCTTTTAAGCCCCGGCAGACTGGAGGCGGTCTATGACCATCTGTCCATTTACTCAGAAGGCATCGTTCATATCTATTTGGTCTCTTTAAAGGGAGAACTCCTTGCCCAGGAAGGCCGATTGCCCTCCCCCTTGTCAGACTTCGATCAATTGCCCGGGGCCCTTGATTTTCAAAAAACAAACACTTATTTCCAGGAAACCTATGAACCGCCTTATATAAAAATATCCCTGATAGCCCAGGACCAAGGATATATTTTACAATTTATCTTGAATATGGACCTTTTGTTCGACCCGACCCAGTTTATCGATTCAAAGAACGGCCAGGATATGTTTCTTATCGACAATCAAAATAGGGTGCTGACCCCGTCAGTATATTTGGAAAAAACAAAAAAATCCCCCTTGTTTGACAAGGTTATATTTCCAGATCATCAGGGATTTGTCCAATTGGCGCCTTTAAAAAACACCCCTGTCATTACCGCCTATACTAAAATTAAAAACACCTCCCTGACCTGTGTTCTGATTCAAAGTCAAACAGGGGTGACAAATCTCTGGTTTGGACCCCGGCTCAAACTTGCGGGCTATCTTGGAATCAGCATTCTTGTCATTCTCCTGTCCATCATGGGAACGGCCACCTACCTGATCAAGCGGATCCAGATTGCCGACAAACGAAGACTGCAGGCCCTTCACCATGCAGAATACGCAAACAGGCTGGCCTCCATTGGGCGGCTGGCCTCAGGCGTGGCACATGAAATCAACAACCCCCTGGCCATTGTCAACCAGAAAACCGGGCTGATCATGGATTTGTTCTCCCTCAATGAAAAGGGTTGTCCAGAGAGCCGGTTGATTCCCCTGGCCAAAGATATTCAGGATGCGGTAACCCGGTGCAGTTCCATCACCCGGCGACTGCTTGACTTTGCCCGGCACATGGAACCGAGCATCGAACCCATCAATTTAGAAAGGGTCCTGAACCAGGTATTGGCATTCCTGAAAAAAGAGGCAGAACGAAGAGAAATTACCATTGAAATCGTTCATAAAGATCAGGTGCCGGAATTTGAATGTGACAAGGGCAGTCTCCAGCAAATTTTTTTAAATCTTGTTGAAAATGCATTCAGCGCAATGGAAGACGGGGGAAAATTAAAAATCAAAATCTGTTCAAAACATCAGTCAACGGTCATTCTGGAATTTTCAGATAACGGCTGCGGCATTGCCCAGGAGGATCTTGCCAAAATATTTGAACCCTTTTATTCGTCAAAAAATGATTCCTGGGGCAGAGGATTAGGCCTTGCCACCACCTATGGTCTTGCCAAGGAACTGGGCGGTGATATCAGGGTAAAAAGCCGTGAGAACAAGGGGACAAAATTTATACTGACCCTGCCTCTGACCCAGGACGTCCCCCTGCAACCCAATTCAGATACACCTTCAAAAACAAACCCAGAAACGAGGCAATAGATGGCCCCAGATAAAAATATCGAAACCGGCATCACCTTTTTGGGACAAATTTTGGCATCCGCCACCCATGAGATAAAAAACCACCTGGCCATTATCAATGAAAATGCAGGACTTCTCGGTGATCTTTCACTCATGGACCCCATGGCTTTGGCCCCGGACCGGACAAATGGGATATCCCTGAAAATAGCTGAACAGGTCAGGCATGCAGACCTGGTATTAAAACGGATGAACGAGTTTTCCCACAGTGTTGATCTTTGTGACCAGCCTGTAGATCTTGAACAAACCGCCGCCTTTGTTATAAAATTTGGATCCCGGCTGATCAAAATGGCGGGTATTGAAATAAAGCTCATGCCTGCGCCCTCCCCTTTGATGGTATCCACCCATTTGTTTTTTCTTGAATACCTGATCTGGCAGCCCATCAACGCCTGTATTGATAATCCAAAAAAAATAAAGCAGCTAGGTATATCCTTTGAAAGCAGCAGTTCAGGGGCATTGATCTGGTTTTCTGCCAAAAATGAAAACCGCCTGCTTAACCCCTTTGATACCCCGAAGAACAAGGCGTTGCTGGAACATCTTGGTATCTGCCCGCAAATAAAAAATAACAACCGGGATTTAGGGCTGTTATGGCCCTGTCCTGACGAATAATTTAGGCCAGCCGAAAAGGTCAAAACCCAATAGTTACAAGGAGAGAAACATGTCAGAAAAAGTATTGCTTGTGGATGATGAAAAAGAATTTTTAGAAATCATGTCCGAACGGATGCAGGCCCGGGGAATGATCGTTACGACCGCAAGCTCTGCGGATCAGGCCCTGGCCATCATTAAAAAACAAACATTTGACGCCATTGTCATGGATTTTCAGATGCCTGAAATGGATGGAATGGAGGCGTTAAAAGCCATTAAAACCCAAAGGCCAGAACTGCAGATTATTCTGCTGACCGGTTATGCAACCGTTGAAAAAACAGTAGAGGCCATGAAAATTGGGGCGTCTGACTTCTTGGAAAAACCGGCAGATATTGAAGCACTTGCAGAAAAAATCAAAAAGGCCAAAACCGAAAAAATGTTGATTGTTGAAGAAAAAACAGAACAAAAAATAAAGGATATTCTCCAGCGGTTCGGCAATTGATGCACTGAACCTTTTGAGGGCCCTTATTCCATTTAATGATTCAAATCAGAATGAAACAAGGGCTTTCCTATAAATTTTAGAACCATATTCCAGCCATTTTTGGCGATCTGTTATCGCACATAAATTGTTTTTGTATGGTTGCGCCCATATTTAAGTCTTCTCAATTTCAGATCTAAACCCTTAAAGTCAAAGAGTTTTTCTTCCAAAAAGATCTTTTCAACCACCATAAAAACAGCCTAAAAACCTGTTTTTTTCCATAATTTACACCTTCAAAATCCAAGACTCTTCTTGACAACAGCAGATCTCCTATCTTATTAAAAACAGATTTGAAAAATAAAAGGGACGTATATCCCTTATACGCAATAAATTAATTATTAGGAGATATCTTGACTATGAACGAAACCGCACCAACCTTTGACTGGAAACGAATTCTCTTTATTCTGATAGGGGTAACCCTGTTTGCAGTTGTTAATTTTTCACCGGCCTGGCCCGATGCCATTGATCCTACGGGCAAACATTTTGTGCTGAGTGCCGAGGGCAAAGGCGCATTGGCCATATTCCTGCTTGCCGGCACCTGGTGGGTGTTTGAAGTCATTCCCATTGGTATTACCAGTTTGACCCTGGGTGCCCTGCAGGTTCTTTTCATGGTCCGTCCTGCTGAAAAAGCACTTAAAGATTTTATGACCCCGTCCGTATTGTTCATATTCGGATCTCTGGTCATCGGCATGGTATTTACCAAAACAGGTCTGACCAAACGTCTTGCCTATAAAATGCTGGCCGTTGTGGGGGAAAAAACCAGCATGATCTACCTGGGCTGTTTTGTGGTCACGGCTGCCCTTACCCATATTATGGCCCATACGGCCGTAGCCGCCACCATGTTTCCTTTGCTCATGACCATTTACGGCATGTACACCGAAGAGGAAGGCCCCACCAAATTCGGCAAAGGCCTTTTCATGGGTATGGCATTTGTGGCAGGAGCAGGCTCTATTGTCACCCTTTTAGGCGCGGCCCGGGGTGCTGTGGCCCTTGGTTTTTTCAAGGATATTGTGGGCAGGGACATCAGTTTCTTTGAACTGACCTTTTATATGTTCCCCATTGGATGGCTCATGACCTTTCTGCTCTGGGGATTTTTCATGATCTTTTTCAAGCCTGAAAAAAAAGAAATCCCAGGCCTTCGTGAAAAGGCAAAAAAACTGGGAACCGCCATGGGCGGAATCACCAAAAATGAAGTATTGGCCGCTGTGATCATTTTTTCCTGCATCGGCATCATGTCTGTTAAGCAATTTATTCCGGCCATCTCTTCTTTGGACAAAAATGCCATCATCCTGGTCTCCACCGTATTGTTCTTTGTATTTAAAATACTTGACATTAAAGATCTTGAGTCTATCCCCTGGAACATTATCCTGTTGTTTGGCGGTGCCATGAGTATTGGATTCTGCCTCTGGGAAACAGGTGCTGCCGAATGGCTGGCCATCAACTGGCTGACCATGTTTCAAAATTCTCACTGGTTTGTATTTGTTATGAGCATTGCGTTTTTTGTTATGATCATGACAAACTTTATCATGAATGTGGCCGCCATTGCCATCTCCCTGCCCGTTGCCCTGGTTATTGCGCCTTACCTGGGAGTCGCGCCTGAGGTCATCTTGTTCTCCGCCCTGGTCACTGCAGGTATGCCCTTTCTCCTGCTGGTGGGTGCAGCGCCCAACGCCATTGCATACGATTCAAAACAATTTACCACAGGGGAATTTTTCCTCTATGGCATCCCGGCCAGCATCATGCTGATGGTTATTGTTGCATTTGCCATCTGGCTGTGGGGAATTATGGGAATGCCTATACTGGTAAGCTAACCACCGAAAGGAACCAATAGGATGAAAGCAAGAAAAGTCAATGAATTGATGATTCCCTTGTCGGATTATGCAACGGTTTTAGAGGATGCCTTTCTGGCCGATGCCATCAAGGCCCTTAAGACGGCCCAGTCCGATACCAAATTCCAATACAAGCACCGCGCAATTCTTGTATTGGACCCAGGCAACAATGTGGTGGGAAAACTTGGGATCCGTGAAATCCTCAAGGCACTTGAACCCAAATACCGTCAGTTTGAACACAGTGATGACACCGCCAGTATCGGATTGTCACGGTTTGGGTTTAATATGGGATTTCTCTCTTCCCTTGTGGACAAACTCGAACTTTGGGACGAGACCATGGAAGAACTGGTTCTCAAGGCGGGCCGTTTGACGGTAAAAGATATCATGTACTCCCCTTCCAAGGCCGAGTATGTGGACCAGACCGCCCCCATTGCCGAAGCCGTTCATCAATTCATCTTAGGCTGTCACCAGTCCCTGCTCGTTCTGGACGGGGATGTGGTCGTGGGCATCCTGAGGCTTGCAGACATCTTTGATCTGGTCTGTGACCTGATTGAATAAAAAAACCACCCCGGCCTGTCCATAACAGGACAGGCCGGGCGTTTTTATGTGTCATTGCATCCTTTGGCCTGATCAATTAAAAACACAGATCCAGGTTAAAAAACTCTTTTCTTAAATTCAACTCTCCGGTTGAAAAAATCACGTTTTGATGCAAAAATCAGCAAAATTGAAAAAGGGGTTTTGCCTTTAAACAGGCAAATGCCTTGAACATGAAAATCATAAGGATGGGTTGATGAGTGATAAAAAATTACGGGAACTTGTTGAAAACCATGTTCCCGGCCTCTTTGTCATTATTGTTGTTTTTGCCATTATTGAGTTTGGCATTCTGCTTGCCTGTGTTGCCTATTCCGCCAATCAGGATATGGTTAAAATTTACGGCAAAAACAATGAACCCCTGTATGAGAATGTCTATAACTTAAGCCATATAAATGAATTTAAAAAGCTCTACGGAATAGACAATTTTCAAGAGAGCGGATTTGTCCTGACCCGTATGACCATTGAAAACAAATTTCCCACAAGGGCCTGGATCGCCTTGTCCGTTTGTGTCCCCTTAGTTCTTATTCTCTTTGTGGTATTTATCGTCAAGGTCTTTGAGGATATGTTTCATTCCCAAAAAGAGAATACCCGCAAAAAAGATGACCCGGACCCGGAATTTGAAGAGACCCGGTTTGAAAAGCTGTTTTCCACTCTGGGACGGCTCAATATCTACGCTCTGGGTACCACGGTTATTTTAACGGCCTTTCTCTTCTGGATGGTGCCCGACCTTTTAGTCTATCTTGGCAAGGTCAGCTATGAGACCATTTCAGAACTTAAATGGGTAATCCTGGGCATTATTCTCCTGGGCGGGCTTTACCTGATCTTCAAAGCCTATTTTTCCTATAAGACTAAAATTCAGATCATCAAGCACCAGGCAGTTATCCAGCAGCACCGGGACCGGCTGGCCATTGAAGCCAAAACCGAAAAAAAACGTCTTGAAGATAAGACAAGTCATTTAAGTCTATAGACCCAGCACATCGGGTGATTGACTGAAACCTCCTGACCCGGTGCCAAAATCCATCCTTTAAATTTTTCTTTTGTAATCCGGACCGGTTCCCCCCTTTCTGCCGCCCCGGCAATCGCCCCCATTGCAGCGCCAAAATGATAACCAGATTGTCCAAGTTATCCTTTCCAGACTCCCCCCTATTATAATCGGATGCCTTGATCATGGATCAGGGCTGTTTTAGCATCATTGACAGTCCCGGTACAATTTAGTAAAAGTTTGTCCCATAAATTTTAAGGTCTGCCCATTCCAAGCAAAACAGGAGAAAATTTTGAAAATCGTGATCATCGGAGCCGGCGAAGTCGGATACAACATTGCCAGACGACTGGCCCAGGAAAGCAACGCCGTCGTGGTCATTGACCAGGATGCGGCTGCCACCCGAAGAATTGCTGAAGATCTTGATGTGCAGGTGCTCACAGGCTCGGGAAGCAACCCTGATGTCCTGAAGCAGGCGGGTATTCTGGATGCTGATATCCTGCTGGCGGTTACAGACAGTGATGAGATCAATATTGTGGCCTGTTTGATTGCCAACCAGATTTCACCTTTAACCCGCAAACTGATTCGCCTTAGAAACGAGGCCTTTATCCCCTTTCACCCCAGCCTGAAGAATGAAAACCCGAGCATTGACACCATTATCAACCCCGAAGCCGAGGTGGTTAAAACCATCATAAAGCTCATGGCTGTGCCCGGAGCCTGTGATATTGGTGTTTTTCTGGACGGCAAGGCCAAATACGTGGGCGTCCGCCTTGACAAAAGCTCACCCATTGCCGGCATGGAACTGTCCCAATTTCATGCTGAATTCGGCCAGGAACGGCCCCTGATTGCGGCCATCATCAGAAACAATGAAGTCATTGTACCCAGGGGCAAAGACCAGACCCGTGCTGGAGATCTGGTCTATTTTGTCTGTGAATCAAGCCATCTTGAAAAAACACTCACCCTTTTGGGATTGTCCATCAACCCCGTTAAACGGGTATTGATCGTGGGCGGAGGCCGCATTGGCGCCCAGCTTGCAAAGGCGCTTGAAACTGAAAAAATCGAAGTGAAAATCATTGAATCAGATCTTGACCGCTGCCATGAACTTTCCCGGGAAATAAAAAAAAGCGTCGTCCTCCACGGAGACGGGTCTGACCAAAAATTGTTCATGGAAGAAAATATAAGACAGATGGATGGTGTGGTCTCGGTCACCAACGATGATGAGACCAATATCCTTGTCTCTTTGCTGGCCAAAAACATGGGCGTGACCAACACCATTACCCGGATCGGCAAATCAAGCTATTACCCCCTGCTTTCGACCATAGGCATTGAAAAAGTCGTCTCCACGAGGATATCGGCAGTCTCCTCCATTTTAAGCAACATCCGCCAGGGCAACGTGGTCTCTGACATCTCCATTTTCGGGGAGCGGGGAGAATTCATCGAAGCCATTGCCCTTGAAACCTCGGATATCACCAAAGCCCCCCTTAAAAAACTGGCCTTTCCCAAAGGCTCTCTTTTGGTCTGCATCATAAGAGAGGACAAGGTGATCATGCCCATGGGCGACAGCCAGGTGGCTCCGGGTGACAGAATCATTCTTTTTGCCGTTCAGGGGGCGGTGAAAAAACTTGAAAAACTGCTCACTGTAAAGCTTGGCTTTTTCTGATGCGCTGGCCTTTTATCCTCAGAATCATCGGCATTCTTCTCTTTTTTTTGGGCCTGTCCATGGCCGTTCCCCTTGCCGCCAGCCTCTATTTTGCAGACGGGGAACATATTGGGCATGGGGTTGCCATGGCCCTGACCATGGCCATGGGGATCTTGTTGGTGCTTGTTTCGGCCAAGGCCAACGGCCAGACCTATATCAACCAGAAAGAAGGCATGGCGGTGGTGGCCTTAGGATGGCTGGGCATAGGGCTGTTCGGCGCCCTACCTTTTTTCATGGCCCCGGATTTTTCAACTTATACCGATGCCTTTTTCGAGTCGGTCTCGGGCTTTACCACCACAGGCTCATCCATCATGTCCAATATCCAGGGAGCGGCCCCAAGCCTGCTGCTCTGGCGCAGCCTGATCCAGTGGCTGGGCGGGATGGGTATCATTGTGCTCTCCCTGGCCATTCTTCCCTTTTTAGGAGTGGGCGGTATCCAGCTTTATAAGGCAGAGGTGCCAAGTCCCGTGCCGGACAAGCTGACACCGCGACTCTCTGATTCGGCAAAAATTTTATGGATGGTCTATGCCGGCATGACCCTTATCCTAATTTTTCTTCTTTATATGGGAAAAATGCCTTTGTTCGAAGCTGTATGTCATGGCCTGACCACCCTTCCAACCGGCGGATTTTCCCCTAAAAACGCCTCCATTGCTCATTATAACAGCGCCTATTTTGACTATACCATCCTGGTGTTCATGATTTTGGCAGGGATTAATTTTTCCCTTCATTACCAATTGCTCAGGGGCCGGCCCCTTGCCTTTTGGAAGGACAGTGAATGCCGGTTTTTCCTAGGTCTTGTTCTGGTCTGCACCCTGGCCATTACCTGGGATACAAAAGGAGCGGTATATGAAAGTTTTTCCCAGGCCTTTCGCTATGCAAGTTTCCAGGTCGGCTCCATCCTGACCACAACCGGATTTGCCACGGCAGATTATGAACAATTTCCAGGATTTTCCCAGGCCATCATCCTTTTGTGCATGTTTGTCGGTGCCTCGGCAGGCTCCACAGGCGGCGGTATTAAATGCGCCCGGATTATGGTCTGCTGCAAATACTTCTATCGGGAGCTGTTTCAGCTTGTTCATCCCAGAAGCGTCAGCCAGATCAAGGTCAATAACACCATTATTTCCGAAGAACTGTTACGGACCATTATGGGATTTTTGAGCCTGTATATTCTGGTATTTGCCGTGGCCACCATTCTTTTGGCTGCCATGGGCGTTGACCTGCTCACCTCCATTGGGGCCACGGCATCTTGTATCGGTAATATCGGACCTGGATTCGGGAGTGTGGGCCCGGTTGAAAATTTTGCCCATTTGCCCGGCCCCGGCAAATGGCTGCTCTCCTTTTGCATGCTGGCAGGACGCCTGGAAATCTATACCGTGATTATTCTCATGGTGCCTGAATTCTGGAAGAATTAAACAAAGGCAAGCCTTTTGTCACTTTATAATTTTAAACCGTTTCCCAACTCATCACAGATCCAAATTTAGGTTCCCGGTCGGTCTGCCTGTTTCCATGGGCAGACCTTTTTTTACCCTCCCCACAAAGCAGTTAATTATTTGAATTTAAAGCATATTTAATGTGGCTGTGTGTGATAAATAAATTTTAGGTTAATTTGCAAAATTTTCCCTTTGACACCTGGGGCAGAATGACCTATTTTTATCGCCTTTGTGCACTATTTTTTTATTTTGGAACCCAAGGCCATTTTTATGGAAAGTTAACCCCCTAAAAAGGAGGAAAGTATGACAATTTCTCCCGCAATCATTGCGGCGCTCTGCCTGGGAGCGACTTTTGTCTGTGTTGCCGTCTGCCTGGCTGTAGCCATTAAAAAAAATCTAATATAAGAATCGATTGTCTCCCCCAAAATAAAAGATTTTGGGGGGAGATATCGTTTTATCCTTTCCCCCAAACCACAGCCTGAAAAAGAAAATCGATCCAGGCATAATTTTTCCACGCCCCTCCCGCCATCCAAAGCCGAAAATCGGTATTATAAAAAAAATTGAATCTTTACGGATTGAAATTTTAAATAATCTCTTATATGAATATATTAAATGCAAGACTATAATTAATTCCCATGGAATTGACAGGGCGGAGCTATGACCTGGTCAAAAATTGCAATGGGACCTGTAAGAGATGGTATTTAACAATAAAACTCAATGAGTTTACCTATAGGACCTAAAATAATACTCTGATTCTAAATTAAACCTGACTCGTGCTTTTCTCTCTACTCCCAGCACAAGCCCATTATTCATCTCATTTCTTCTCCATTTCTCAACTTCTCTTGTTTTCCTTACCCCACTATTTTTCTTTTTTTATTTTTCCGATTCAACCTGTTTTGGCAAACCGGACCTATCTTTTGTTTCTTTTTTTTCTCCGGTTCCCCCCTTTATTCAAAAATTGAGGTTTTTCCCACAGCATAATTTCATCTAAATACGATTGCACCTGGACCTTGGCAAATCATCTGTTTATCACACCCTGCGTGGGGGCAACGGCCTTGATTTGCCGTCCAAAATTTTTTCATCAAAGGTTAAGCCCATTTGAACGGACCTGGCAGACCTATTTCACAATGCCTTGATGCCCCTTGCCCTTATGAGCAGGCCAAGAATATGGTGCGACCCCAAAACAGCCCTCCGCCCTGGTGGGACTGGTGACCAGCCTTATCGGATCTAAACAACGCGCATCTTCCAAGCATATCTCTTTGGAGCGTGAACAGAAATTAAGGAAAATCCATGAATACAAAAATTAAAAAAATCAACAACCAGGACTTTGAAATTTTGGAGCACGGTGAAACCCCGGAATTCAGAACAGCGTTTCACATTATTTTTGGTGTGGCTCTTGCCTACTTCATCTACATATTTACCCGTGTGCACTGATCTAATTGAGAAAGGACCAGAAAATGAAAAAGGAATTAACGATTTTTGACAAGCCTAAAAATGTCCGCCGACTCTTAAAAGGCTTTTTCGCAGCCCTTGTTCTCATTCTGATTGCCGAAGCC
Organism: Desulfobacter sp.; assembly: GCA_028768545.1. NCBI lineage: Bacteria > Pseudomonadati > Thermodesulfobacteriota > Desulfobacteria > Desulfobacterales > Desulfobacteraceae > Desulfobacter > Desulfobacter sp. Next base: position 3,704,867 of record CP054838.1, read on the forward strand.
TTTGTGGACATGCATGCCGAATTTTCCGTGGCTCATTTTTTCGGATTTTATGCGGTTTTTGGATTTATCTCCTATGTCACCCTTATTTTTGTTGCCAAGTTCTTGAGAAAACTCATTATGCGAAAAGAGGACTATTATGATGACTGATCTGCTCCCCCCGCCGTCATTGATTCTTATATTCGGTGCTGTCCTGATTCCGTTTCTGCGTGGAAACCTGAAACAGGGCTATATGCTCCTATTGCCGATCATTGCTTTTTTTCTTGTAATCAAGCTGCCTCTGGGAAATTTCTGGACTGTTGAATTTTCCGGGTTTGATCTCATCCTCGGCCGGGTGGACCGCCTGTCCAGGATTTTTTTAATCATCTTCACCATCATGGCCTTTATCGGGGTACTCTTTGCCCTGAAAGTAAAGGACAACCTCCAGCAGATATCTGCCATGGTCTATGCCGGATCCACTTTAGGGGTGGTCATGGCAGGGGATTTTCTTTCCCTTTACCTCTTCTGGAAAATCATGGCCATTGCCTCCACATTCCTGGTCATTGCCCCCAGAACAAAGGCCTCCAGAGATGCGGGATTTAGATATCTTATGGTTCACATCGTGGGCGGACTCATCCTTTTGGCCGGAATTGTCTTTTACATCCAAAAAAACGGAACAACCACCTTTGACTATATCGGGCTTCAAGATCCGGCCTCATGGTTTATCTTTATCGGGGTGGCCCTGAATGTCGCAGCCATACCTCTACATTCCTGGCTGCCGGACGCCTACCCCATGGGTACCCCTACAAGCACGGTGTTTTTAAGCGCATTCACTACAAAATCGGCTGTTTATCTGCTCATCAGAACCTTTCCGGGCACTGACCTGCTCATTGTGATCGGGGCATTAATGGTCTTCATCCCCATTTTCTATGCGGTTCTTGAAAATGATATCCGTCGGGTACTCTCATACAGTCTCATGAACCAGGTGGGGTTCATGCTGGTGGGGGTGGGCGTTGGCACGGAACTGGCCCTGAACGGGGAAGTGGCCCATGCCTTCTGCCATATCATCTACAAGGCGCTTTTGTTCATGGCAGCAGGCTCTGTGCTTCAGATGACAGGTAAAATCAAATGTACGGAAATCGGAGGGCTGTACAAGACCATGCCCCTGACATGTCTGTTCTGTCTTGTGGGGGCCGCATCCATATCAGCCTTTCCCCTCTTTTCGGGCTTTGTCTCCAAATCCATGATTGTGTCAGCGTCGGCCCAGGAAAAAATATTTCTACTCTGGCTGGTCCTCCAGTTTGCCTCCACAGGGGTTGTGGACCATGCCGGCATAAAGGTGCCCTTTTTCACCTTTTTCGGCCATGATTCAGGTATCCGTGCCAAGGAGCCGCCTTTAAATATGCTATTGGCCATGGGATTTGCAGCCTTTCTTTGCGTTGGCTTAGGTGTCTGGTACCAACCGCTTTACAATCTTCTGCCCTTTGCCGTGAACTACCAGCCCTATAACGGCGCCCATGTGGTGGGACAGCTTCAGCTGCTCATGTTCGGAGCCTTTGCCTTTGCCCTCCTGATTTTGTCAGGCTATTATGTTCCTGAAATTAAAAGCCGAAACCTGGATGCAGACTGGCTCTATCGCAAAGGGACTAAAATCATCTATCAATCACTGGATAAGGGGCTCAATTCATTGAACCGGGCCTGCGAAGGAATCCTTTTGGAATTTGTGCGAAAAACAGCCGCCTTTTTCCAACAGGCAAGCATTCATTTTGCCTTGTTTTGTGCGGTTAATCTCTGGCTTGTCCAGGGATATCGGGGCAAGCGCCTGAGCTATAAAAAGGAACAATTTTATAACGATCTAACCCATGGCACCCTTCCCATTGGTATTGGGGCGGCAGCGGCCATATCATTCATAATGATTATATTTTTAATCACCTGATTTAGCCCGAATATTTCATGAAATTTTAGGTATTTTACCAAAAAGTTATATTATTACAATTAGTTGTGTCGTGGTTTAAGTCGTTTTCCATTATACAAAACCTCACCCTCCGGGCAAAGCGTTTTACCTCATCTGCTGGGTTACAGTCCGCTCGCAGTAAAGGACTACGGCTTCTCGGTCTGTGCCTTGCAGCTAAGGCAAAAACGCTTTGTGAAATATGCGGGTTAGGTAAAATCGAAGCGTTTAATAAAAAACGGTCTTTGACATTGTCAAAGACCGTTTTTTTGTTTGAAACAAATGCGCTCCAACCAGAGCTTTTTTTAATAGGCTATCTGGTTAAAGCCACGAATGGGTGTCGCCTTTATGCCTGCCGGATGGCCGGGTGGGTGGCAAGGGACTTTAAAAACTGAGCCGTATGCCGGTTCATTCGCGTTTTAAATTTTTCAACCACCTGCTGCATCACCGTATAACCGATGGCATAGTCTGTTTTAAACAATTGAAGCATTTGGGCAGAAGAGAGGGTAATAATCTGACACTCCTGTGCACATATAGCCGTATAGGTTGAAGGAGAATTTTCCAGCAGGGCTGAGACGCCAAAGGTCTGTCCAGGGCGTAATTCATCCAGGGTCAGGGCCTGGCCTCCAGACGCACGGCAGTTGAGAAAAATCCGTCCGGAAACCAGCATGTAGATCAGATGCTTGGCCTCATCCTGACGGATGAGAATGGTCTCTTCGTCAAAGGTTTCCATCTGGGCCACCGTGGCAATTTTCTCCAGAATATCATCGGGAAGGGTTTTGATAAAATTTATTTTTTTCAGGTCTTTAATACCAATCATGGGACTGCCTTTTTTCTTTGGGTTAGTACACCGGCGTCAGTTGCTCAATATCCTGAATCCCCTGTTTGAGGTCAGGATTCTCTTCAAGGGTCTTGATGATCATCTGGGCCCGCTTGTCCATGGTTCGTTTATACTGGCCGGCCACACCGATCATAAGATGATAGGCCAGTTCCTGATTCTCTTTAAAAAGTTCAAGCAGGCGGGGACCGTAAAGGGTAACCACCTCACAGGGTTCCTGACAGACGGCAGTATAAGAGGCAACGGAATCTTCTATGAGAGCGGAGGAGCCAAAGGCCCGTCCAGACTGGAGATTATCTAAAATAACATCAATATCCGGGGTCAACGCGACCTTCAGGGCTACCTGCCCCATAATCATCAGGTAAAAGGTATCAATCTTGTCTCCCACAGTGAACAACTGGGTATCGGTACCGTAAATATTGAGCTGGGCCTCCTGACTCAGGATCTCAAGCAGATGGTCCGGCACCTGTTTCATCATATTGATACGCTTTAAATCTTCTATTTTTACCATTATATCTTTCCTTTAGGTTAACACATAGACCAGAACAACAAATGAAATGGCAACTGCCGCACCAATGCCTATGGGCATGGTGCCCTGGAGGATGTCATTGTAAAGCCGCTGTTTTTTCATGGCCAGCCGTTTGTCCTTCACCCCCTTGATCATCCAAAAATTCACCGAGAAAAACAGGGCCAGCCTTGCAGCAGAATCCTTAAAAAAACGGGAGACAAAAGAGGCCACAGACCGAACAATGGATTCACACCAGGTATTCAAAGGATTCAAGGTTTTGGACAGCAGGGCGTAAACCCCTTTACCGCCTTTGCGGTAAATCCAGTCGGAATCCAGGTTGATCGCCCGCTGCTCAGCCGGGTAGATCCCTGCCAGAAGCAGAAGGGTAAAGGCCAGTGCTGAGAAGAACAAAAGTTCGGTCTGGGTCAGGACATGGGAAATGGTATAGGGTTCATAATCCGTGGGAAAGGGCAGCACATCGTACAAAAAGCGAGGAAAGGTCCCGACAAAGATACACAAAAATGCGGCAATGCCCATGGCAATGAGCATATTTTTAGGGGCTTCTTTTACCCTCAGACCTGAGTCATGCCCGAAAAAGGCAAAAAAGGGAATCTTAATACCGGCATGGTGGAACACCCCTGCTGCGGCAAAGAGCAGCACCAGCCATACATAGACCAGAGAACCCTGCCCCGGTATATGGGAATTTGCCGCCACGGCTGACATGACCATGGATTTGGACACAAAACCGGAAAAAAGCGGGAAGGCTGATATGGATGCCGCGCCCACACAACAGAACAGACAGGTCCAGGGCATACTTTTGTATAGACCTCCCAGATCCGTTGCATTAATTTTGCCGGTCCGGTACATGACCGCCCCCATGGACATGAAGAGCAGGCCCTTGAACAAAACATCGTTGAATGCATGGGCACAGGCCCCGTTAATGGCAAGCTCGGTGCCCACACCAATACCCACAACCATAAATCCCACCTGGTTGATCAAACTGTAGGCCAGAACCCTTCGCAAATCATTTTCAATGACCGCATAAAAAATGGGAAAAGCGGCCATGCCCACACCGATCCAGATCAGCATTTCTGTGCCCGGATAAAGCCTGGCAAGGGCATATACTGCCGTTTTAGTGGTAAATGCACTTAAGAATACCGAACCGCCTATGGTGGCTTCAGGATACGCATCTGTAAGCCAGGGATGAATCAGGGGCCAGGCACAATTGATGCCGATACCGAAAAAAATCAGGTAGGAGGAGAGGCTGCCCAGGGTAATATGAGACATCTCAAGGGAACCGGTCTCTGTAAAATGGAAAACAATCCCGGCCAGAAGCACAAGTCCGCCAAAGGCATGGACCATAAGGTATCGAAAGCCTGCGGCCTGGGCGGATTTTGTTTTCCTGGACCAGATCAGCATCACAGAACCGATGGTCAAAGATTCCCAGAAGACAAAAAAGGTAAACAAATCCCCGGCAAAGATGGTGCCTAAAGCGGCCCCGGAGTAGAAAAAACCTGCCATATATTCCACATTATCCTTAAAATTCAGGATATAGATCACCGTAATAAAGGCAATGATGTGAAAGATGTACCCAAAGAGCAGGTTCAGCCGGTCCACCTGGAGCAGAACCAGGTTAAAGTCTCCAAACCCCATGAGCATGTGCTGACCTTCCGGGATATGGATCAGGTTTAAAAACCCTGCCACAGGAATGGCCATCATATAAAGGGATTTGGCTTTTCCCCTGAAAAACGGGATCAAAAGACCGCCCAGCATAAAGATCAAGGCCGGCATATAATTAGTTGTCATAATAATCCTCCTTGCGCTTTACCAGGGGGCGAAGGATGTATTTTGAGACCAGCACCAGGATAACGCAGGCCACAAACCCGTATACCGAGTAAAAACTCCAATACTTTTCCCATTCATATTCCACATGACGGTGGATAATATGCTGTTCGGATAAAATAATATAAACCACATCAATAATGAGAAGTGCAACCACAGAGCTAAAAAAGATTTTCAGCAGTCTTTTTACATTCTGGGGGTTGTCAAACATATTTTTTTTTTCCATGCTTACTCTGCCTATTTTCTATAAACAAGGTTGAGATAAAATATAAGCCATATACAGACAGCTGGCGATGAATACCACCATAAAAACCGGTATGTAGCCTGGTACTGCCTCGTGTTTCAACTCCATGAGTTCTTCTTTTTTGTGTTTTTTCATGGGTGGTTAACCTCCGATAAATCCTTTAACAGCCATGGATGCAAGGTTTAAAAATGGCTGGGGTACAAAAAATAGCACAAATGAAATCAAAGCGGTGATCACCAGGGGTACCACACAAATCATGGGTGCTTCGTCAATTTTACGTTCAAACATCGCCTCTTCAGGAGTACAGAAAAACGCTTTATAGAAAATGGGCATGAAATAGGCTGCATTAAGCAGAGAAGAGGTCAGCAGGACAAAGAGCATGATCATCTGATCACCCTCAAGCGTCCCTAAAACCAGGTACCACTTGGAGATAAATCCTCCTGTGGGGGGCAGTCCGATAATGGACAAAGACCCGAGAAGAAAAGCGGTCATGGTCACAGGCATCCGGTACCCGATTCCCACCATCTGGCTCAAATATTTTTTCCCGGTGGCCACAAAAATAGCCCCTGCACAGAAAAAGAGGGTAATCTTGCCAAAGGCATGCATGGCAATATGAAGCATGCCGCCGGTCATCCCCTTGGGGCTGAGCAGGGCCGCTCCCAATACGATATAGGAGAGCTGACCTATGGTTGAATAGGCCAGGCGCCGTTTAAATTCATCCTGGGACAGGGCAATGGCTGAACTGACCAGAATGGTGACTGAAGCAATCCCGGCAACCACAGCCCCAAGATCAAATGAGGCTAAGAATTCAACACCGAAAATCCCTGTGAGCACTCTGACAATGGAAAACACCCCCACCTTTACAACCGCCACCGCATGAAGCAGGGCAGAAACAGGTGTGGGGGCCACCATGGCTGCGGGCAGCCATGAATGAAAGGGCATGATGCCGGCCTTGGCAAACCCGAATACAAACATGAGCAAAAGAACCGTTGCATGGGGTTTGGACAATTGGTCTGTAAAAATCCCGGCACCTGAAAACTCAAGGGTTCCTGTGGCATGGTAGCACCAGATCATGGCCGGCAGTACCAGACCAATGGAGGTTCCCAGAATAAAGGTGAGATAACGTCTGCCCGAGGTTCTGGATTTGGCATCCTGATGGTGGGCCACCAGAGGATAGGTTGCCAGGGACAAAATCTCATAAAATAAATAGAGTGTCAGAAGGTTGGCAGAAAATGCCGCACCGATGGTTGCAGAAATTGCCAGGGCAAAAAAGGAGACAAACCGGGTCTGGCCATGTTCATTCAGCCCCCTCATATACCCGATGGAATACATGGAGGTAATAATGTACAAGGAAGAGGCTACCAGGGCAAACAGCATGCCCAAGGCATCCACCCGAAAGGCAATATCCGCTCCCGGGGCAATCTTGAACAGGGTTAAGCCCACCTGGTTGCCGTCCAGAATAACAGGCAGCATTGAGACCACAATTAAAAACTTGATGGTACCGGCTATAAATGTCCAGGACTCCCGGGCATTAGGCTTGCTCGAAGACGAGATCAGCACTGGAATCACTGCCAGGGACACCAGCACAGCCAGAAGGGGTTTAATTGATGTAATCAGTTCCATTTATTCCTTAGCCTTTGTGTAAATTTATTTGTTTCATTTTAAAAAGGGCAGGATAACCTTATCCACAATAGTGCCGGAATAAAGCCCCACCACAATCAAAGCAATGCTGACAATTCCCAGGGTCGCAAGGGAGGACACAGGTGCCTCTTCCATGGCCACAGCATCCTTACCATGGCCGTGGCCGGAATCGTCTTCAGCCACATCGTGACCGTGGTCTTCAGCCATGGGTTCAAAAAAGCAGATCTCAAACACCTTGAAAAAAAGCACGGCGCAGATCAGAGAAGAAATCAGCAGGGCAGCAGCAAAGTGGTAGGCACCGGCTTCAAAGGCCCCGAGAATAAGGTACCATTTTGAAAAGAAACCGCAGGTCGGGGGCACCCCAACAATGGAGAAGGCTGCCAGCACAAAGCCTGCCATGGTCCAAGGCATCTTTCCAAATAGTCCTGAAAGGTCATTCAGATCCACCCGGCCCAGCTTATAAACCATATTGCCCACAGCCAGAAACAGGGCAAAGGTCATGAGGGCATCGTTGACAATGTGCAAAATGGCGCCGGTCATGCCCAGGGTATTGCCCAGCCAGGCACCGCCCACCATATATCCGATTTCACAGACAATGATATAGGTGAGCATCTTTTTAAGATTATTCTGAGACAGGGCCATAATGCCGCCGGCAAGGACGGCAAAGGTTCCCAGCCAGACAACGCCCTGGGCCAGGTTCAGGGTATTAAAAATATAGTCCAGGCCAAATACGGTCACCATCAGTCTGACCATGACATAGACCATGACCTTGGTCATGAGCGGGGCCACAACCCTTGCAAATCCCACGGGAGAGTAGGCATATGCATTGGGCAGCCAGACATGGAGGGGAAAAAGGGCCATTTTGATCCATACCCCGAGAATACAGAGGATAAAGGCCACCAATAATGATGAAGAACTGCTCATGGCAGGAATCATCCCCGCCACATCCCCCATGTTCAACGAACCGGTAATAATATAAATATAGCCCACCCCGAGCAGGTAAAAGGATGCGCCGATAACCCCGATAAAAACATAGTTCAAAGAGGACAGAGGCCCTCTGTCCTTGTCCCCCAGGGCAATCATGGTATAAGAGGTCAAAGAGGTGATTTCAATCAAAACATAAAGGTTGAAAAGATCGCCTGTTGACACCACACCCAAAAGTCCCACAACAAAAAGCAGGTACATCACGTAAAAGGCGCCGGTCCGGTCAGGGGTTTCCTGGGCGACATTCTTGAAACTGGCCACCAGGTTGAGAAAGGCAATGCCGGTAATCAAAACCAGAACCATGGCGTTGAGACCGTCAATCCTGTATTCAATGCCCATGGGAGGCATCCACCCGGCCATGGTGTACTGGATGGGACCTGAGCTTAAAACCAAAAACAGGTCATTAACAGCAGCGGCAAGGGCAATACCAAGGGCAGTCAGGGCAATGGGGTAGGTAAACCGATCATCCACCCAGGCGGTGATCCCCGCAAAAAAGGCCCCGAGCAATGGGGCAATGACAACGATTGCTGGATAATTGTTCATATCTTTTTTTCCGATAAGCGCATTCTGAGTTCATCTTCTTCCAGGGTATTGTACCGCTGGTATATTCTTACACACAGGGCCATGGCCACCCCAAAGGTGGCAACAGAAACAACAATGGCCGTAAGCATGAGCACATGGGGCAAGGGATTGATATAATCTGCCGCCTTTATAATGGCCTCTGCGCCATGACCGCTGTGATCCCCCTGGATAATGGGGATGGTGGCGCCTCTTTTATATCCGATGGATACATAAAAAAGGATAATGGCGGTCTGGAAAATATTCATGCCCACCAGTTTTTTGATAAGATTGTTCTTGACAATCATGGCATAGAGCCCGATCATCATGAGGATGATATAGAGCCAGTAATTGTACTTTGCCACAATCAGGGGTAAAAAATCAGTCATATGCGCCTCCTATAGTCCTTCGTCGTGTCTGCCTTCGGAGACGATATTAATATAAATAATGGCCATGACTGCGGTAACCGCCATGCCCACACCGATTTCAACCCCCAGCATCCCCAAGGCCCGGATGTGGTGTTCCCCAAAAAAAGGAATATATTGGGAATAATCTAAAAAATGACCACCCAGCACCATGGAAAAGGCACCGATGCCCACATAGACCAAAACACCGGCAGCTGAAAAAATGCCCAGAAACTTTTCACTCACGCGTTTCATCAGGGTTTTCAAATTGTATGAAATGGCTAAAAGGATAAAACTGGACCCGAAAATCACCCCGCCCTGGAATCCGCCGCCCGGAGAAAAATCCCCATGGGCAACCACGTAAAGGGCATATATCTGAATAAAGGGAATCAGGATCCGGCATACGGTTTTAATAATGGTATCTGACGGGACCCAATCCTTGTCCACATCTTCAAACTCTTTGCCCGGGGCGATCTGTCTTTCATTGTTCTTGACATGAAGGACAACGCCGGTGGGCACGTGCCGGTAGTAATACTCTTTTTTGGGACGGAAATCGCGAAGCAGCAGAAAACAGGCAAGGCCCGCACAAAAGACCACCGCTGTTTCAAACATGGTGTCATACCCCCTATAGTCTGCCAATACAGCCGTGACCAGGTTAGGGACTTCAGTCTGCTCCATTGCATGCTCGATATAATCATTGGACAGATGGATGGATGCCGGCGAATGAGGATCCCCCCAGTCAGGCAGTTCCCCTGTCCCGTATAATAAGAGTCCGCCGGTCAGGCAGACAATAATAAACCCGAAAAGCTTCAATCTTTTGTCCTCCTGCTTGTTCTAAATACAGCTGCAACAAAAAAAACAGTGCTCACCCCAGCCCCGACAGAGGCCTCGGTAAACGCCACATCCACCGCCCCCATGACAGCCCAGAGCAGGCACATCATAAAAGAATAGGCACCGAATAAAATGGCAGTTCCCAAGAGGTCTCGAACGGAAATGGCGGCAATGGCACAGAAAATAACAAAGGTCAATACAATAAGGTCAATGGGCCAAGACATGTTTATTCCTTTCCTGTTTCCCGGGGTTGAATCGTATTATTCTTAGGCTTCCGGGTCCATGGCCTCAAGCCTGCCCGCATCCCGGCATCCACAATGGAGTGGGTTGCCGTGGGGCTGGACATGAATACAAAGAAAACGATCAGCATCATTTTAATGGATAAAAGAACGGTCCCCAGGGAAAAATGATGAAGGTTATACAGAGCAAGGCCTCCCACCATGGCCATTATCCCTAAGGTATCAAGTTTTCCTGCAGGGTGAAGCCTTGAATAAAAATCAGGCATCCTGATAATGCCCACAGCGCCCCCCAGAAAAAACAAAAAACCAAAGGCCAAGAGTATGATTACAAGTATATCCATGACAACTCCTCATCAATCCATAAAAGATTCTTCGTACAGGCCTTTTCTTTTGTGGAAATACCTGGACGCGGCAATCACGGCCACAAAGTTTAAAAAAGCATAGGCCAGGGCAATATCCACAAACATATCCACCCGTTCGTATAAAAACCCGATCAGCAGTAAAAGGACAACGGTCTTGCTGCCGATGGCATTCACCCCGACCAGCCGGTCCAATACTGTGGGACCGAACAGGCACCGGTACAAAGACAGGAACATGAGCAGGCAAAGGCCCATGGCGACGATAAGAAAAAAGGTGTTCATATATCTTCTCCGTAAATATCAGCCACCTTGTTCAGCATGTTTCCCGGACAGCCTTGGGCAGACGGCTTATCAATGGCATGAACCCTGTATACTCCGTCAGCACCGTTGGTGACGGTGATCGTCCCCGGCGTCAGGGTAATGGAATTGGCAAGGGTGGTAATGGCAAGGTCTGATTCAAGGTCGGCTTTAAAATTCATAATATGGGGATCGATCAACTCGTTCATCCGGGGATGAAAAACAAGATAGAGCAAATGGAAATTTGCCTTGATAATCTCCACAATCAGCCAGGGAATATAGGCTGAAAACTTGATAAAAATTCGGAAATGGCCCGGGGTGATGGACGGGAACAAAAGATCGTGGAAAAACCAGGCCACAAGCAGACTGGAAACCACCCCCAGGCTGACGAGAAGCCCTGAAAAATTCCCGGACAGGACCAGCCAGGTGGCAAACATAAGTATAAATGTGATTAAAAACGAAACAAAAGAAAATCCCGACTTTTTTTCAACAGCAGGGGCAGTTTTCCCCTCACCGGTACCAGATTGAATCAATGGAGGTCTCCTTAATCAAAGTAATGTAAATCTTCAAGTGCCGAACATCGGCTATTTTTCAACGCCGTAAATTCCCCGGAACTTGTCATACAGCTTTGATAAGGTCCCTTTCTTTTTTGAATCCAACAAGGTGTGTTCGGGAGTATCTGAACGGCCTTCCTGAACCAGCCTGTGATCATAGGCGGCATTTATGGTCTGGATGAGGGTTTCCATATCCACGGGTTTTGACAGGAATTTAAAGGCATTATACTTGCCGCTTTCAAGTGCATTTTCAACACTGCCATGCCCGGTTAAGACAATACAGGGCAAAAACGGCTGCAAATCTTTTAAACGTTTCTGGACCTCAATACCGTCAATTCCGGGCATCTGCAGATCCACCACAGCCACGTCAAAATCCTCCTTTGATGCCGCTTCAACCCCTTCTTCACCTGAAAAAGTGGTTTTTACCGTAAACCCATCCAACACCAGCCGCTTGGCAAGGTACTTCAAAAACGTCTGTTCATCATCTATAAATAAAAGCTTCATATTGACCCTTTATTAGCATAAATATCTTATTTCTCACTTAATATTTTTTTATCAAAAAACAATTTAGTACCAGAACCAAAAATCGGAGTCAAGGCGTTCTTTTTACAAGTCAAAGCTAATTTATAGATTTACAATTTCCCCCTATATCCTTAAAACAAGCCGCTTTTAAAGGATCAATCCTTGATTATCCGTCAAACCGGAAACAAGAGACACGGATAAATACTCTTGTCTGCTATATTCCTTGATATGGACCCCATCCATCTTTCAAGCATGGCATTTTTCTCACTGGTCCCCAGAACGATCATAGATGCCTGATATTCCCTGGCCGCCTTGAGGATTTCATTTTCAGGATCGCCCACATAGACATGGGGCCTTGCATCAATACCGGCGGCTTCAAACTCATCGCAAAGGTCATCCAGGCGGCCGCGTTCATATTTTCTGACCTTCTGCACCTCATGGGTATCGGTACTTTTTAGATCCTTATCACTGACCACATGCATGAGATGAATCTGGCCGATGACATTGGAAAGTCCCTTTAAACAGTCGACGGCAGCCTGGCTGCTGCCTGACCAGGAGGTGGCAAACAAGGGACGTTTGAATAGTTGTTCAGGCACCACCTGATCCTCGAGCATATGCTTGAACACCAGGATGGGAATTTTCACCCGCCGGGTCAGCTCGGTAATATCAGACCTTGAGTAAAGCTGCTCCAAAGGTCCTTTGTGGGACCTGCCGATAACGGCAAGGTCCGGCTCCTCCCGGTCAATGACCTTGAGCATCTCATACACAAGACTTGAGACCTCAATATAGGCCCCGACTTCCATGCCCAGTTCAAATAAATTTTCCGCCCAGTCAATAAACCGGATATTGGCGGTCTCTTTAAGTTTTACCTCTTCTTGTTTTAAATAGCCTGAGCCCCGCTTCATGGAGACCTTGTCCCGTTCGATCACATTGAGGAACACCACATGGTCGAGATCTGCCTTGCGCAGGCTTAAAAGAGCATTTAAGGCGTCAAAGCATAAATCCTCAAACTTGGTGACAAAAAGCAGTTTTTTTATTTTCATAACCTCTCCTGGGGGCTGGTTTTACCCTGAATTTAGCCGATTTTTGTTTCAATGGCCTGGACCAGTTCTTCGGGTTCCACGGGTTTTTCAAGATAAATATCGGGCTTGGGAACCTCTCCGCCTTTAAACTCGTCCAGCACTTTCTGGGATTTTAAAAACGATCTTAGGGCAATGCCGGTGAACATGATCACAGGCAAATCCTTGAGCGTCTCATCGGTTTTCAGGTGACGGTAAAGCCGGATGCCGCTGCCCCGGGGCATGAGCACATCAAGGATGACCAGATTCGGCCGGTTGGCCTGGATCTTTTCAAGTCCGTCAACACCGTCGTGGGCAACCAGAGGCAAATAACCGTTTTCCTCCAGCACTGTGACCACAAATGACCTGACATCAGGATCATCATCTACCACAAGCACCTTTTTGCTCATTATTTATCCTCCTTGGCCAGTCTTTCATCAAAGGGCGAAATGGGGTCAAAGGGAAGCTTGAGGGTAAAACAAGACCCTTTTCCCTTTTGGCTTTTAGTATCGATACGTCCCTTATGCTCTTCCACAAGCTTGCCGGTCACCAAAAGCCCAAGGCCTGTTCCCTTGCCCCCCTTGGTACTGAACATGGGATTAAACAATTGCGACAGGGTCTTTTCATCCATGCCGCAGCCGTTATCCTCAACTTCGAAACAGATCATCTCCTGGGCGTCTGTATAGGTTTTGATTCCAATGACAAATTTTTTGGACAGATCCTCATCTTCCAGACAGGCGTCCATGGCATTGTTCACCAGATTGAGCAATGACCTGTGAATGGTTTCAGGATCGGCAAGGACAACTCCGATACGAGGATCAATCTTTGATTTTATAGAGATATCTTTGGCCTTTGCCGCCTCTTTGACCAGGCTGACCACCTCCTCGACAATCTCATTGGGAGAACAGGGGGCCATCTCAGGATCATGCTCCCTGGAATAGGTGAGCATGTCCTGGGTCAGGTCCGAGACCCTGGAAATGTTCTTTTTAATGGTCTCCCAACCTGTCTTAAGCTTTTGGGTATTATTTTTTTTCATGCCCACATCCACCACATAGGATCCGCCTTTGAGGCCGATGAGAATATTTTTCACATAATGGGCAAGGCCGGACACGGTCTGGCCGACTGCTGCCAGCCGTTCGGACCGGACCAATTCTTTTTCCAGGTCCTTGATCTCGGTTAAATCCTGAAAAAAATTAACAATCCCCATGAATTCACCTTTTTCATACAGCACATTGGTGGTAAACCGCACAGGAAAAGTTTTCCCCTCCTTGATGGTCAACATCATTTCCTTCCAGGGCAGATTACCGGCGTTGGGGTTTTTTCTTGCCTCTTCTTTGAAAACACCAGAGATCTCAGGCTGGTAAAGATCCTCAATGGTCATCTTGTTGATCACATTCACCGAAGGTTCATTAAAAATCCGGGCCGCCTCTGGATTATAGACCACAATTTTCCAGTCATGATCAAAGGCCACAATGGCGTCATTGGAAAAATGGATCAGCAATCGTTGAAAGTTGGATTTGCGGCGAATCTCTTCTGTGGCCTGGGCCACTTTAAATTCAAGGTTTTTGGTATACCCCTCCAATTGCTCCCGGATATGGATCTTTGCCTTGGCGCGCTCCAGGGCAATGGCCAGGGCCTCGTCCCGCACAGGCTTGTTGATAAAATCACTGGCCCCGTACTGAAGCGCTGTAATGGTCGAATCAATATCCCCGTGACCGGTGACAATGATCACCTCTTTGTCCGGATCAATCAGCTTGATTTGTTTTAAAAGCTCAAGCCCGTCCATCACCGGCATTTTGATATCCGTGACCACAATATCAGGAGACTGAGCCTTGAGCACCTCAAGCGCCTCTTCACCGTTACCGGCAGTCACCGTTTCATACCCGTCACTGCGAAGGGACATGGACAAGAGCCGGACGATAATTTCTTCATCATCAACAATGAGAATTTTATTTGCAGACATAGGTTTTTTCACTCCTTAATCAACGGCTGGAAACCAAATTATAAATTGTGCGCCCTCACCTTCACGGCTCTCTATTTCTATGGTTCCGTTATAATCTTTTATGATTCCAAAACTGATACTGGTGCCAAGGCCCGTGCCCTTGCCTGTCTCTTTGGTGGTAAAAAAAGGTTCAAATATTTTACCTTTGACCGTAGCACTCATGCCCACCCCTGTATCGGCCACAGAAACCCCCACTTTGCGGTCCTGGGCCCAGGTTTTAATGGTCAATATTTTTTCCACAAAAGACTCTGTATTTTGGGCTTTTTCGTCCATGGCATCAATGGCATTGGTGACCAGATTAATAAAGACCTGCTCAAGACGGTTATGCTCGGCCCGGATCTGGGGAACCTGATCATCAAGATCCAGTTTCACCTTGACCGAATGAACCGTGAGCTGGTGTCCCAAAACCTTGAACACATCATTGATGGGATCGTTAATGCAAAGCTTTTTCAAGTCCCGGTCCGACTGGCGGGCAAAATCCCTGACATGCTTGATCACCCCGGACGCCCTGGCCACGTTGTCAATAATGTCCCTGGCCATGGTCGTGATTTCTTCATCCGGTATGGTCAGCCCTTTTTTGATCATTTTCAACATCAAATCGGCACAGATCTGGATCACGTTCAACGGCTGATTAATCTCATGGGCCATGCCTGCGGCCATGGTGCCCAGGGTGGCCAATTTTCCGGCCTGGATCAGCTGGGTTTCTTTTTCAACGCTTTCAGAAATATCCGTTGACGAGGCAATGAGCACATCTCTGTTGCTGTAGGTGGTGTTGACCACCTTGGTATTGACAAAAAACGACTCTCGGGATTTTTTAAAATGCCGCCTTTTGGTAAAGAGCAGTGTCTGGCCCTTGTATAGCCCCTTCAATCCCTTTTCTATGGTTTCATCATCCTTGTCCCAAAGATCGAGAAAAGGCCGGCCCAGAAGATCGGATTTTGAATACCCGTAATCCTCTTGCACCCTGTGATTTATGTCAAGAACCTCAAGGGTGATACTGTCGATGATAAAAATGGGATTGGGATTATTGTTAAACAGGGACCTATACTTTTCTTCTGATTTTTTATACTTTTCATGGAGCTTGAGCAGTTCCTGATCCTGGAGGGCAATTTCCTGTTGGGCGGCCTTGTCTTCACTTCTGTCCCTGAGGGTTTCAATGGCGCCTATGATTTCTCCGTCCGGGGATTTGATGGGGGCGGCCGTAAAAAAAATCCATTTCCCCCGATCTCCGATGTGGGGAAAAAATTCTTCTGCCTCCAGGGCCTCTTGTACAATTTTGGATTTACGCCAGGAGGTGCCGTAATATTTTTGGGTATCTTCCTCGCTCAGACCGTCAACCACAATATCTGCCAGGGTGGGACGCTTAGCCGAACGAAAAGGGACCCATTGCCGGTCAGTGCCCACAAGTTCATAGGCATTGTGGCCGGTGAGTTCTTCGCAGGCCCGGTTCCAATGGGTCAGGATATGCTCATTATTTATAATAAAGGTGGGGATCATACTGCCCTGGATCACCTGGGTCAGCTCTTTTTCCATTTCCAAGAGTTCTTCTCTCTCGGTCTTGAGAAACTGGGTTTTTTTACTGAAAATCTCGGTGATATGACCTGAGAACCGGTCAAAGAGACATACCAAATCATCCCGGCAGACATCTATGTCCTTAATTTGTTCCCTGACCCTGATTTTTTCAGCCTCGGTCCCAAGCAGACTGAGAAAAGAGACCGCCTGGTAGGAGTCCAGCTCCAGCACCTGGACACCCCGCTGTTCCAATTGCCTGAGAATGGGGGCCAGGGCCTGGTCATTTTTCAGTTTCAGCACAAGATCCATGGTATCCAGCCCCAGAAGATCCTGATATTCGACTGTGGTGGGAACCCCGACCCGTTTGGCACAGGCAAAGCCCTCATTCTGGACCAGAGGGTCGGCCAGCAGCATCACTTCACATTTCAGGCTTGCCAGAGCCGAATCGGTCAGCCGAGTGAGTATCTCGCAGCAGGGATTGTTCCCGCCGATGATGCCGATCTTTCTTTGGTTCAGGTCAAGCTTCATGAACAGCTCCTTTTTTTGTTTGGCTCCGGGTATCAGTATATTAAAAGAAAATCAGGGTGACAACCACAAAGGTCGGGATGAGAAAGACCAGAGAATATTTAAAAATATACCCGAAGAAACTGGGCATTTCCACACCGGCTTCACTGGCAATTGACCGTACCATAAAATTGGGGGCATTACCGATATACGAGCAGGCCCCGAAGAAAACAGCCCCGGCAGAAACCGCTTTCAGATAGATGGCATTTTCCGTCATGAGCAGGGGCACAGACACAGCTTCGGTCATGCCCGCATAAAAACTGCCCAAGGCGGTATTAAAAAAAGTCAAATAGGTCGGGGCATTGTCCAGAAAGGCAGACAACAACCCTGTCACCCAAAAATAATGCCAGGGCTCTTGAACCGCATTGATCAAAAATGCAAACCCGCCTTTGGATCCGGCCTTGAGCAAAAGCAGGCAGGGAATCATGGTGATAAAAATTCCAATAAAAAGATAGGCCACCTCGACAATGGGAAACCAGGTAAATTCATTTTCCTCCCTCAAGGGTCTTGGGGTGGCAAAAAGGGAGGCCAGCCCCATGATGATGAGCAATCCATCCCGAAGCCAGTCCTGGACCGCCCTGTGAATCCCAAAGGTGGACACCTGGCCTAAATCCAGAATACCGCTCATGAGAACCGCCCCCACAATCCCGCCAAGGAAGATAAAATTATAGGTGCCGATAAGACGTAAAGGCGCAGGTTCCCCGTCCTCGGGCGGAGGGGCACCCCCTTCTTTTTTATAAAAAAACAAATCCAGGCAAAAATAGATGCCAATAAGAAGAGTTGAGGTTACCTGCATATGGGGCAGAATTTTAAAGGTCCAAAAAAAGCTAACGCCGTGGAGGAATCCCAAAAAAAGCGGGGGATCCCCCAAAGGGGTAAGCGCCCCGCCCACATTGGCCACTAAAAATATAAAAAAGACCACCATAAAGGTCTTGTTTTTCCTGTGGGCATTGGCCCGGATAAAGGGACGAATCATGAGCATGGCAGCTCCTGTGGTTCCCATCCAGGATGCCAGCAGGGTGCCAACAATAATAATCAGGGTGTTTACCCCGGGAGAGCCCCTCAGCCGTCCTTTGAGCAAAATTCCGCCGGACACGGTAAACAAGGCCCAGAGCAGGATAATAAAGGGTAGATAATCGGCCAGGATAATATGAAAAATTTCATGGATGGCCTGGCCCTTGTGAACAATAACAAAGGGAATGGCAAGACAGGCGGCCCAAAATGCGGAAACCTTGCCGAAATGATGATGCCAGAACCTGCCGGCCACCAAGGGCAGCAGGGCAATGGACAAGAGCATGCCGGCAAAGGGGATGCAGGAAAAAAGGGGCAGTACTTCTCCCAAATTAATATGGCCGTGGCCGGTTTGGTCCCGGCCTTCTGCCGCAACATGTGCGGAATCTGCCAATGTCCCATGGGGGAGATTTTTTTTGTTTTGTCCCCCATGGCCCGCAGTAACAAGGAACAAAAAAATCAAACAGACAAAAACCAAAATCATAGCCGCATGCTTGTCCAACTTCATGATCCAATCCCCCTGGGGTTCTGGGTGCTTTTGAGCATTGGTCACCGGATGAATGCCCGCACGGCTGATCATGCGGGACTTGAATATCCACAAAAAAAAGGTGTGGCGAAAACCAAAATCAGACACTAACGGGACAGGTAAAATACAGATGCATTAAAAATGCACTATTAAATATCCTTGTAAATGTCAAGACGAAACCTTGAAGATCCTTGAATCAAAAACAGGGCCCCCATAAAAACAGAACAAAAATAAAAGACAGAAAACCCCTTATAATCCTTTTTTTCCTGAAACTTCAATTAAAAAACGGCCTGGGGCTCAGGCAAGAAGCAGCTTTCCCAATGCCTTTTGGGCATAATTGGTCATTTCTGAAAACCAGATGGCCACCCCGCCCTCTTCTGTTCTGACCACCTTGCCCTTTAGTTTAAACGGGGTTTTCTGGCCGGGAACCATAAAAACCACTGTGGCAGAAGTCCCTGGCTCAGCCTTTACACTTGTATTGATAAAAACCCCGGAGGCACTCATATTTCTTGAATCTGACTGGATGACCTTATCATCGATGAGCACATCCACCTCAAGCCGGGTCTTCACCCTTGGATAGGTTCTGACATCCTGAATGGATTGAATGTACTTGAGAACATCTCTTTGCTGATCTTCATTTAGCGCACCGGCCTGCCTGGTGATTTCATCCAGCATTCTCTTTTCTCCTGAATTTAAATGACCCAATAACTGCCTCCTTTTTGCCGCTCCCCCGGAAAAACAGGCGTCCAATAACTAAAGAGGGGTGTGCCATGGGGAGAGCCTGATTGACCCTATGCCTTTTTCAAGTATACAAGCTTATCGTAAAGATTACCATGGAAACACGTCCCGGCATTCTCTTTTAATTCCCCCCAAGACCGTTGCACCGGGTATGATCCCGGTCAAAATGTATACAGCCCCCAAAAGGGCAGTCCCTTAACGGCCCTCCTGCCCCATGGGGAAAAAACATCTTTTCAAGATGCAGGCTCCCAATATGGGTATTGCAACCAAACCTTTTTTCTGATAGCCATTTATTAATGCTCGCTAACGTTGATGATAGAATTTGAGGTTATATTATGGATCACGCTCAAGAATCTTTTTTATCTAAATTTTTCAAATTGGAATCTGCCGGGGGATTGACGCTGATGTTTGCAGCAGCTCTGGCCGTTTGCATTGCAAACACACCCTTGTACACATACTATGCAATGCTCATAGATACGCCCGTAGAAATCCGCATTGGGGGATTACACATAGCAAAACCTGCCCTGCTCTGGATCAATGACGGATTGATGGCGGTATTCTTTTTTTTGATCGGCCTGGAACTCAAACGTGAGGTCTTGGAAGGCGAACTTTCCGATAAAACAAAAATCATCCTTCCGGGCGTCGGGGCCATAGGCGGCATGACAGTACCGGCACTCATATATATCTATTTTAACATAAATGATCCTATGGCCATGAAAGGCTGGGCCATTCCAGCGGCAACAGATATTGCATTTGCCCTGGGGATACTATCCCTTTTGGGATCACGAGTCCCGGTGAGCATCAAGGTGTTTTTGACCTCACTTGCCATTTTCGACGACATCGGCGCCATTGTGATCATCGCCATGTTCTATACGGAAAAAATCTCCATGGCAGCCCTATTGGTAGTGCTGTGCTGCATACCGATTCTGGCATTTATGAATTGGCGCAACATAGAGTCAAAAACCGCCTATGCCGTGGTGGGCCTATTCATGTGGACCGCAATGCTCAAATCAGGAATTCGCCACCCTGGCCGGGGTTCTACTGGCCTTTTTCATCCCCATAACCTCTGCACAGGACCCTGAATATTCTCCTTTAAAAAGCATGGAACACGACCTGCATTTTACTGTGGCCTTTTTCATCCTGCCGGTGTTTGCCTTTGCAAATGCAGGCATTTGTTTTACCGGCATGGGGGCTGAACAGATTTTTCATCCCGTATCGTTGGGCATTGGCCTGGGATTGTTCATCGGAAAACAGATCGGCATCTTCGGCCTCTGCGGTCTGGCGATTCGTGCCGGGCTGACACAGCTTCCCAAAGGTATGTCCTGGAAATCTTTGTACGGGGCATCCGCCCTTTGCGGGGTGGGATTCACCATGAGCCTTTTTATCGGCTCATTAGCCTTTCAGCAGACCGGGGCCGTCCGGATGTTTGACGAACGTCTGGGCATCATCTTAGGATCTTTAGTTTCAGGTATTGTGGGTTATCTTTTTTTGCGGCGCAGCCTTGGGGAGAATTGATATTTTTTTAAAAACAATCTGATTTAAAGAAAATCTATTTTTAACAGGTAATCTATGGGGTATATTCCGCCTTTTTGCCAGTAATTTTTTGATCGCCCCATCTGTCTGGGGCAACCCCGATTTTCGGCAAAAAATCAACAAAAAAACAGATATTTGCTGTATTAAAAAAGTAGACAGACAAACCGATTATAATACCTGCCAATTTTTCTGGAGTAAGACGGCCAGGAATGCTATTATCCATAAAATGCCTTATAAGATGACTTTGGCCGATCCTGTCACTGTTCTTCTTGCTCACGACTCTTCTTGAATTGTCTTGGTTTCTTGCTCCAAATCCCATCAAAACGCTGACCAGACTTGCAGGCAGACAGGTTTTTAAAACAAAAAAGGCCCTTGACGAAATCGTCAAAAGCCTTGATTTTTAGATGGTCGGGACGGCAAGATTTGAACTTGCGACCACTTGTCCCCCAGACAAGTGCGCTACCAGACTGCGCTACGCCCCGATTGAAACAAGGGGTATCTATCACTTTGATCTTCAGGTGTCAAGAAAGAATCTTGAACACCTCATTTTTTTTGTAAATCATTTTTCAATTGGAATTAATTTTTTAATTTATAGAGGAATAAAACAAAAATTTCAGAAAAAAATACCTGACAAACCCGTTTATTAATAAATAACCAAACAATAATCAAACACTGATCATCAGGGCGCTTCAAGGTAGAAGAGGTATTAAATAAAGGTATTTAGATTCCCTTGTTTGGGTGATCGAAAAAATGCTCACCCTTTTATTGTTCCCTGTTCACTTGACAGTCCCCAAAATACCTGCTAAGGTTTGGGCTTTTTTGCAGTGAAAAAAACCATAGTAAATAAATGAATAGCATTTGCTTTTTAATTATTATTTATAAAATTGACCATAATTACGGACATAAGAACCTGTGACTACACAAGTGTATGATAGGCAGTATTTAGTTTTTGGGTGTGGCAACACGCTGTTTGGCAATGACGGATTTGGCCCGGAAGTTGTCTACGAGATCAATGCGACCCATACCCTTCCGGATTCTGTTTTAGTCCTTGATGCCGGCACCGGCATCAAGGATTTTGTTTTTGATCTTCTTCTGGTGGAAAATCCCCCCAAGATGGTCATTGTTATTGATGCCGTGACCGTTGAAGGACGGGAACAAGGAGAGGTGTTTGAAATTGAAATATCAAATGTGCCCAGTGAAAAACTGGCTGATTTTTCTCTTCATCAGGCCCCTTCATCCAACCTGCTTGCCCAGCTTGCAGAACGGGGTATTGATGTTCAAGTGATTGCCATGCAAACAGAAACCATTCCGAACGAAATCAGCCCGGGTCTTTGTCCAAAGGCCAGAAAGGCGGTAAAGGAAGCAGCAGCACTCACTATTAGGAAATTAGAAAGCCGTAAAGCTTTCGATTTATAAAAAAATTTAATCTTCTAACCCCAAAACGAGGTGTTTATGGCGAAACAACCAAAAGGTTCCGTGTTAATGGCAGGAGGCGGAATTGCCGGTATTCAGGCAGCTCTGGATATGGCGGATTCCGGATTTTACGTTTATCTTGTGGAGAAAAGTGCAGGTATCGGGGGGGCAATGTCCCAATTGGACAAGACCTTCCCCACCAACGACTGTGCCATGTGAATCATCTCACCCAAACTGGTTGAGTGCGGTCGGCACTTAAATATAGAGTTATTAACCCTCTCAGAAATCGAGACTGTTTCAGGCGAACTGGGAGATTTTACAGTAACCGTCAAAAAAAAGCCCAGGTATGTTGATGAAAACAAATGTATTGCCTGCGGCCTTTGTGCGGAAAAATGCCCGAAAAAAGTCGATGACGAATACAATGCAGGCTTAAACAAACGCAAGGCCGCCTACATCAAATATGATCAAACCGTGCCTTTGAAGTACGCCATTGACCCGGACCATTGTATTTACCTGAACAAGGGCAAATGTGGAATCTGCGCAAAAATCTGCCCCACCGGCGCCATTGATTATGAAATGAAAACCGAGTACGTGGACATCAATGTCGGTGCGGTTATTCTGGCACCGGGATTCAAGCCCTTTTCCCCAAAAGGCATTGACTATTACGGATATGATACCATTCCGGACGTGGTCACAAGTCTTGAATATGAACGTATGCTTTCAGCCTCCGGTCCTTCCATGGGCCATTTACAAAAAGAATCTGACGGCCAAGAGCCTAGAAAAGTTGCCTGGATCCAATGCGTCGGTTCCAGAAACAATAATTGTTCTAAAAACGGATATTGCTCCAGCGTCTGCT
The DNA here is from genome assembly GCA_028768545.1 of Desulfobacter sp. Classification (NCBI taxonomy): domain Bacteria; kingdom Pseudomonadati; phylum Thermodesulfobacteriota; class Desulfobacteria; order Desulfobacterales; family Desulfobacteraceae; genus Desulfobacter; species Desulfobacter sp. The sequence continues at coordinate 3,727,828 of CP054838.1, forward strand.
GCATGTATGCCATAAAACAGGCGGTGATGACCCAGTCACACATGGCAGAAGGCAACGGAGAGCAGACCATTTTCTACATGGATATCAGAACCCCGGGCAAAGAGTATGAACGCTACTATGAAAGCGCAAGAACCGGGGGGGTATCATTTATCCGCGCCCGTCCCCATTCTCTGCTCAAAGGACCTGACGGCCACGGGGTTACCATGCTCTGGACCGACCAGAAAGGAAATTCCCAGGAGTCTTTCTTTGACATGGTGGTTCTCTCCATCGGGCTTGAAGCCCCTGAAGATGCCAAAGACCTGGCTCAAAAATGCGGAATTGAACTGGACCATTACGGATTTGCCAAAACCTCAAGTTTTGATCCGTCAAAGACCAACAAGGAAGGGGTATTTGTTACGGGCAGTTTTCAAAGTCCCAAAGCCATTCCCCAGTCCGTCACCATTGCATCCACAGCCGCAGCCCGGGTCAAATCGGCTCTGGCCGACTCCAGGGGCAGCCTGACCGTTGAAAAAACCTTTGTTGAAGAATTTGACATTAGTGATCAGGAAAAACGGATCGGTGTTTTTGTCTGCTCATGCGGAACCAATATTGCCGGTGTTGTGGATGTAAAAGCGGTCGCCGAATTTTCAAAAACCCTTGCCCATGTAGTTTATGTGGACAACAACCTGTTTACCTGCTCTGCAGATACCCAGGATCTGATTGCCGAAACCATTAAAAAAGAAAACCTTAACGCCGTAGTCATTGCAGCGTGTACGCCGAGAACCCATGAGCCTCTGTTCCAAGAAACCCTACAGAATGTAGGCTTAAACAAATATATGGTGGAAATGGCCAATATCAGGAACATGAACGCCTGGGTTCATCCCAACGAGCCTGAAAAAGCCACGGCAAAAGCCAAGGAGCAGGTAAAAATGGCTGTTGCAAAAGTATCTCTCAACTATCCGCTTCAGGACATTGAAGTTAATATCACGCCCAGGGCTCTTGTGGTCGGAGGCGGGCTTGCCGGAATGAGTGCGGCCAAAAACATGGCCAACCAGGGATATGAAACCGTTCTCATTGAAAAAGAAGGCAAACTCGGCGGCGTGGCCAACACGATATTAAAAACCTGGAAAGACGAGGACATCAAGGCCCATACACAGGCCTTTGCCCAGGAAATCATGGCCCATGAAAAAATCCAGGTCATGACCCATACCCAGCTCACGGCTGTTTCAGGCTTTGTGGGATCTTTTACAGGCGAACTCACCCACAACGGTGATACCGAAACCGTTGATTTTGGTACCTGTATTATTGCCACCGGTGCCAACGAATACAAACCGGATGAGTACCGGTACAGAGAAGATGATCGGGTCATGACCATCATGGATCTCAACAAACGGATCCATGACACCCCTGAATTTTCAGATTCCCTGGATTGCGTTGCCTTTATCCAGTGCGTTGGATCCCGGAATGAAGAGCATCCATATTGTTCAAGGGTCTGCTGTACCCAATCCATTAAAAAGGCGGTACGGTTCAAAAAGGCAAATCCGGACATGGGCGTGTATATCCTTTACCGGGATATCAGGACCTATGCTGACAAAGAAGATGCATATACGGAAGCCAGAAACCTGGGTGTGATTTTCATCAAATATACCCGGGACAATAAACCTGAAGTGACCGATGAAAACGGGGAGCTTACTGTCAAGGTCTTTGATCCTATTCTCCAGATGGATGTGATCGTCAATCCAGACGCTTTGGTACTGGCCTCAGCCATTGTTCCAAACAACACGGCGCCCTTTGCAGACCTGTTTAAATGCGGGGTCAATGCAGACGGGTTCCTCATGGAGGCCCATCCCAAGCTCAAACCGGTGGATTCCACCACAGACGGTGTGTTCCTGGCCGGCATGTGCCATTATCCCAAGCCTGTTGATGAAGCCATTGCCCAAGGCAGGGCGGCAGCTTCCAGGGCCAGCGTAATTCTGTCAAAGACGACCATGAAGCTGGATGCCATCAAGTCCCATGTGACCCATAATTGTGACGGCTGCGCCCTCTGCGTCGACATCTGCCCCTACAATGCCATTGAACTGGTTGAATTTAAGGGTGAGGATGACAAACAGCATAAACGGGTTAAAATCCGTGAGGCGCTTTGCAAAGGCTGCGGTCTCTGTGCCGCCACCTGCCCCAAAGAGGGGATTGTGGTCAACGGATTTACCCCGAGCCAGCTCAGGGCCCAGATTGATGCAATCCTGGAAGATGCATAATTGACGACTATTAAGGAGAATAAATATATCATGTCAGATCAATTCGAACCGAAAATCATTGGATTTCTTTGCAATTGGTGCTCCTATGCCGGCGGAGACCTGGCCGGCGTATCCAGACTTCAATACCCGCCCAACATGAAAGCAATACGGGTCATGTGCACCGGGATGGTCCATCCGGATTTCATTCTTGACGGCCTTAAAAAAGGGGCTGACGGCATTATGGTCATGGGCTGACATCTTGGAGAATGTCATTACCTGGATGGTAATCACAAAGCCAAGGCCCGAATCGCCGTTGTTAAACTCATGCTCGAAGATGCCGGCATCAACCCGGAACGTGTGGCCATTGAATGGGTATCAGGCGCCGAAGGCCCCAGATTTGCCCAGAAGGTGACCGAATTCACAGAAAAAATCAGGGCCCTTGGCCCCAATACATTTAAGGCCCGTCACCAGGCCTTAGAAGAGGAGGCCCCATGCCAGTAAAAGTTGCCAGTGAATGGCTCAACTCCTGTTCCGGATGTGAAATCGCCATTCTCAACCTTGGAGAAACCTTGCTTGATCTTCTTCCTCAGCTTGATTTTGTTCACATCCCCGTACTCATGGACCATAAGCATTACGGCCAGCTGGGAGATAAAAAAGAGATTGATATTCCGGCGGCCACAGTCGGCCTTGTTTCCGGCGGTATCAGAAACGAAGAACACCTTGAGGTCGCCCTTGAGATGCGCAAAAAATGCGACATCCTCATTGCCCTTGGCACCTGTGCCACCCATGGGGGAATTCCAGCGTTGATCAACTCTTACACCAACAAAGAGCTGTATGATGACTACTATCATACCGAAAGTACAGATCCCGGCGGAGAAGTACCCACCAACGGTGTGCCCCCCCTTCTGGACCGGTGCTACGCCCTGGACGAAAAAATAGATGTGGACATCTATCTGCCCGGGTGCCCGCCCCATCCGGATCAGATTGCCCATGCCATTCTTTCCCTGCTCAGCGGGGATAAAGTGGAGCTGCCCTTTAAGAGTGTCTGCGACACCTGTCCTACCATCAGACAGGGCAAAGGCGAGATAGGCGAAATCAAACGGTTCACCGAATCACCCGAGTTTAATCCGGACAAGCCCATCAGCGAGATGCGCTGTCTTCTGGAACAAGGATATCTGTGTGCAGGTCCTGTGACCCGGGCCGGGTGTGCAGGCAACACAGGCGAAGCCCCTCGCTGCATCGCAGCACGGGTGCCCTGCAGGGGATGTTACGGCCCTGTCAGACAGGAAGGCAACCAGCTTCTTGACATGCTCAATGCCCTGGCATCCAACGGCGTTGACATCAGTAACATACCGGACCGGGATAACCTGCTGCGGTTTTCAGGGGCCCACAACCGGCTGGTCTCCAACAAAAAAGGAGGTATGTAAATGGGAAAAACCATTAATATCGCCCCCCTGTCTCGAATCGAGGGGCATGCAAGTATAAAAATTCAATTAGACGACCAGGGTGAGGTCTCTTCGGCCACCACCCATTTTAACTCCATCAGGGGGTTTGAAAAATATGTCCAGGGCAAGCCTGCCGAAGAAATCACCCGGATTGTGACCCGGATCTGCGGTATCTGCCCCTGGCACCATCATCTTTCCTCCACCAAGGCCGTGGATGCCTGTTTTGCAGCAGAAGTAGCCCCTGCAGGCCATCTGCTGCGCGAATGCATGCAGAACCTTGCCCATATCAATGACAAGATTCTTCACTTTTATTTTCTGGCAGCCCCTGACTTTGTGCTGGGTCCTGATGCCGACTATAAGGTCAGAAATGTCATTGGTATTGCCCAGGCAGCGCCGGATCTTGCCAAACAGGTCATTAAAATGCGGCAGCTGGGCCAGATGATGATGGAAAAATTTGCCGGCAAGGTGATTCATCCCATTGCTGCGGTTCCGGGCGGTTTTTCCAAACCCATGTCTGACAGCCAGCGGTTGAGCCTGATCGAAGATACCAAAGAATTGTTGGAATTTGCCAAATTTTCCATGGCCCATGCCAAGGAAAATATCTTCCCCAACTATCTTAAAGAAGTGACCACCTTAGGAACCATTACCACAGGCTTTATCGGTACGGTTGAAGATGACGGGGCATTGAACTTCTATGACGGCAAGATCCGGCTGATGAAGCCCGATGGCAGTTTTGATGATTTTGAAGATACAGATTACCTGGATTATATCAGTGAAAAGGTGGTGGACACCTCCTATGGAAAATACCCCTATGCCAAGTGCTGGGACGAAGGATTTTCCATGGATCTGGATGCTCCTAAAGGCATTTACCGGTCCAACTGCCTGGCACGGCTCAACGCCTGTGAGTATATTTCCACCCCCCTTGCCCAGGCTGAATTAGAAGAGTTCAGATCCAGCTTTGGCAGACCTGCCCAGCACACCCTGCTCTACCACTGGGCACGGCTCATCGAGCTGGTCTATGCCTGTGAAAAGACCCTGGAGCTATTATCTAATACGGCCATCTGCGGAAAAGAGTCTCGCATTGACTTCACCCCCAAAGCGGGTCGCGGCGTAGGCCATGTAGAAGCCCCCAGAGGCACCCTGATCCATGACTATACCACAGACGAAAACGGGCTCATTGAAAAGGCCAACATGATTGTGGGCACCACCCATAACCTGGCCCCCATTTCCATGAGTGTTGAGCAGTCTGCAAAAATGCTGATCCATGAAGGCCGTGTCGATGAAACCATCCTTAATATGGTGGAAATGTCGGTCCGTGCCTACGACCCCTGAATTTCCTGTGCCACTCACCGCCTGGATGGCGGCAAAGCAATCGATATCAAAATCGTTGATGCAAACGGTAACCAGATTCAGCAGTAAATCAGTTTAAAGATTAAAGGGGGGTACGAAAATTTCGTACCCCCCTTTTTTTTATGGTATCCAGTCAGCCCTATCTTCTATGGCCTTAGCCGCTGTTTCATTTGCCATCCCGGCATCCTTCCGGATGCGATCCTTAAAAACAAAGGGTCAAAAATCAATTAATTTATTCTTTTGCACATACGCTGTAAATTCTTCTGACCAGGGTAGATAAATGGTTATTTTTAGGGGATCTTTGATTTTGAGCATACAATACCCAAATTCCAAACCAGGTTCATTTAATTCAGATGAGAAGGGCGAGGTTTCTGCGCCATCGGCCAAAGAGGCGGGATCCAGGAGACGAATGCTTACCACCTGTGCCCAAGGTATTAATACAGAAGAGGTAAACCAGCTCAAGGGGATTGTATTCGAAAAAACCATTCCTTTGATGGACGGGGATACTTTTTGGGTTCTTATTTCATGGGCATTCTGGGCGGAGAACCCGCACTTACCGATCAGGTAGTTTGGGAAACTGAGTTCAAAATTCATTTGAATCTTGGTGGAAAGCCTGTATCTATTTTTAACAATCGCCCAAATTTTTGTAACATTCATATTAGACTCTTAATTTAATTATGGTGTGTTGGTATTTTGAAAAGACCGGGCATTCCAGAAAAATTTAACCTGCCAGGCTTTAGCGCATCTTTTTTTCCCCTTCTGACAGACTATTGTGCCAGGGGTATTTTACGATGTTCTGAAAATCCCATCAAATCTTTACACGCCTCTTTATTTCCTAACGTACAAGAAATATCCAAAGCCTTTAACATCTGATTTGTTTTATTCAAAGAATAAAAACCAATGGCTTTAGCAAGGTAAATTTCCAGCCAATTGGGATATTTTTTTTCAAGATGATCCAAATAAATTATGGCGATCCTGGATTCTTTTTTTCTAAGATATCGATAGGCCCTTGATATTTCATTTCCAGGCTCAATGGTTTTAAAAAGATATTGTTCCATTTCTTGTTGCCAGGAAAATTGGTTCTCTTGTTTTTCAAATTCAATATTTTTAATCTCAGCCCGTGTAAAATCAGCCAAATTGATTTTTGTTCTTACCTTGACGTAATATTTTTCTGAATTTATCAATTGTTTTTTAATGATATAAGGGGTTAAATCTTCTGCGATGATACAAAAAATTTCCCTGGTTTTGTTTCCATAATTTTTCAACACCCCCGTATGGCTTAAATACTTTGCCGATAGTGCAACGGCAGTGTATTTTGCACCAAAAAGGCAGAGTGATTCATACAAATTTTCAGCGTCTGAAGGGGCTATAACATAGGTGCAGTCCGATACGATTTCAAATGCGTTGTTCATCTGAGCATTCCCGGTATGCCCCAGGACAGGTGACAATAAGAATATCAAAAAACAGATGAGCAAGTTATAAAATTTCATTGTCCGCCTCCCGAACCGCCATCTATAAGATGGTCATTAAAATTAAAGCACCCTTTTATTAACAGGCCGTATTTTCGTTGTAAATGATTATTCCCTTTTTTAACAAGCGTGCGAACCGAGTTTAACCAGCCCTTCCAGGATCTAGGATTGCCTCCCCAAAAAGCCCTCGTACAAAAGACCGTGCAAGACCCATGGAAAAACACCAGATCCTGGAAGGGCAGATCTCTTTTTTTTGATCCCCCATTCCTAAGATACGGATGTGTTTCAATATTAAAAATAGTATTGACTGTTTTAAAATTATACTTTATATCTCAACACAAGCTATTTAATGTATTAAATGTAAACAAACTAAAAAATACGCTTTAAATTTAAACAAATCAACAATGATGGCTGAAACCAACACCATTGTTGATGCAATTCAGATTGAAAAAAGAAAGTAATCCGTGACACAGACAACTAAAACAATATTGCTCGTTGATGATGAAGAGCGCCTCCTGGATTCAATATCCAAGCGGATATCATTATTGGGTTTTTCTCCCTTAAAAGCAACATCCGGCCAACAGGCAATTGAAATTGTCAAACAGACCCAGGTTGATTTGGCCATTGTCGATCTGAAAATGCCGGATATGGACGGCCTGGTCACCATTGCCAAACTCAAAGAAATCACTCCGGAACTAAATACCATCCTGTTGACCGGTTATGGCAATGAAAAAATAAAACAGGCCACCGAGTCACTCGACTCCTTGTATGTTGAAAAAGACGCCATGGGCGGTCTTTGGGACATTATCAAACAATCAAGCACCCAGGGCAAGGTGGTTGTTATCAGGCCGCCTGCAGGCCCAACCACGGCTGATAAATTCGTGTCAGAGCAAGTGGAGATCCTAGATCCTTTAAGTCAGAACAAACCCATAGCTCACAGGTTGCCCAAACCCGGCCCGGGCAAGAGGCCAAACCCCCTGTCAAAAATCATCGGCGGCACCCCTGAAATACAGCGATTAAAGAAAAATATCAGGCGATTTGCTGAAATGGATTGCGCCATTATCATCAGAGGAGAGATCGGAACCGGCAAAGAGTTGGTTGCAAGAACCATCCACAACCTCAGCCACCGCAAACAACAAAGATTTTTAGCCTTTGATTGCGGCTGTTTCAGCAAAGACTTTCGGTTTGCCCAATTGGTTGCCTCCTACGATGACACCCCTAAAAATGATCCGTTAAAAAAAGAATATGGGGCATTAAATCCGCCCTATACCGGCACCATACTCCTGGATCATATTGAGAACATGCCCAAAAAGCCCCAGCAGGAAATGCTCCAGTTAATTGATGGAAAAACATCGGATTCTGCCCCCTTCATGGATGTCAGATTTATCGTGGTTGCCCATCAAAGCATAGAAGAAAAAATCATCGAAGGTAAATTCCAGATGGAACTTTACCGACGGATACGTGCCATTGAAATTGAAATTCCGCCTTTGCGCCGCAGACTTGAAGACCTGTCCATTCTGTGTCATTATTTTTTAGGCCAGTTAAATGAAGAATTTGGGAAAAAAATAAAAACATTTTCAGATGATGTCTTTTCCCTGTTTGAAGCATATGAGTTTCCGGGAAATATTAGAGAATTGCGCCACATTATCGAAAGAGCGGTTATTTTAGCCCAGGGTGATATCATCACCGGCAAGCATCTACCCAAAAAATTGAGCCAAAAAAATATCACACACACGCCCGATGACACCTCCCCCTTTCTGACCGTCCAGCAGATGGAGCAAAAGCATATTCTCAAGGCCATTGAAATCACCCACGGCAACAAGACCAGGGCAGCAGAACTTTTAGGCATCAGCCGGGCTGCACTGTGGAGAAAACTGAGACTCATTTCTGAAAAATCATAATTGCTCATCCAACACAACTGATGACCGAGCCGATTTCCCATTCATGCCCATCAATGCATTTTGGGTAAAAGAGGGATGGCCATACGATCCTTAAGGAACCCTTTTGAACGATAGATGTTTCATTTTTAAAATTTTTTAGATTTATTGTTTACAATTTAAACTGTTTGATTTATACATGTTCCATATATCAATAGTAAAAGACCTATAACCTTGATAAGGCTAAGATATGGAACACCATGATATATTAATTGTTGATGATGAGGAACGTTATGCCACCATGCTGGCCAGCCGGCTGGGATTGCGCGGATTTTCCTGCAAAGTCCGTAACGATGGACAGACAGCCATTGATATCATAAAAACCCTATCGTTTTCCTGGGTTATTCTGGATTTACGGCTGCCGGATATTTATGGATCAGAGGTGCTGTCTCAAATTAAAACAACTGCCCCCCAAACCCAGGTCATCATTCTGACAGGGCACGGAACTGATAAAGATCGAGTTCAGTGTTTGGAGCGTGGTGCCCATTCTTTTATGAATAAACCTTTGGACATTGACCAAATGATTTCGATTATGGGCCAGAATAAAGAACACTCAATATGAAAAACAGGCTGAAATGTAATTTAAAGTCATATTTCCCGTATTTCCATCGGTCAAACGAGGAACATCTGAATCCTTACTATGCCTTTTAGGATTATCGCAAGATCTGGGGAAGCGTGGTTTTCTTTCTCATGATCACAGCATTGGTTCCTCTGACAGCCATGACATCCATCTATTATCAGCTTGTTGATCAATCCATTAACACCGAATCCCTTTTGCGTACCGAACGATTGGCCTCCAATGCCCGCAGGGCCGTGACCTTTTTTTTAGAGGAACGCCTGGATGCACTAACCTTTACAGCAAAAGAAATGGGATATGGCCGCCTGAGCGATCCCAAGCGTTTGGAAGAGATATTTCGAAACCTGAAACTGGGGTTCGGCGGATTGACTGACTTGAGTGTGATCTCGGATAACGGAACCCAGGTGGCCTATGCCGGCCCATTCAATCTAAAGGGAAAGGACTACAGCAACCAGGCATGGTTTTTGGAATGCCGCCTCAATGACGCCTGTGTCAGCGAAGTGTTTTCAGGCCACCGCGGTGTTCCTCATATTGTTGTGGCTGTTAAATCCCAACGACCGGACGGTGGTTTTTTCATGCTGCGCATGACCCTGGATACCGACCGACTGATTCAGGCCCTGTCATCTTACAAGACCGGAGAACATACCGATATTTTCCTGACCAACCGCGATGGGAAGATGCAGACCCCTTCCATGTTTTATGAAGGCGAGGCCCGCCAGCTTACCCTTCCTTTGCCCGTCTATTCCGATCGGACAAAATCCTTGATATCAGATGATTTCAACGAGCGGCCCATGGTTGTCGGCTATGCGTTTATCAACACGAAGATGGTCCCCACCCCCTTTGTCCTCATGGTTGTCAAACAAAAACAGGGGATGATGAAAGTCTGGCTGGATCTTCGTTCAAATATCAACTGGTTTTTATTTGTAAGTTCACTCATCGTCATCCTTGTCATTTTTCTGACCTCTTCTTTTATGGTCAACAAAATGTTTGACGCAGACCGGCAAAAGGCCCGGACCATGGCTGCGGCAGAACAAAACTGTCAATTGGCATCCATCGGGCAGCTGGCTGTCGGAGTGGCCCATGAAATAAACAATCCTTTAGCCCTTATCAACGAAACCGCCGGTTATATCAAAGATCTGTTTATCATAAAAAAACAATACGGGGATGATCCGGAATTAATCGAACTTATCGAATCCATCATCGAGACCGTAGAACGTTGTGGTACCATTACCCGGCAATTGCTTGGTTTCTCAAGACATTTTGATGTCCAGATACAGGGAATCCACCTTAAGCCCATGGTTTTTGACGTGCTTAATTTTCACAAGAAAGAAGCTGAGTACCGGGATATTACCATTCATACCGACTTCCCGGATGAAATTCCGCTGATCGAAACCGATAGAGGAAAACTCCAGCAGATTATTTTAAACCTTGTGAACAATGCATTTCATGCCATTGAAAATGGGGGATCATTGGATATTCGGGCAAAGCTGGACAATGAAAAAGACTGCGTTCACCTGAGCATACAAGATGATGGTTGCGGTATCTCCGAAGCAGATCTCTCTAAAATTTTTGAGCCCTTTTTTACCACAAAAGAAGAAGGCAAAGGGACCGGGTTAGGACTCTCCATTACCTATGGTCTGGTAAAAAAACTTTACGGCGACATTAGAGTTCAAAGTAAACTCGGTAAAGGAACAACGTTTACGGTCACCTTGCCTATCCATACAGAAAGGGATTTTTCAGGATGAATGTTTTATTGGTGGATGATGAAAAAAAATTTGTAATGATGCTTGCCAAAAGGCTCGAATTAAGAGGGTTCCAGGTGACATTTGCCAACACCGGCGCGGATGCGCTTGATTTGATCAAAAAGGGTGAAAGGTTTGATGTGGCCCTCTTGGATGTGAAAATGCCCGGAATCGGCGGGATTGAACTTCGACGGGAACTGCATCGACTGGATCCGGATATGAAATTTATTTTTCTTACCGGTCATGGATCGGACAACGACTATCTGGTGGGAGACAAGGAGGCAATGCATTATCTGCCCAAGCCCATAAAAATAGATCTGGTTGTAAAAACCTTATTAGAGGTGGCTGGAACGAACTAGTAAAAACCGGCCTCATTGGGTTGCAGGCTTTGATAATATCCGGCAGGTTTTGTTTAAAAAAATAAAATATGCCGACAACAGGAGGAGTGAATGGATCATAAACCAAACCTTTTTGACTTTGAAAGTCTGGCCTTTTTCGGGAGGGTCAATGCGTCTATCTCCCATGAATTAAAGAATATAATGGCCATTATTTCAGAAACGGCCGGACTTCTCAGCGACCTTTCGGAAATGGCCCGAAAAGGCGGTACCATTGAGCTTGATATGCTCACGGACAGTACCCAAAGCATTGTCGAAGAAATTCAGCGGGGGTTTACAACCATTCGGCAGATGAATCGGTTTTCCCACAGTATTGATACCCCCATTGTTTCCATTGACTTAAGGGAGATCCTGGATCTGGTCGCCCGACTGTCAGAATATTTGGCCTTTGCCGGCAAAATGAACATCTCCCCTGTTGAAGGGGATGCCCCCATGGTCAAGACCTGTCCGTTCATTCTCCAGGCAATTATCTATGAGGCCGCAGTCCGGATATTTAAGGAGACAGGGCCTAAAGCAAACCTGTCTGTATCTATCCAGCCAATAGAGGATTCAGCCTGGCAGATTGCCTTTACCGGTTTGAGTATCACAAAATCAGACACGTTTTTGGGTCAAAATATAAAAAAAATGGCAGCATCAATAGGTGTTTTTATCAACCACACCCCTTCAGATGCCCGCCTGGAAATTCAGGTCCCGATTTCAATCAAAGAGGGGGCTGTCTGTTCGGAATCAAACACAATACCGGCAGGACATGACCGGTAATAATGTATAAAACCTCAGTGATGTCCGGTTAGGTTTTTGCTTGCTCAATAATTTTTTGATCTTTGACAATATTGTCCCTGTTTGAACTATGAGAGCCCTGCTCCTCGCAGCCAAACAGGTCATTTAGAATGGCGGTTCGCAGCTGCCGAACTCTTTTGATCGTGACCTTTTCATTAAACTGTTTTTGGCAATGGATTGCCAGTAACAGGTAAGTGATAAGGCCGCCAAGAATCTGAACCATAAGGCCGTATTCACTGCGGGCAATGAGATGATATACCTTCAGATGTTCTTTCCACCATTTGAAAAAATCCTCAATGGTCCACCGGAGTTTATAAATTGTTGCTATTTGTTCCGCTGTTAAATCATGCCTGTCAGTTGCCACATAGTATTTGACGCCAGCAATTTTATAGCCAACAACCCGAACAGGCCTTTTCGTCTGGTTTTGATTCGGAGTACCAAGTTTAACCAGTGCATCATAAAAAATGTAGCTGTCGGAAGGGGTCTCGTGGTTATCAATAATTGTTCTTGTTGTCCTGGTTTTTATACGGCAGACAAAATGTTTGCCTTGCTCCTGAAGCAGGTCAAATTCTTTATGGGATTGATATCCACGATCCATAACACCTGTTTGCCCCTTGGAAAGTATTTTGGGAACAAAAGTGCGTTCAGCGCCGTTGCCTTCAGTCAAAAAGATTTTGTTTGGGATTCCGTGATTAATGTCAAATCCGCAATGTACTTTGGCTTTTTTACTTCCTTTTCTGTAGTTCGCCCAGTGCATTGAAAGGACTGCATTTATGAGACTACCGTCAATGGAAACCAACTCTCCTAACTCGGCGTGTTCACCCGGATGACACTCAAGAGCCTGTTTATAAAGATCCTCAAAGATAAATTGCAGTTGTTCGAGTCCCCTGTGATTGATGGCTTCACAGAAACTACTACGGCTGATACCACCGTCTGGCGCAATATTTTCTTTAGCAAAAACATTCTCCTTGAGATCCTGAATTAAATGTCGGGCAGACTTGTGCTCCTGAAGATGGAAATAAACCAAAGCATTTATCTGGTCTTCGAATGTCATTTTTAAAGGGCGGTCTCCTCGAGATTGTAATTCCGGTGCTTTTGAAAGTGACTTTATCAGAGGGCACCTGAAATTGTCAAAGTTCAGGGACCGTAGTTGTTTTTTAGGGACTGAGATGTGCGTCATTTGAGCTCCTTGAGTTAAGGGGCGCATTCCCATTTTCCCGGTTATACCGCTGGCACTGGATTGTGCATGTTTGCCATCTGCTTCAGGCAGTTCCAACGCCCTGCTTTATAAAATGATCGCAGCATAATCATTTTTTCTGCATTCTCCCGATACCAAAAGATGCATGGACCTTTAAGACGTAAATTCACGACTCTCCGAATCGAACTTTCAATAGCACCGCTGCCAATAGGTAAGTTCAACGCTTTTACAGTTGAGAAATTAAGCCTCAGTTCATTGCGCACAAAATAATCCCGTTCCGTCTTGATAGCCTTACTGTTTCTGCCTCTACAAAGCTTCTGGACGGCCTGTACCACCTCAATCGCCTTTCCCTTCAGCAGAAGACCTCGCTGCTTCGATACCCAGCGTTTGCGTTCCTTGGATGACCAGGTCTTCCTTAAGCCTACTACTGTACCCAGATGCTCAACTGTATGGTAGAAATCGAGAAGTTCATACACACGCTCAGGAGCCAAACCCAATGCTTTTAGCAGTCCGGGGATTCGATTCCAAATCCAATGTGCCCCATCTGCAACAAACAGTATTTTGTCTGAGTTCTGAATATGAAGGGAGTTCAAATAACCCTTTAACAAGTGGAATACACCATCCGGTCCATTGAAACAGCCATCAATAAATGGTGAAAAGCTTTTTTCTTGTTTTCCATGGGCGTCCACTACATAAATGATCAAAAGCTTGGGTTCTCGCCATGCCCCACGAAATCGGGTTCTATCCTTTTGGGTTTTTGGTCCCCTTTTCTTCTCTCTGAGCCGAGTGCGGCCACCATCAGTGCTGATAACGACTCGCCGCCCTTCAAGTAAATCTCCATCATTTAATGGGATTCGGCCCGCTTGTTGTTCGGCTCGAGCCCGCTCTGCGTACCGATAGGTCAGTTTACGGATGACCTTTATACCCAACGTCATCCCACGGTCACAAAGCACTTGACGGACTTCTTCAAAAGAACTTAATAAGGCTGACCAAGAACTCACCATAGAAGCCAAAGCAGGCGAGCAGCGATCATGGATTCCAAGAAGGATTAAACCAGCGTATGCACCTTTATATCTTTTTCCTTTTCGGCGGTCACAGGACCTTCGATAGTATCGAACATGAATATCAACCGAACTATCTGTACAAAGCTGAATCCAAACGGTCTCAAGCCCTTCGCTTTTCATCCGTCCCGGCCAATTGGACATCAATTCTTTTTCTTGGTCGACCTGTTCAGAGGAATCTACTGAGGCCTGGATCTTTTTTTTAAAAAAAAGGCGCTTATCCGATTTGTATACTCAAGGATTTCCTGCTCCATCTGTTCTAATTCGTTAGCGTTACGAACCAAGCGATTTGGATCTTCTTCCAGTTCTTTGAGGCATGCAAGGACTTCATCAACAGTATTACAATCTTCAGCTTTCTTCATTAGCACAATCCATTTATGTTCATTTCAGCGTAACAGAGGATATCATTCTTTTTGCTCTAAAAGACAGGCCTTTTTAAAACCGGGAAAATGGGAATGCGCCCTGAGTTAAGTTTTCAAGGCGCACAAAAATTTTTACGCACATTTGTCAACACAAAACCGACTGTTTTTTTCAATGATTTTAGATGCTTTTTATATGCAACAACCTAACCGGACACTACTGATAAAACCTATTTTAATCAAAAAAATAAAGGAAGGAAGGAACCATGGAAACTGACAACAAAATAAAAATTCTTTTGGTGGATGATGAAGTCAAATCTTTAGACGCAATTTCAAACCGGTTGAGTTTAAAGGGATTTGAAGTGACCACGGCCACAGATGGCGACAAGGCCCTCAATGAGGCCCAAACCGGCCGCTTTGACCTGGCCGTGCTTGACCTTCAAATGCCGGGCACTGACGGTTCGCAGGTCCTTAAAATCCTCAAAGAAAAACATAAATTTATTGAAATCATCATGCTGACGGGCCATGCCACAGTGGACTCAGCAGTGGAATGCACCAAACTCGGGGCATTCAAATACCTGGAAAAATCCTATGATTTTGACACATTGGTGGATGCGCTAAAACAGGCCTATCAGGCCAGGATGGAAAAGAAATTTGAAAGCAATGAAAAGCGAATGGAAGCCATTCAGCAGATCGCCATGGGACAGTCTCCTTTGGGAGTCCTCAGAGAAATGGCACAATTGGATGACAGCCGCAAATAAAGCTGCGCTCGTCTAAAGGGCGTTCAAAATTCTGTGTCAGTTGAATGAAAGCTGATATACTCAGCTAAATAAGGAGAACTGACATGACCGAAGAAAACACCGAATTTGATTTTCAAAAAGCCCTTAAAGGCATCCAGGAAGGTAAACCCTTCACAGGTAAGGGCGGCGTCCTTACATCATTAATCAAAAATCTTGCTGAAGCTGCTCTTGAAGGAGAGTTGGAGTCCCATCTCGGGCAGGAAGTTTCTGCCAACCGCCGTAATGGAAAAAGCAAAAAGACCATTAAATCCCTGGATGATAAATTTGAGCTAAAAACCCCGCGTGACAGGGCCGGAACCTTCTCTCCACAGATCGTCAAAAAACATCAGACAACGCTCAGCGATGAAATTGAAAGAAAGATAATAGCCCTTTACGGCCTGGGCATGAGCTATAATGACATGGCTGCCCATTTACAGGAAATCTATGGACTTGAGATTTCAAATGCCACTCTGAGCACCATTACCGATAAAATCATCCATACCGTCAAAGAATGGCAGGCCAGGCCGTTGGAAAATGTGTACCCAATCGTATGGCTTGATGCCATACATTATAAAGTACGAGAAAACGGAAAGGTCGGCAGCAAGGCCGTTTACACAATTCTTGGGGTGAATATCGAGGGCCGCAAAGAGGTTCTTGGGCTGTACATATCCGAGAATGAGGGTGCGAACTTCTGGCTGCAGGTGTTAACAGACCTTTCAAACCGAGGGGTAAAAGATATCCTGATTGCCTGTGTTGATGGTCTAAAAGGTTTTCCCGAGGCCATTGAGACCATATTCCCGGACACAGAAGTTCAACTCTGCGTAGTCCACCAGATCCGAAATTCATTGAAATACGTTGGTTCCAAAAATAAAAAGGAATTTATGGCAGATCTAAAACGTGTTTATAAAGCGGTCAATAAGGATCTGGCCGAAGAAGAACTGGATATCTTGGAAAATAAATGGAATGACAAATACCCGATTGTGATAAAATCCTGGCGGAACAACTGGGAACGCCTCAGTCATTTCTTTAAATATCCAGAAGAGATTCGACGGATAATATACACCACAAATACCATTGAGGCTGTGCATCGACAGTTTCGAAAACTGACCAAAACAAAGGGATCATTCCCGAACCAGGACAGCCTGTTAAAGCTGCTTTACATGGGGATCCAGAACGCCAGTAAAAAATGGACAATGCCGATTCAAAATTGGTCACTGACAATTTCCCAGTTGGCAATTTTCTTTGAAGGCCGGCTGGATAAAGAGCTGGGAATTTGATAGGGATTTATTTACAGATGGAAAAGATGGTTCCAGGAACTCCACTCCAGCAAAAGTCAACTCCTCCGACGTGGCTGATTGAAGGCCCATTCTCGGACCTGACTTTTACTTCCGCTGGCGCTGAGGCAGATCCGGGAACCGAAACCGTGACACAGAATTCTGAACATTCCCTAAGAAAAGAAAACGGGTATATAAATCAAAAACGGGCGGATGCTTAAAGCATCCGCCCGTTTACTGTCCGTACACCGGCCTTGGGTTAAAACGAATTAAAATCCTAGGTAAAGGCCAGCATAATTAAAACAGATAAGGTCAGTATGAAAAACACCTTTGAGGCTTCAAGGCAGAATCTGTTCAAAGGGGTTTTTTCTGCCAGAAAGACGCCGTTCCAATAGTCTATTCTTCCGGGTCTTGAATCTTCAGGAGCCATGAAATACCGAAGTATCATTATCCATGAATTTTTCATTTTTTATATCCTCAATGCATTATTTGTTTAACAAAATTCAGCGATTATGAAATAGTATAGACAAAGCGCCCAAAAAATAACAGAAGCAGAACCCATCAAAAAAAACAGAGCAGATGTGAAAAATAAAAACGGGAAATTCCTTTATTCAGATCTTGCAGACCAGATTCAGGCCCGGATTGAAAGCGGGGGATTTAAGATTTCAGAAAAACTGCCCTCGTTGCGCGCCCTTTGCCAGAGTACGGGATACAGCATGACCACGGTGTTTCAAGCGTACGTGGAACTTGAAAAAAGAGGGGTGGTCGAATCCCGGGACCGGTCCGGCTATTTTATCAAGCCCCGGCTTAAACGCCTGAAAGACCGGGCCCAGATGACCCGGGAAGAGATGGTGCCCAGAAAGATCAATCTGGATGATCTCATCCATCAATTGACAGAAGATATGGGGGATCCCCAAATTTTAAACCTTGGCGGGGTAATGGTCGCGCCCGAGCATCTGCCGGTTAAACGCCTTCACAACCAGTTAAAAGCCATTCCCCAAGATCAGATTCCCAGGATCATTGCAGGCTATGCCCATCCCCAGGGCGTCACCCTGCTCCGCCACCAGATCTCCAATTTATTGTTCCCCATTATCCCCGGGGTTAAAATTGAAGATATCATTATCACAAACGGGTGCACTGAAGCCTTGAGCCTGAGTTTAAAAGCCGTGTCCAAACCGGGAAGCACCATCATTGTTGAATCCCCAACAGATCCATGGCTGAGGCAGACCATCAAGGATTCAAATATGTTTACCCTGGAAATCCCTGCCAATCCGGAAACCGGAATGGATCTTACGGCCTTGGAAAAAATTATTCACCAGGAAAAAATAAGCGCCTGTATTGTCAATCCCAACTGCCAGAACCCCCTTGGATTTATCATGCCTGATGCGCACAAGCGCAAGCTTGCTGAGCTTTGTTTTCAAAAACAGATCCCCATTATTGAAAACGATGTAACAGGCGACCTTTACTTTGGGGAGACCCGGCCCTTTCCCATCAAAAAATGGGATCATCACAACAATGTCATTTACTGTTCTTCATTTTCCAAGGTCCTTGCCCCGGGCCTGAGAATCGGGTGGGTGATTCCGGGACGGTTCAAACAAATTGTCAAACGGATGAAACTCAACCGGTCCCTGATCTCCCCGACCCTGAGCCAGACCCTTGTGGCCAATTATTTAAAGGAAGGAACCTATAACCGTCACTTGAGACAGTTGAGAAAAAAGATTAAACTTCAGCACACCCTCTGCGCCCGGGCCCTGAACAGGTACCTGCCCTTAAATGTCAGGATGAGTTCCCCCAAAGGGGGATTGTGCATATGGATAGAACTTCCCCAGGGGGTGGAAGGGCGAAAAGTCTATTATGAGGCCATAAAAAAAGGAATTTCCATCCTTCCGGGGTTTTTGTGCACAAGCTTTAACACCTATGACAGGTTCATACGCATCGGCTACGGGGGCGTATGGAATGACACCATGGACAATGCCATTGAGAAAATCGGCCAGATCATAACAACCATTGGACAAGAGGAGACATAACCATGGATTTTCAAGACTACAAACAGGCGATCCAAGATGCCATCCAGAGTGAAATCGACGCCAGAATCTTTTATGAAAAAATCAGCCAGGGAATTAAAAACAAGGCCTTGAAAAAAACCTTTGAGGAATTTGCCGCAGAAGAGGGCAAGCATGAAGTTATCCTGACCCGGATTTTAAACCAGGAAACCATCACCATTGCCCATTTTAACTGCGACAAGGATTATAAGGTGGCCCAAACCATTGAAATGCCGGAGGTCACCCCGGAAATGGACCTGAAAAACGCCATAGGACTTGCCATGAAAAATGAAGAGATTGCCATGGAAAAATATATGGCCCTGGCAGACAATTGCACCGATCCTGAACTCAAACTGGTATTCCAGGATTTGGCCGCCATGGAACGGGACCACAAGTTTAAAATGGAAGAACAGTTCGTGGATGTGGCTTACCCCGAGGTCTGGTAACCCCGGGGTATCTTAGAAAATCAGAGCACCCCGTCCATTTCATGTTTCAGGGACCGGGTCATGAGGCGGTCCACGGTCTGGTCCACGGGCCGTCCTTCAAAGAGCACGGCATACACCTCGTTGCAGATGGGAAGATCCACCCCAAGCTTTTTGGACAGATTGTAAACCGATCTTGTGGTTTTAACCCCTTCTGCCACCATGCGCATGTCAGAAATAATATCATCCAGGGCCTTTCCCTGGCCGATCTGTTTGCCCACAGTATAGTTCCGGCTCAGATCCCCGGTACAGGTCAGCAGTAAATCCCCTACCCCGGCAAGGCCGGACAGGGTCAAAGGGTCTGCGCCCAGGCGGGTGCCCAGACGGTTCATCTCGGTAAGGCCCCGGGTGATCAGGGCGGCCCTTGGATTAAGACCCATGTTCATCCCGTCACAGATGCCCGCGGCAATGGCCAAAACATTTTTCATGGCACCGCCCACCTGGGTGCCCACGGGGTCATCATTGACATAGACCCTGAACCGAGGACAGGCAAACACGGTCTGGACAAATTGGGCCACCTCACGGTCAACAGCGGCAGCGGCCACCACCGTAGGCACCTGGGCCGCCACTTCCTTGGCAAAGCTGGGGCCCGAGAGCACGGCAAAATTCTTTTTGGGCAGATGGTCCATGACATTGGAAAGAATATCGGTCATGGTCTCGTGGGTTTTATTTTCAATGCCCTTGGATGCGGTGACCACAACGGTCTCAGAACTGATAAAGGCCTTCATCTCCTGGGCCACAGACCGCATGCAGTGGGAGGGAACCACCACCAGTACAAGGTCCTTGTCTTTCACGGCCAATCCCAGGTCATTGGTGGGAGTTATCCTGTCCGGCAGGGTAAATCCGGGTAAAAACACCTGATTCTCCCTCAGGGTTTTGATCTGCTCTTTGACTTCAGGTTCAAACACCCAAAGATCCAGGGCAAATCCTTTGTCTGCCAACAATTTGGCAAGGGCGGTGCCCCAGCTGCCGCCCCCGATAACCCCGATTCGAATATTTTCCATTTTCATTTGCATCCTGCCTATATTAAATCTCATTCAGCGTTACATCTGAATCCAAAAAAACCGGCACCTGCCGGATTGTAAATGCTTGTACATACATTAAATTCATCTTTGTTTCAATCCCCTGCCCCGTCTCATCAAGGCGCTGTGTTCTTTGCTGATTCAGCTCAATCATGAAAAACCGGGTAGTTTTTCTGGGTGTTTAAAAAATCATCAACATGGGTGTCCGTGGAAAAACAGGGAAAAAAAAGATCCTCCTCCCCATAATTTTCAGGCAGGTCGTTGAGATAGAGAATCCGGAAAAGACGATCCTTTTTAAACAAGAAATAATAAGCCCCTTTTTTCCGGTCCCAACATTGCCAGGTAACGCTATCGGCCAGCACAGGGACCATGTCAAATGCTTTGCGGGAAGACAGACGGACCCGGCCTTTGGGAAAACAGGTCTCAATAAAACGGATGGATTTGATCTTATTGATCTGACTTAATACTGCTGTTTTTTCATCCCCGATAAAAAAGCCCTGGGTTCCGGACCGGGTATACGAGTAAATGCCCTTGGGCGAAACCGCCACCATTTCCACCAAAAAGACCGCCAGGATCAGGACCACAGCCATGAACAACTGCCAAAACCGCTGATTTTTTTTCTCCAACACAGGTTGCATCATCTAAGCCCTTTAAAGGGCAAGTCCTGCCCGAACCTGCTCAACCTCATCCCGGGAAAAAAGGATTTCAACCAATTTGAGGGAAAAGGCAAGAGCAGCACCGGCCCCTTTACCGGTGATACATTTTCCATCCACCACCACGGCCTGGTCCTGAACATTGCCATTGTCAATCAAATGGGAAAATCCAGGATGACAGGTTACCCCTCCGGGCCTGACCAGGCCAAGAGGGTGGAGCACAACAGCGGGTGAGGCGCAAATCGCCCCGTAATACCGGCCTGACCGGGCCTGTTCCTTTAACATCGTTTATAGGTCCTTTGAGGCCTTTAAATTCTCGGCCCCTGGAATTCCGCCGGGCAGTGCAATAAGATCAAAGGCCGTATGGGTCAGATCTGCTATCAAAGCGTCGGCCATTATCCGTGTTTGCCTTGCGCAGAGGATGTCAAGGGTGTCCACCGAGGCGGTTGTCACATGGGCACCGGCCCGCCTGAGCACATCAACGATGGTGACAGCCTCCATTTCTTCTATGCCCTGGGCCAGGGGAACCAAAACTTTTTTTGCCATCACGGCCTCCTTTGGATTAGAGTTTAAATAATTTGGGCCTCGTCCATTGAAACCCAGCCCACCTTTTCCTTGCCAATCCGGATCTTGATATGATTTTCTTTTTTGTCCACCACATCCACCCGGGTACCGGCATGAAGGTCAAACAGCTGGGTGGCGGCCTCATGGGTCCCTGACCTCACCGATACGGTTTGCCCGAGGATCACGGCGCACCGCTGTGAATTAAGTCTGCCGGCTTCCAGACCCGTGGCCAGGCAAAAGACCATGAGCATGACAAAAAGCACTATGCCCGGGCCTGAAAAAACCTTTTTCTTCCGTATTTTTCTGATGACGGCCCAGGCAAAAAATAAAAGCGATGCGCCTATGGATAAAAACTGAAAATATTTCAAAGGCATCACACCCTGCCAGAAAAACAGGACGGTCCAGGGAGAAAAAGAGCGCTCGATCTTGTCCGTTACCTGGTTCCGGGCAAAGTTCAGGTTGAAATTAAGGTCAGGATCCCCTGGAGACAACCTTAGGGCACGCTCATACCAGAGAATGGCCCGGCCGATATCATTGGATTTCAAATAGGCATTGCCCAGGTTATAAAACAAATTTGAATTTTTAATTCCCTGGGATGCAATGGTTTCAAAGCATTGGGCAGCCTCCTTAAAGGATCCTGCCTTATAGGCCCGGGTACCGTCGATAAAAAGCCCTGCCCTGTCCTGGGCATGGGCCTGGGCTGAAAAACTGACCAGGGGAAGTACAAAACAGGCCATCACGGCCATGGTCTTTATCATCCTTTGGACACGCTCAAAGGTGTGGACTGCCTTTTTTTCATCCATTGCAGCCCCCCCGAACCGTGCCGAATCCAAGGTCTCCATGAGTGCCATGATTTTGTTGTTCATATCTGTATCCTCAGAGGACTGGCCCAAAATCCGCTCGGCCTCCTCCCGGGTAAGGCTTTCTCCCTGTTTATCTCCCAGGGATAAAACAGCGGCAGTCAGGGCCGCCTGGACAAGGCCTAAATATTCAGGCGATCTGGGAGATATTTTTTGGGCGGCCCCCAGATAGTTCTGGGCCCTGGCCCGGTAGGTTTCCTGGATGGTTTTTTCACGATTTTTAAATCTCAGCCCCAGGATACAAAGGACAAATCCCAGACCGGGCAGTCCCAAAAGCATTAAAAACAGGGGCAGGGGCAGATAAGCGGCAGAGGAAATACTTGAAATTTCTTCTTTGATATCAAAAATATCCCGGTTGCGCATGACCACGGCCTGCTTTGACGCAACCGTCTTTGACTCTGGTTTTTGATCCGTCAGTGTTGCTGGGTTGGCTGAGGGTTCCACCACCAAAGGGATGGGGTCGGTAACAATGGTTTTATAGGCCCTTGTTCGGGTATTAAAATAGGTTAAGCCCAAGGAAGGGATGGTCACACGCCCCGGGATACCCGGCACCAGGGCCTGCTTGAATATTTTTTTGCCTGAAAACCCGTTTTCCGTAGCCGTGATCTGCTCTTCAGGGGAATCTTCATACACCTTAAACCGTTTGGGATCCAGTTTCAAAGGGGGGACACCTGCATCCATAATATTGCCCTTCCCTTCAATGGTAATGGTCAGGGTGGCAGACTCGCCCACAACAAGGGTGTGTTCGTCCACCCCCGTTGAAATGGTAAACTCGCCCACAAGTCCTGAAAAGTCTTGGGTCCCTGAATATTGAGGCAGAACAATTACCTTGAGCGTGACCGGGTTAGATACGGCCCGAACCCTTGAGGTCCTGCCCCCGGAAAAAAACGAATCATTAAAAAAAGAATCAAACGAGTCCCTGGAAGGGGTGACAGGCTTTTGGGCGGTGAACACGGCCGGTGCAATTGTAAATTCCCCCAGGGCTTCTCCCTGGACCAGGTAATTGATTTCAAGAACCACAAAGACCCGGCCGTTGATATTCCGGGTATATTTTTTTTGTTCTCCGGCTTGCCGGGTCATAAGATCCTTGAATCCCAGGGAGGTCAAAGCGACATTGTAAAGTTTTTCAGCCAGATACAATTTTAAGGTATATACGGCCTGCTGGCCCTGAACAATGTCCGGGCTTGACAGGCTGGCCTCGGCATAAAAGGATTTAACCCCGTCACGGGCCAGGTCTTCCTCTGAGACAAGGATCTGAATTTCCCGGGTCACGGTCTTTTCTTTCTCCCGGGTCACGGTCAGCTCGGGAATTTTTAACACCCCCTGTTTTTTGGGCATCAAAGAATACTGGTAGATCACCTGGTGATGGAACTTCCCGTTGACATAGCTTCTGCTGGACTGGGTGCCTGAAGAAAGCACCTGAAAATCCGTGATCGGGGCCAGGTCAACCTGGCCCTTTCCTCCGTCCACAATCACCTGAAAAGAAACCGTATCATGGACGCTGATACGGGTTTTATCAACATGGGCCTGGGCTGAAAAACAAAATCCCATGGATGGAAATATTAACACAAGCCCCAAAACAACCCAGGCCAACAGCGCATAATTTTGTTTGGCTTCTATTTTTCTTCGTTTCATCGGGTTACCAGTCTTTATCTGTTGTTTGGGCTTTGCCCTGGGGAATCAAGGCCATGCCCGGCTTATCTTGCAAACGGTTGAGGCGGTTTTCCAGCATCTGGGCCCCTGGATCGCCATTTTCTTTTTCACCTGCGGCCGTTGCTCCTGCCTGGTTCTCTTTGGGGTCCGGGGTCTGATCCGGATCCGGCAAAGGGGGATTTTTTTGGGGCCGGTCTTTTTGTCCGGACCGGTCCTGGTTGTCCCGGCCTTGCCTCTTCTGGTCCTGTTCAGTCTGATCCTTGTTTTCTTTTTGCTGATCCTGGCCAGGATCTTTGTTTTGATTCTGCTGTTCAGAGGCTTTATCCGTCTGATCTTTGTTATTCTGGTCTTTATTCCGGTCTTTGTCCTGATGATCTTTTTGGGAATCCTGATTTTTTTGATCCGGGTTGTCCTGACCCTGATTTTTTTGGTCTTGATCTTTTGGGTCCTGATCTTTTGGGCTTTGGTTCCGGCGTTCTTTTTCCTGGGCCAGTTTTTCCTTTACAAAGGCCAGATTTTCCCTGGCCTCTTGATCATCGGCAAACTCATTGACCAGGGTGGTATAATCGTCTATGGCCTGGGGTAAATTGCCCAGACGATATTGGGTATTGGCCAGGTTATACAGGGCACGATGGCGCAGGTCCCTGTCTTTGGACGTGGCGGCCTGCAAAAAATTTGACTTGGCCAGTTCATAGTCTTTTAAGGCGTAGGCAGCAGTCCCGATATTATAATAGAGTCGAAGATCCCGGGGATTGTCCAGCTGGGCCTCGATGAAAAACGTCTTGGCCTTTTCAAATTCTTTTTTTTCAAAGGCCGCTGACCCCTGTCTTGCCTTTGAAGATAAAAAATCTGCCCTGGCAGAGAGGGGGAAGGCCATGCTGCCTGCCAGAACCAAAACCAGGGCAAGGCCCAAAATACTCCTGAAGCCTGATCGCAACCCGGATCTTTTTTGTTCAGGCCAGAACAATTCCAAAACAAGCAATAAAATACCCGGCAGCAGCAGCCATTGAAACCTGCGCTCCCATACTTTTTTTCTGCCCTGGGTCATGTTTTTGCGTGTCATTGTGCCTAAAATATCTTGGGTATATATGAGTTCCAAATCCATGTCACCGGCCACGGACCTGACATACCGGCCCTGGGTCATGGCGGTTATTTTTTTTAAAGTGGTCTCATCCACCCGGGATAAAATAATATTGCCATGATCATCTTTTTTAAATCCTCCGCCGGGTTCAGGAACGGGCGCACCTGAAGGATCCCCCACCCCAATGGCAAAGACCCGGACCTTTTCTCGGGCAAGCGCCTGGATCTCGTCCATCAGGGCCTGATCCCCTTGGGCGGTATCTTCACCGTCCGTGATCAGGATAATGGCTTTTTCAGTGTCAGATTCCTTTTCAAATCCCTTGTAACAGGTCCTGAGGGCAGCCGTCAAATCGGTTCCCCCGCCCGGAAGATAATCAGGGCCCAGGACATCTAAAAATATTTGAAAGGCCTGATAATCAAGGGTGAGAGGACATTGAATCATGGCCTGGCCGGAAAAGGCCACAAGTCCTGCCCGGTCGGAATGAAGCAGACGGGACAAATCAATGATCTCTCTTTTGGCCCGTTCAAGGCGGGTGGGGCTGACATCCGCGGCCAGCATACTTCTTGAACAGTCCAAACCGATCATGATATCCACCCCCTTTGAGGTGGTCTTTTCCCAGCGGAACCCTGCCGCAGGCCCTGCCAGGGCAAAAATGCAAAGAGAAAACCCCGCCAGTACCAGACCTGCTTTAACCCATTTGGGCCCATATGAAAATCCCGGCAGGATACGGCCAAAAAGATTTGGATCTGCAAATTTAAACAGAATTTTCTTATGCCGCACAATCCCGTAGGCCATAATGCCCAAAAGGGGCAAAAGCCCCCAGAGCCAGAACAATAGATGGGGATGGAAAAATTTCATTTTTCTAAGGTATCCGAATAAATCTGGTATTTGCCAAAATCAGGCACACGAGATAGAGCAGCATGGCAGGCACCAGGAAAAAGGCAAACAACTCCCTGTATTCCACCCATTTGTCCACCTCTACCCGGGTTTTTTCCATGGCATTGATCATCTCATAAATCGCTTGAAGGGCCTGGGTGTCCTCGGCGGCAAAAAAGCGGCCATGGGTGGCCGAAGAGATGGTTTTCAGGGCATCCCGGTCCACATCCACCTGCTGATAAACATATTGTTTTCCAAACAGCCCGTCCACAAGAAAGGGGGCCTTACCTTTGGAGCCCACGCCAATGGTATGAATTTTTACCCCCTTTTGGGCGGCAATCTTTATCCCGTCCTCCCAGGACAGCTGCCCTGCATTGCTCTTTCCGTCGGTGAGCAGAATAATGATGTTGGACTTGGCCTTGACATCTGCCAGCCGTTTCAATGAGATGCCAATGGCGTCCCCGATGGCGGTCTTGGGGCCTGCTGCCCCGATTTTTAAATGGTCCAGCATAAAGGCAATGGTGTTGTAGTCCCGAGTCAAAGGCAATTGGGTAAAGGCCTGGGACCCGAACACCACCATGCCGATACGGTCCCCTTCCCGCTTCATAATAAAATCAGAGACCACCCCTTTAACCGCCTCAAGCCGGGTGACAATCTGATTGTCAAGCTTAAAGTCAAGGGCCCGCATGGACTCGGACAGGTCAAGGGCCAGAATAATATTCACCCCCTGGGTCATGACCTTGACCTTTCTGTCCCCGGCCTGGGGCCTTGCCAATGCCAGTATCATCAAACAGATGGCCGCCACCTTGATCAGGGTCAGGGCCCGCACAGCCCAGATGCCCGATGTCAGGGGCATTTTTTCCATACCTGACAGGGAAGATACCCTGAGAAAACGGCCAGGCCTTTTGGGGAACCCATGGGGATTTTTGGATCTGAAACGCCCAATGCTGCGGGCCCACTTCAGGGCCAAAAATCCCAGGGGCAGGGTCAGCAGTACGAGAAACCAGGTAGAGGCAAACCGAAACATCAGTGGTTGACCTCCTGTTCTGACAATCGTGCCTCTTGTTCCGCCTTTTCCACGGCCATGATCAAGGCACGGCCCTGTTCAAGATCTTTTTTAATCTGTTCTTTGTCAGGCTTGATGGGGGCATATCGAAAGGGGTCGCAAAGATCCTGAAAAAGGGAAACTTGAGTTCTCAAGGGGGAGGGAATTTCTTTTAAGCTGCGCAAGGTTTTTGTCAGCTCCTGGGTGGTCATTTCAAGACCGTTGAACCCATAAGTTTTACCCATATAGGTCTTTATGGTCCGGCCCAGGTCAAAATAAAAGGCCTTGGCATCATTGACCCGGGATACGGCAAGATCGTCCAATGCCTTTAACGCCGTATCATAGGCAGATATATGGGGAAGGAGATCCTTGGCCAAAGCGTTTTTCTTTCGTTTCCACAGGTACCGGACAAGGACAAACAAAAAGCAAGCGGCCATACACCCCGCCCCGATCCAGAGTCCAAGTCTTACCAGGGCCGGGTCCATACCCACCATCACAGGCGGTCTGATATCGTGGATATCTTTTATCATTTCTGCCGTCTTTCCCTGAGCCTGAAATACTGGGTAATGATATCTGAAACCGAGTCAGAGGTTTTGATGTCCACAAGATCGGTTTTCGCCCGGGAAAAAATATTCTGGGTCTCTTCATGGAGATCTGTCCGGGTCTGGAAAAACCAACGGCGAATCTTTTTGCTTCCGGCATCCAGAAAGCAATGCTCCCGGGTTTCAAAATCCCGGACTCCAACGATCCCGGATTCAGGCAGATGGAATGCGCCGGGATCATAAATCCTGAGCCCCACCAGTTCATGGCGCCTGCCCACGGTTTTAAGTCCTTTTTCATACTCTTTGGCCAAAAAATCAGAGATCACAAAGGCAAAACTTTTTTTCTTGGATATTTTTGACATAAAATCAAGGGCGGCTTTGATATTGGTGCCCTGGTTCCGGGGCTCAAAGGTAAAAATTTCCTTGATCACCCGCCAGACATGGGAGGATCCCTTTTTGGGAGGAATATATTTTTCAACCTGATCCGTGAAAAAAATCACCCCGACCTTGTCATTGTTTTTAATGGCATTAAAGGCCAGAACAGAGGCAAGCTCGGCCGTTTTTTCAAGCTTAGTGCCAAAATGAGTGCCAAAGGACAAGGAGGCGCTCATATCAATGAGCAGCATGACAATGGATTCACGCTCTTCCCTGTACAATTTGACAAAGACCTTTCCTGTTCTTGCCGAAACGTTCCAGTCAATGGTCTTGACATCATCCCCGGGAGCATACTCCCGGACCTCCTCAAACTCAATGCCCGCCCCCCGGAACACGGAGCGGTACTGACCGGCCATCAGAGTGTTGACGGTTCTCCGGGATTTGATATGAATCTGTCTGATCTTTTTTATGATATGGGCGGGAATCATCTTAAGATCAGGGCACCTCCACACTGTCAAACAAGTCCGCAACCACCTGGTCACTGGTGATTTCTTCGGCCTCTGCCTCAAAAGACAAAAGGATCCTGTGCCTGAGCACATCAGGCCCCACAAGCTTGATATCCTGGGGGGTGACATAGGCCCTTCCCGCTAAAAAGGCAGCCACCCGTGAGGCCTTTGCCAGAAAAATACTGGCCCTTGGAGAGGCCCCGTATTCAATATACCGGTCCGTATCCATTCCGTAGTTTTCAGGCGCCCTTGTGGCAAACACCAGGTCGACAATATACTCTTTGAGCTTGTCATCCACATAAATTTTTTCCACCAGCCCTGCCATTTGAGCAAGTTCCTCACAGGTGATCACCGGAGATATTTTTTCCGGGGCACCGAAACTGGTCTTTTTAAGGATCTCAAGTTCCTGCGCCCTGTCCGGGTAATCCACCATGACTTTGAGCATGAACCGGTCCACCTGGGCTTCGGGAAGCGGATAGGTGCCCTCCTGCTCAATGGGATTCTGGGTAGCCAGAACCAGGAAGGGAGAGGGCAGCGCATAGGTGGTGTCCCCGATGGTGACCTGTTTTTCCTCCATGGCTTCCAAAAGAGCGGACTGAACCTTGGACGGGGCCCTGTTAATCTCGTCCGCCAGAATAATATGGTTAAACAAGGGGCCTTTGCGGGTGATAAAATCCGTGGTTTTAGGCCGGTAAATTTCAGTGCCTGTCAAATCTGCCGGCAAAAGATCAGGGGTAAACTGAATCCGTTTAAAATCAGCCTGAATGGCAGCGGCCAGGGCTTTGACCGCAGAGGTTTTGGCCAGGCCGGGCACCCCCTCGATCAATACGTGTCCCCCAGTCAAAAGCCCGGTTAAAAGCCCGTCCACCAATTTTTCCTGGCCAACCAGGGCTTTGCCCACTTCTTTGCGAATCCGGCTCACCAACAGGTGAGCATGCTCAATGGCACGAGTCGTTTCTTCCATGAAAATCCATTCCCTTTATGCCTTGACCATGTCAAGGAGATGCGGTTTTTTGCTTTAAAATATAGTCAGCAGTATTCCGGTGTCAAGGCAGGATATTGTCACGCCCGAAACGGTTTGGAATTAAACGCCCAGAAGCTGTTTAGAATATAATGAAGAGTTAAGTTTTACAATTTTTATAATATGCTCACGAACCGATTGGCGATCTTTAAGGGGAAAATTTCTAAAGGTCATGAGAATCCCTGTGATCGAGGCGATAAATGCGTGGGAGTATAGCCGTGCACTCTCCTCTTCCACGCCGTGGCGTTGGAGCAATTTTGTAAACAGATCAAAAAAGATCTTGGTAACCGAATCAAATCTGCCCATGACCGGATGGGTGAGATCGTCTTTGAGCATGAGATAGGTCATCATCTGAAAACTGGATTCTTTTTCAATGAGATGGCCCACGAATTTCACGGCAAACTGCTCAATGCTGGCCGGCTCATCCTTTTCCACAAGCCGTTCAAACTCTTTGCTGGCAGACGAAATATCCTGAATAAAGGCCTCGTTAAATAATTCTTCCTGGCTGGGAAAATACCTGTAAATAGTGGCAGGGGATATACCGGCCTCATCAGCCACCTCCCGCATGCCCACCTCGTAAAAGGGTTTTTTGGCAAACAATGCCAAAGCGGACTCAATAACAATCTGTTTTCTTGCCAGTTTTTCTTTTTCCTTCAGTTCTGCAAATCTTGATTCAGCCACAAATCTTACCTTACGTTTATTAATTGATTTTAGTGATTTGTCGAAAGTAACTTAGTTCTAAGTTTTTATTATCATTTGTATTTGGATCTGACAAGGCAAAAGCAAACACTAATTTTTTTTGGTAAACGCTAATTTTCTTTCCTATGTATGTTTCATTGAAATCATTGATAAAACCAATCTTGGACAATGGTTTTCAAAAAGAACCTTAACCCTGAAGTCCCTATTGTTTTGGGATTAAGATCAAAGATTGACGATTCAGGTTTATAAATGGTATATGATCAATTCATTTTAAATAAAGATATGTATTATGGAAACGACAATTAAAAGAGACATATTTGATTTTGAAGTCGGCTATCTGACCAAAAGCCCTTGCCTGAACTGTGAGTTCAAAAAACAGTTGCCCAAATGCCATTCCGACTGTGTGGTTCTCGATCAAATCCAGACCCGCCTTGCCAGGGGGATCTCCTCCCAGTCCTCCCGGTATGAAAGCTGAACCAGCCCTGCCCTTGTTTCATCCCGATTCCCGGGCGCTTGTAAAAACCCATTTACCCCCTGAGCTGTATACAGCCCTGGCCCGTGTCAAAACAGGCACCGGATTCACCCTGGAACAGGCCATACAATCCGGGGTAAAACATCCGGATTCAAGCATTGGCATCTATGCAGGCGACAAGGAATCCTATACCTGTTTTTCCAAGGTATTTGATCCCATTATCCAGGCCTACCATCACCCGGGAAAGACCCATAAGCCTGAATTTTCCCCCCAAAAAATGCCCTGCCTTGACCCGGAGGGCCTTTATATTAAATCCGCCAGGGTCAGGGTGGCCAGGAATCTTGATTTATTTCCCTTTCCATGCCAGATCAGGGCAGCCCAGCGGGTTCAAGTTGAAAAGCACATTGTCCAGGCCCTTGAACAGCTGCCCCCTGATCTTTCGGGCCGATATCTTTCATTTTCAGATATGAAACCAACAGACCTAAAGGATCTTGTCCGCAAGAAACTGGCATTCCCCCGAGGCGACAGGTTCCAGGAAGCTGCCGGCATAAACCGGGATTTTCCCCTGGGCCGGGGGGTGTTTTTATCCCATGACCACGGATTCAGGGTCTGGGTGAACGAGGAGGATCATTTGCGCGTCATGGCACTTTGCTTTAACGCCGACATTTCGAAAGTTTTTAATCGGGTCTGCCGCGGCCTTGAATCTCTGACCCCTTTTTTGGGATTTTCCCATGATGACCAATTGGGTTTTTTATCCTCTTGTCCCACCAATATCGGGACAGCCATGCGGGCAGGCGTGCATATCTGTCTTAAAAAACTTGAACAGCGGCCTAATCTCTTAAAGGAAATTGTATCCCGTCACCACCTCCAGGTCCGGGGAACCTTGGGGGAAAAGACAGCTGTGGATCAATCGATCTTTGATATTTCAAATGCCCGGCGCTTAGGCATCTCTGCCAATACCATTCTCCAGGACCTTCACGCAGGCGTTACGGCCATTCTCCAGACTGAAAAAAATCTTTAGCCCCCCCTTGTATCAAACCGGATAATGCCTAATTTTTAGTTAGTCCCAACCTACAAAGGAGGTGCCTATGAAAAAAATTTGGCTTCTTATATTATTCCCAGCATTGATTCTGATTCCGGGATTTTTGATTTTTGCCGATACTGGCTCCATCCCCAAATCCAAGGAGGACCCAATGAAAAATACTCAGATCGCCACCTTTGCCGGGGGATGTTTCTGGTGTGTGGAATCCGCATTTGAAGGACAGCCCGGTGTGTCAGATGTCATTTCAGGTTACATGGGCGGCCATGTGGAAAATCCCAGCTATGAGCAGGTTTCCCAGGGCATCACCGGCCATGCAGAAGCGGTCCGCGTCGTGTTTAATCCAGAAAAAATTTCCTATTGGGCATTGCTCAAACTTTTTTTCCAGCAAATTGACCCCACAGACGAGCTCGGCTCTTTTGTGGACAGGGGAAGCCAATACCGGCCGGCGATTTTCACCCACTCTCCTGAACAAAAAGAACTGGCATTAAAGATGATCGCTAAAATCAATTCAGCCAAAATCTTTGATTCGCCTGTGGCCACAGAGGTGACAGAGGCCTCGGTATTTTATCCGGCAGAAGATTACCACCAGGACTACCACAGCAAAAACCCCATCCGGTATAAGTTCTACAGGGCAGGTTCGGGCAGGGACAAATTTATCAAAAATGTCTGGGGGAAAAAAACAAATATCAATTTTTTTGATGCCCTGCCTGTGGAACAAGAGGTCTCTGGCCAGTCTTGGGAAAGGCTAAAAGATCGCCCCATCCCAAGTGATGAAAAATTAAAGCAGCAATTAACCCCTCTTCAGTTTAAGGTCACCCGGGAAAACGGAACAGAACCGGCATTTGACAATCCCTATTGGGATAACAAACAACAAGGCATTTATGTGGATATAATTTCAGGCCAGCCCTTGTTCTCATCTGCGGATAAATTTGACTCCGGCACGGGATGGCCGAGCTTTACCCGGCCCATCAACGATCTGGCCATTGTTGAAAAACAGGACCGCTCCTTTTTCATGACAAGGACCGAGGTGAGAAGCAAAGACGCAGATGCCCATTTAGGCCATCTCTTTGATGACGGCCCCGCCCCCACAGGACAAAGATATTGCATTAACTCGGCAGCATTGGTCTTTATTCCCAGAGACCAGCTTGAAAAAAGAGGATATGCCCATTTGATCCCCCTGTTTGAATAGACCTGTTTGATGACAATTTGAGCCAGCCGGATCGATTCACACCATATGCGGGTCATATCCGGTCCAAAATAATGATGGATAGGTATGCCAGCATGGACAGGTTGAAAATGTTAAAACAAAAAAAAAGAGATCGGCGGCTGAAGTTTTGCGCCTGACGGCCCAGGGAGGGCAGGCAAAAAAAACCTGCCAACACAAAAGGGAGAACAAGGGCAAGGCCAAGAAGGATGTCTGCAAGCATGGGGCTGTTGACCCAGCCGCAGATTAAAAACAAGACCAGACCCAGGCTGAACACAAGGCTCCATATCAATACCTGGCAACGCAAACAAGGCGGGGTCCAAACCTGACCAAACCCTTTTGAATGACCATTTTCCTGCCCCTGACTCAGCTCCACCAGCATATAATGGGGCAATTGCCAAAATCCAAGACAGGCCATGAGGATAACAAGACCTGTCCGGTCTGTACAGGCAAGGGCCTCGGGCACTGCAAACCAGCCGATGGCCGGAGGGATCATGCCGCAGATCACCCCCGGAACCAGCGCCCAAAGGCCTTGTTTTTTTATGGGGGTATACAATCCATTGTAGCAGACCAGGGCCAAAAGCCCGAGCACACAAGGCCAGATGGAGGTATATGAAAGATACAACCCCCCAATGCCCATGCCCGCCAGCACAAGGGCCAGTGTTAAGGCCTTTTTTACCCCCATGCCTTTGCGTGCAAGCACCCGGTGCCGGGTCCGCTGGAACCTGCGGTCAAACTCACGGTCCTGAACATTATTGAGCCCCCCTGCCCCAAAGGCCAGGACCAACACCCAGAATCCCAGCACAAGGCTGTTCAAACCGAGATGATCCTGGGCCAGAACATGGCCTGCAAGGGCGGACAATCCAATGTACAGACTCAGATGCACCTTGATCAATTCAAAAAAATCCTGGACCCGTCTGCCTTGCCCCGACCTTGGCGAGCTTTTCAGAATGACACTACCACTCATCTTCTTGGTTGATCCATTCATAATATTCCTCGGGTGAAACCACCTTGACCACCCCGGTCATATCTGCATGGCCGGTGCCGCAAAACTCCGTGCACTGGAAAAAATATTCCCCTTTTTTTCTGGGCAGAAACCAGGCATAGGTATTCATCCCCTTGACCGCATCCACCTTGATTCTAAAGGCCGGAATAAACAGGGAATGAATCACGTCCAAAGAGGTCAGATTGAGCCTTACAGGCGTATCTACGGGAACCACGATTTCGTCTTCGGTCTCCTTGTCATTCTCATAAACAAAGAGCCAGGAAAAAGACTGGGCCGTGACATCTATTTCCATGGCATTGTCAGGCACATTCCGCAGCCCGGTATAGGACTGCCATCCAAAGACAAACATGGCCAGGGCAATGATGCTGGGAATAAATATCCAGGTGATTTCCAGCCAGACATTTCCACGGATATCTGCAGGCACAGGGTGTTTGCTCCGCCGATACCGGATCACAAAATAAATCATCACCGTGGTAATGCAAAACAAAAATAAAAAAGAAAACCCAATGATAAAATAAAACGATCTGTCCACCAGGGCGACAGGATCAACGATTTCATTCATACCTATACCTCACCTGAATGCAATGTCCCAGAATGTAAACCCGATCATGATGGCCAGAAATCCTATGGTTGATAAAAACGAAATAACGAGCATTCGTGACTCAAACTTCAGATGCATGAAAAACATCAGCACCAGGCTGGCCTTTACAGAGGCGATTCCCAGGGCGATCCACACATTGAACCGGCCCAGATCCACATAGGATGCTCCCACAGTGATGCCGGTAAGCACCAGCAGGAAAAAGAGCACTGTGGCCTGTAGCTTGTAAGATAAAATAGGGGGATGATTTTCCATTTGATATTCTCGCGTTAAATAATCAGATAAAACAAGGGAAAAATAAAAATCCAGACCAGGTCCACCAGGTGCCAGTAAAGTCCTGCATTTTCCAACAGGCCAAACCGTTTGGCCGTGATCCTGTTCGATGCCCAAAACCCCATGGCCACGGCCAGAAGACTCATGCCGACAATAATATGGATGGCATGGAGCCCTGTGACCACATAGTAAAGGCCGAAAAAAATATTCTGGCCCGCAGGCCCGTCCAAAAGCAGGTCTGAATTGGGATAAATCCCGTTGTGAATTTTATGGCCCCACTCAAAATATTTGTTTACCAAAAAGATCGCACCGCAAATTTGGGTGGCCGTAAGCGCAGCCAAACCAAGGGTTTTCTGTCCTTTTTGTACGGCGGTAATGCTGGCCGCCACACCAAAGCTTGAGATGAGCAAAATGATGGTATTGACCAGGCCCAGCACCCGGTTCAGTTGACGGCCGCCATCGATGAAATCTTCAGGATAAAAGGTCAGGTACACGGCATAGAGGACAAAAAGACCGCCAAACAACACAATCTCCGTGTACAAAAAAAGCCACATCCCCAGTCTCTTTCCGGATTCGTCATGATCTGCAGAATGAAACGCCATAGGCATCCTTTTTTTGGCTGGTCTTTATTTTTGGCTGGTCTTAATTTTGGGCTCGTTTTTGTCTGGGGCTCATACTTTGTTTTGGGCCTTGATCACCTTTGAAAAATCATAGGGATAGTCCAGAATATCCGGGTCGGTTTCAAAATTGTGCAGTGGTGGCGGAGAGCTGGTCTCCCATTCCAAGGTCACCCCGCCCCAGGGATCGGCCGCGGCATTCCGGGCGGTTCTCAAGCTCAATCCCAGATTAACAAACATCAGTCCGATTCCCAGAATCATGAACAAGGCCCCGAATCCGGCTAAAAAGTTGCCCAGGGCAAATTGAGGCAGATAATCATAATACCGCCGGGGCATCCCCCCAAGTCCTAAAATAAACATGGGCACATAGTGAAAGATAAAACCGCCGGTCACCAGGATGGATGCAATATAGGCCCGTTTAAAATCATACATCCTGCCGAACATCTTGGGCCACCAATAATGAAGCGCCGCAAAAAAGGCAAAGCCTGTGCCCCCGAACATGGTAAAATGAAAATGGGCCACCACAAAATGGGTGTCATGGACATGGATATCCGTGCCGGCCGCCCCCAGCACCAGCCCTGTCAGCCCGCCCACACAAAAAAGATAAACAAAGCACAGGGACAAAAACAGGGGCGGACTCATCTGAATGGCCCCCCGGTACAGGGTGGCGATCCATGAAAACACCTTGATGGCAGACGGGATGGCCACAACAAAGGTAAGCAGGGAAAAAACAAACACGGCTGTATCGCTCATGCCCGAGGTGTACATGTGGTGGGCCCACACCAGAGATCCTGCCACGGCAATGGCCATGGACGAGGCCACAATGGCCTTGTACCCGAAAATGGATTTCCTGGCAAACACCGGAATAATCTCGGATATTACCCCCATTCCCGGCAAAATCATGATATAGACTGCAGGATGGGAATACATCCAGAACAGGTGCTGATAAAGGATGGGGTCCCCTCCCCGGGAAGGATCAAAAAGGCCGATATTAAAAAAGCGTTCGACCATCACCAGCACCAGAGTGATGGTGACCACAGGGGTGGCCAGAAGCTGGACCCAGGAGGTGGCATACAGACTCCAGGTAAACAAAGGGATCTGCATCCACCCCATTTTAGGACTTCGCATCCGGTGAATTGTGGTGATAAAATTCAAGCCGGTAAGCATGGAAGAAAACCCCAGGACAAACGCGGCAAACACGGCGGTTGACACGTTGGTCTGGGTGGAAATGGAAAAGGGCACATAAAAGGTCCAGCCCGTATCCGGGAATCCGTCGGAAAAAAGGGCGGCAATGGCGATGCCCCCGCCCAGCATGTAAAGATACCAGGAGAGCAGGTTAAGTCTGGGGAAAAACACATCATCGGTCCCGATCTGGATGGGCAGGAAAAAATTGCCAAATGCCCCGGGCAGGGCCGGTATGATGAATAAAAAAATCATGATCACCCCGTGAAGGGTAAAGGCTGAATTATAAAGTTCCGGGGATAAAAAATTCTCCCCGGGCTGCATCAGCTCCAGACGGATCAGGCCGCCAAGAATTGCAGCCACACAGAACCAGAACAAAATGGCAAACAGATACATCAGCCCGATCCGTTTATGATCATGGGTCAAAGCCCAGGACCAAACGCCTTTGAACCTTGCAGGTGACGGGGTTTCAAAAAAAGAGGGTTCAGGGTCCATATCATCCTTTCAGCCAATGGATACACCCAATGGATGCCCTGGGTGATGCATCGGGTTTATTTATGCTGGCGGCCCCTTTTGGATCTGTATTTGGACGGCCTGACAAGAAAGAGAAGGAAACCGATCAGCAAGATCAAAATCGCAGTTCCTGTAATCCGAAACATTTTAAACACATAGGTTTTATTTTCAGCATCGTAATCAAAGCAAAAGGAGAGCACCCCTTGTTTGATGGATATTCCACTCTCCCCTTTTCCAGCCTCGCTCAATGCCATTCCCACATCAAAGGGAAGAAAGTTCGGGCCATATAGGTAACGGATGATCTTGCCCTTCTTTGCCAAGACAATCAAAACATTGGGATGGATATAATTATGTTTGCCCTGTTTGACAAAATAAAAGCCCAAAGACTGGGTGAGCTTGAGGATATTTTCCCGGTTTGAGGTCAAATAGTACCAATGGTCCAGGTCCATATCCCGGGTGATCAGATTGGCATAGTTCTGCTTGGAGGTCCTTGCATGGGAGGCATCCTCGTCATCACTGAAACTCAGGGAGATGACATTGAACTCTTTTCCCACACTCCCGGGGACCTGGTTGAGCGCATGACTGAGATTTGCCTGGAGAATATTACAGACAGAAGGACACATGAAAAAAATCGGCAGCAGGATTACAGGTTTGTCAAACACGGATTCAAGATCAACTATTTGATTTTTTTCATCCCTGAATTCAACTGCAAAATCAATAAAATCATCCAGTTTTTCATCCACTCTCACCTGGCCTGCCAAATCGGCATTCATGGCCTGGGCAGACATCTCCATCTTTTCATGGTCATGGCCACCGTTTTCATCACCCGAAAGGGTGTGATCCATCTTTTGCTCGGCCACGGCCTTAGGGGGCGATGGCCCATGGCCTGAATGGTCGTGGGTGTCGCCCAGGACACTGCCCGAGCAATATGCCATGGCCCAAAGAAATGCCATCATGAAAAAAAAGGTTCGAAATTTCATTATTTTATCTTTTGGGTTTCACCGGTGTTATAGTTGACCTCGTACACCTCCCGCCAGGCATGACCTGCCCTGAATGAATCCCGCCCAAACCCATAGGCAATCATGATGCGCGAAACCTTGTCCGGATCAATGGACTTATCCCACTTATCCTGGGCTTCTAGGAGCAGGGAAAAAGAAATGGTGGTGACCCCGTCTTCTTCCTGGCCCTCGGGATTGAGCACATGATTTTCGCCCCCCAGTTTTTCATCTGAAGAATGTCCTCTTTTACGATCGCCATAATGATCTTCTATTCTGACCTTTCCCTTTTTAACGGCCCCAATGATAATATTGGCCCCCTGCATGGCTTTTTCAGGGTCAAACCCAATGGCCACCCATCCTTGGGTTTTTGCAGAAAGTTTAACATGAATCCGGTCTTGATCAATCCGCCAAAACACCGTCATATCATCAGCCTTAAGCTCGTGATCATATTCCGAACCCATGGCCGTGCCGGGTATTAAAATAAAGGCTGCAATCAAAGCACTAAAAAAATATCGTAACATGTTTCCCCCTTTATCCAAAAACAAGTTCACCGCCGGAAAAGCCCAGACCGACAGCCAGTAAAATCAATAAAAAATAAAATCCGGTCATTTTGTTAAACCCCGGGTTTTCAGGATCATCCTTGACAGCAATAAAAATCATGAGAATGGCCAGAAGCGCGGCCAGCACCATTTTTACAATGATCAGGGTCTCCCACTGGCCCTGGTACTTGTGCTGCCAGTCCAGATACCCTGTAAATACCGTTGGCACAATTCCCAAAAGCCCTAGGATCAGGCAATGATACCCTGTTCTGGCAAGGATTTTCAACCGAGGCACCACTGCACAGAATCTGAACACCACAGCCCCCATCACCATGCCCATGGGGATATGGGTAAAGGCAGGATGAACAGGATGCAAAAAACCGATTTGGGTTAAAAATTCAAAAATCGTTTCAGTCATGGAATCACCTTTTTGTAGTTCATTTATACTTAAGTTAAGATGCAGCCACAATTTTTAAATGGCCCTGCTCGGGCAATTAAACGGTTACAGAGATTAAAGTTATTTCTCAAACCATGGTGCGTTTTCCATGTTCCAATGGGATCTGGCATTGTCTGCCAATGGTCAAGACGAATTTGATCTATATTTTATATATAGAATCGAGCTGGGAACAAGTCAAGAAAAATTGGGGTCTTTTCATAAACACGAACAAAAAAAGTTAGCTTATTAAAACTTTTTACTTGACAACTTATCATTGGTGCGCATAATATGTCTAACACGGGACAGAATTAAAAAAGTACACAACAAACCAATCCCAGAAAAAAAGGAGAATACCATGAGCAGCCACGAACATAACTATATAGAAAGTGATGAAGAAAGAGAAGTCGGACACGAAGATACCCGCCATTTAAACTTTGAATGTGAAACTTCTGACTCCATTGGATGCGACAACGGAGTTGATGTTGCAGGATAACCCATAACCCTCGTTAAGTTTAAGTATTATATTGCTTCCGAATAAAGGCGGCGCCCCTTGCCAAGGCGCCGCCTTTATTTATTTGAAACTTGAGACAAAAGCCCCTTATCAACCCGCATGTTTCACGAAACGATTTTACTTTAGCGGCAAGGCCGCCAGGCAAAACATTTCAATAGAGGGTCTGTTTCATTGGATACAAAAACAAAGCCCATGGTCCGTCCATCCAGGTTATTGAGGGTGAAACTTGGCAATCTGCCGGGACAATGCAACCAGCCTTCCGTTTTCATCCCAGAGTTCACCATCTTCCTCCACCAGACCGCTTGAAATAAACCGGGTGGTAAATATGCCTTTGAGCCGGTCAGATGAGGGCAGTTCCCTGATATTGACCGAATATTCAATGGTGAGCACCCAGGCCACAAGCCCGTGGCGGGCAAGGACACAAGGGGGAAAACTGTCTGCAAACAGGGTCAGGGCCTCAAGGTCAACGGCCCGGGGGTCTTTAAAGCGTACCCAGCCTTTCATCACAGATCTTTGGGCCAGATTGCCCTCCATCCACCCGGCATACTCAGGATCCAGCCTCAGGTCCACCTGATCAAACAAGGAATATCCGGGCATGGACGGCACCTTTATGCACCTGTCCCATGGGGCCACATCTTCGGGCACCCCATCATAGTCCGAAGGAAAATCAATTTGACTGGGCCTTACAAAAGTTCCCATGGCCCTGATCCGTTCCCTGCCATCCTGAACGATACTTGCCTGTTTTCTTATAAAATGGGTGGATTCTCCCAGGGTGGAGACCTGGATCCGGGTCGGGCAATGAAGACACCGGTCCATGTAATTGGCCGTGATAATGGCAGCCGTGTTTTTGATACCCCCGGCCACACCCTAGCTGTCACCGGTGTTATTCCCGGGCAAATCTGCTCCCATGGCCCGGGTCAAAAGGGCCATAATATAACCTCCGTTTGCCGTGTTATTGATGGCCCATCTGTCTGACAACACCAGGGTGTGACCCCCGGCTTTTTCCGGAACCATTCTTAAATCATTGTCAAATACATGCATGGCTCAATCCCTGATATTTTTCTTTATTTCCCTTATGATGCCGGAACAGACCTGGTTGGCATCCGCCACAATGGCCACATCCGCCATTTTCATCATGGTGGCGTTGGGGTTTTTATTCACGGCCACAATAAAATCGGCATCAGAGATGGCCGCAGTATGCTGAATGGCGCCTGAGATGCCGAAGGCAAAGAGGACCTTGGGCCGGATCTGTTTGCCTGCCTGTCCCACCAGGGCATCATGACCGATCCAGTCGGCATAGACCACAGGTCTTGTGGCCCCGACTTCTGCATTCATAAGACCGGCAAGGTCGAATAATTTTTTAAACTTTCCCTTGGAGCCCATGCCCCTGCCCCCGGTGATCACAATATCCGCCTCTTCAATCCCCACAGCCTTGGCCGGTTTATATTCGGACTGAAGACAGCAAACCCTTTGTTCGGGAAGATCTTCTGGCAGATCCATGGGGATTATCTCCCCTTTGGCATTGTCATCATGGGCCAGTTCCCGGAAGGTGCCGGGCCTGACAGTGGCCATCTGGGGCCTTGCCTTGGGGGTGATGATCCTGGCGATGAGGTTGCCGCCAAAAGAGGGGGCAATCTGAACCAGACGCCCTTTTTCATCAATTTCAAGGTCAATGCAGTCTGCGGTCAAACCCGTTTTCAAGGCCTTGGCCACCCTCGGGGCAATCTCCTGACCAAATCGTGTGGCCCCGATCAAAAGAATATCAGGAGAAAATTCTCTGGCCAGGCTGGTGAGCAGAAAACTGTAAATTTCAAGGGAATATCCCTCAAGCCGGGGATGATCCATCACATATACCCGGTCAGCCCCATGGGCAATATACTCACGGGCATACTCGTCCACATCATGGCCGAACACCACGGCACAAACCTTTGCCCCGGTCTTTTCAGCCAAAAATCTGGCCCGGGCCAAAATCTGAAGGGTAACCCGGCTGCGGAAATAATTCCGGTAATCTCCAAGCACCCAGATATCTTTATTTGTTTTTTCCATTCTGACCTTCTTTCATCTCAATATCCTTGCCCATGGCAGAGCTGATAACCTTGCCATAGGTTTTAAACAATTGGTCGACCACAGACTTTGCAGCCCCTTTGAGCACTGTATTTTTCTTTTGGGTGGTGGGAGAATATACCTCTATAATTCTTGTGGGAGAATCCTTGAGCGCATTGAATTCCTTGTCAAGACCCAGCATCTTTGCGTCCACAACCGTCACCCGGGATGTTTCAAATGCCGACTGGACATCTCCAAGACAAGCATATCCCGGGGCAAAGGCCCCCTGGTCAATGGTCACAAGGCCCGGCAAATCCATTTCCAAGGTTTCTAAAAATTCATCCACATGGCGCTGTACAATCAGGGTTCGGCCTGAAAGGCTCAGGTGGGAGGCCCATCCAATGGCCGGCATATCCAGTTCACATGCCAATTGGGGGCCGACCTGTGCGGTCTCGCTGTCACTGGTCTGGGCCCCGCAGAGAATAAAATCGGTTTGGGGCTCAAACCTGCGGATATATTCGCCCAGGATAAAAGAGGTCAGGCAGGTGTCTGCTCCGGCCATCTGCCGGTCAGAGAGCAACACCCCCCGGTCTACCCCTAAAGCCACGGCCTGGTGAAGGGTTTCTTCGGCCATGGCAGGCCCCATGGACAGGGCCAGTATCCTTGTGGAAACCCCGTCTTCTGACCGGGCCTACTTGAGCTTAAGACTTGCTTCAAGGGCCAGCTTTGAACAAGGATCCATCATACCCTGGGCCAATTCCCGTTTCAGGGTCCCTGTTTTGGTATTCCAGGGCAGCTCGGATACCATAGGCACCTGCTTAATACATACAACGATATTAAAATTTTCCATTTTTTATCATCCTGATACTTGGATTGGCTTAACTTGGCCGGGTCAGCAGATCCCTGGCAATGACCATTTTCTGGATTTCACTGGTCCCTTCATAGATCTGGGTAACCTTGGCATCCCTGAAATACCGCTCCACATCATACTCCTTGGAATATCCATACCCCCCGTGAATCTGTACGGCAAGGTCGGTGACCTTTTTGGCCGTGTCACTGCAGTGAAGCTTTGCCATGGAGGCCTGGGCTGAAAATGTCCCTCCCCTGTCCTTGGCAGCCGCAGCACGGTATAGCAAAAGCCTGGAAGCCTCAATCCCGGTTGCCATCTCTGCCAGATAATTTTGAATGGTCTGGAACCTGGAAAGGGAGGAATTAAACTG
Source organism: Desulfobacter sp. (assembly GCA_028768545.1). Lineage (NCBI taxonomy): Bacteria > Pseudomonadati > Thermodesulfobacteriota > Desulfobacteria > Desulfobacterales > Desulfobacteraceae > Desulfobacter > Desulfobacter sp. The sequence goes on from CP054838.1 coordinate 3,770,479, forward strand.
CTGGCGTTCCCTGGCATAGGAAAGGGAGGCTTCAAAAGCGGCCTGGGCAATGCCCAGAGCCTGGGCAGCAATGCCGATTCTGCCGGTGTCCAGGGCTGACAAACCGATTTTCAATCCCTGGCCATGTTTACCCAGAAGATTGGTTTCAGGAATCGTGCAATCCTCAAAAAAAAGAGAAGATACCGGATTCGCCCGCATCCCGCAGAGTTCTTCAACCTCCCCCACCAAAAATCCGGGCCGGGTTTTTTCCACCACAAAAACATTGGCCACGGGTTTGCCCTTGACCCTGTTCTCCTGCTCGTCCACGGCAAAAACCAGGGCAATATCGCAGACCCCACCATTGGTGACAAAAATTTTGGTCCCGTTGATCACATAGCCTGAATCTGTTTTCCGGGCCATGGTTTCCACGCCTCCGGCATCAGAACCGGCATTGGCCTCTGTCAGGCAGAAGGCACCGATATGGCTGCCCGAGGCCATATCCGGCACCAGGCGTTGAATCTGCTCCGGCGTACCAAAGGCCAGAATGGGATATATTCCCACAGAGTTGTGAACGGTAACACAGAGCCCGAGAGAGGCAGATACCCGGGAGAGTTCTTCGATGACAATGGCATAGGAGATACTGTCCAGTCCTGCCCCACCTAAATGCCTGGGAACCTAAAGCCCGAAATAATGAAGCGGCCCCATTTTCTCTGCGATTTCACTCGGGAAACGACCTTCCTTGTCCAATTGTGCCACATGGGGCTTGATTTCAATTTCCGCAAACTCCCGGACTGTTTTTCTGACCAATTGGTGTTTCATACAGGGATTAAAATCCATTTGATCCTGCCGTAAATTTTTTATTAAACAATTAAGGCTGTGCCAAATTCGATCCCCTTGTCCTTGAATTCAGCCCAGACACACGGACGGACTATACCCTATTCCAAAGCATTTTCAAGTATTTTACAATAATCAGCCTGCCCAAGGGTCAAGGGATTTGAATCGTTTGAATTGTTGGCCACAGACATCCGGGCAATGGTCTTGTTCTGGTCCGGGCCAATGTTCAAATCAGAAAAACGCGGAATTTTCAGGCGGGAGGAAAGCGACCTGATCTCCTGGATAAAGGTTTTGGCCAGAGCGTCCTGGGGATCCTTTGCCCCGGGAAAAACGGCCTTGGCCTTTTGGGCCATGCCGGCGATTTTGGCAAGATCCGCCATTTTCCCCTTGCAGGCCAGCAAATTATAGGCCAGCACATGGGGAAGAAAAATGGAATTGGCCACCCCGTGGGGAACATCGTAAAGCGCCCCAATGGATTCTGAAATACAGTGGACCGCAGTCACATCTGAATTACCAAAGGCAAACCCTGCAATGGTGGAGCCCATCATGAGGTTTTCCCGGTCAAGCCGGTTATTTTCAATATCTGCCCAGGCCTTTTCCAAAGATCCCAAAATCAATTGCACAGCCCTGGCCGCACAGGTATCGGTAACCAGGGTGGCAGGTTTTGACAAATAGGCCTCCACAGCATGGGTTAAGGCATCAAGGCCTGTGGAGGCAATAATGGATTTGGGCAGGCTTGAAATCAGATCCGGGTCCACAATGGAGACACAAGGATACATCCGTGACCCTTTGATGCTCATCTTAAATTTTCGGTTTACATCGGTGATCACCGAGACCCAGGTCACCTCTGACCCTGTGCCGCAGGTGGTGGGAATGGCCAAAAAGGGTAAAGGATCTGAAGTGTACTTTTCCCTGCCTTCATAATCTTCAATATTCCCCCCATTGGTCACCAGCAAAGCCAGGGCCTTTCCAGCATCCAGGGGGCTGCCCCCGCCAAGGCCGATGATCAGGTCTGGTTTATCCGTTCTCAGGGCCGCGGCAATCTGGTTAATGGTGTTGGATTTGGGATTGGCTTCGATCTGATCAAACACCCTTGCACCGGGCAAAAGATCTGTTACCCGGTCCACAAGTCCTGCCTCAGCAACACCTTTATCCGTAATAATGACTGAAGATTTGGCCTTTAACTCTTCTGATACAATAGATTTGAGCTGTTCAATCTGGCCAGGTCCAAAATAGAGTTTAACCGGCATGTGAAATAGCATTTACCCTCCTCGATCATTTAAGCCTTTTAAATTTAATTGGCCTGCATTAAACTCTTTTTGAACAAATCCTGCAAGGTCAAATTCGGTAAAAAAGGCCTTGGAATAATTGATAAACAAAAGAGACATACGACTTTAAGTCAAAGGAAAATTAAATGAAAATTAAGATCACCTATTGCTCGGTCTGAAACTACCAGCCCAAAGCTGCCGGTCTGGCAGCCCTCATCAAAGAACAGACAGGCATCGTTGCCGAACTTGTCCCCGGTGCCAACGGTATCTATGAGATTGTTGCTAACGATACTCTTGTATTTTCAAAGCATGCCTCGGGCAGATTCCCGGAAGACAAGGAGATCATGGATCAGCTGTTAAAATAAACCTATTTTGCTGTTCTCATAAAAAAAAGGGAGAGATTGCCCGGACAAAAACGTGGAAAACCTTACAGGTTTATATTTTCCAACTAAAACAGGCTGCCGGGTAACCCTGGCAGCCTGTTTTCAGAAAAGGAAAAAAAGATGAAAAAATTAATTTAATTTGTATAAAAGCAATCCTTGTGCCAAGTCCTTTTTAAATATCTTAAAACAAAGCTAAATCATTGTTTTTATTGAAAATAAAAACATTAGGCTTTCTTTTCTATCCGATTTCACCCGTTTTCCGGTGGGAATCCATGGATATTGCGGACAATTTTCAGTCTAAAAGTTCAAAATTTTGAACTCCATAAAGACCCGTCCAGGCCTGTGTCAGGGTAACCAGCTTAAATTACGATAAAATCAACAGGTTCAAACCTGTGAATCCGGCCGCTGCTTTAAAATTCACAGATTTGAACCCGGCCATGGTCCAAGATCAATTCACCCGGGGGCATAAAAAAACAAACCCCCGGCAGGCTCGATGGCCTGCCGGGGGTAAAAACAACTAAAGGTTTAATTAATACTTATAATGCTCTGACTTAAACGGACCGTTTACCGGAATTCCAAGGTAATCTGCCTGTTCCTGGGTGAGCTTGGTCAACGTAACGGAAAGATTTTTCAAATGAAGCCTTGCCACTTCTTCGTCCAATTCCTTGGGCAGGGTATAGACCTTTGCCTCAAGATCTTCCTTGGCCAGTTTAATCTGGGCCAGGGTCTGATTTGAAAAAGAGTTGCTCATGACAAAACTGGGGTGACCTGTGGCGCAGCCAAGGTTGACCAGCCGGCCTTCTGCAAGCACGATAATCGAGCGGCCGGATGCCAGGGTCCATTTGTCCACCTGGGGTTTGACAACAATCTTTACGGCCTTGGGATGATTTTCCAGGTATGCCATATTGATCTCATTGTCAAAATGGCCGATATTGCAAATAATGGATTCATCCTTCATCATCTCCATATGTTCTCCTGTGATCACATGGTAGCTGCCCGTGGCCGTGACAAAGATATCTCCCCGGGTGGCGGCATCTTCCATGGTAACCACCTCATATCCTTCCATGGCCGCCTGGAGGGCGCAGATGGGATCGATCTCAGTGACCAGAACAATGGCGCCATACCCTTTCATGGAAGCGGCACATCCCTTGCCCACATCACCATACCCTGCCACGACAACGGTTTTGCCGGCAAGCATCACATCGGTTGCCCGCTTGATACCGTCGGCCAGGGATTCCCGGCACCCGTAAAGGTTGTCAAACTTGGATTTGGTAACCGAATCGTTGACATTGATGGCCGGAAACAAAAGTTCTTTTTTGGATGCCAGCTGATAGAGGCGGTGAACCCCTGTGGTGGTCTCTTCTGAAACCCCTTTGATCTTTTGGGCAATCTCTATCCAGCGCTGGGGATCCCGGGCCTGGGAAACCTTGAGGCGGTCCATAAGGCACCGTTCGTCCTGGCTGTGGGTCTGTGTTTCAAGTATAGAGGGATTTTTTTCCACTTTTACACCCTGGTGAACAAAAAGGGTGGCATCCCCTCCGTCATCCACGATAAGATCCGGGCCGGACCCGTCAGGCCAGATCAAGGCCTGTTCTGTGCACCACCAGAACTCGTCCAGGGTTTCTCCTTTCCAGGCAAAAACAGCCGCAGTCCCTTTTTGGGCAATGGCGGCAGCTGCATGATCCTGGGTGGAAAAAATATTGCAGGATGCCCAGCGGATATCAGCGCCCAGCTCGTACAGGGTATCAATGAGCATGGCGGTCTGGATGGTCATGTGAAGGCTGCCCATGATTTTCAGGCCCTTGAGAAGTTTTTCAGGACCGTACTTTTCCCTGATGGCCATGAGTCCGGGCATTTCCTTTTCAGAAAGCTGCATGTCCTTGATTCCGTCCTCGGCAAGGGAAATATCCTTGACCTTGTATTTTAATGAAAGGTCAAGATCTATAAAATCAGGGATTTTCCTTGGCTCTAGCATATGGTAACTCCTTGTGCTTTGAGTGTTTTGTCTATAAGGTTATTTTTTAAATCAATAAATAGTAAACCCCAGAGCGTTACTCGTAAATTTAAGGCCGCCTGATCCGGCATTGGTCAAAACCCATCACACCTTGTCAGACAGCCTTTTTTAGGGGGTTGTCAGGTTTATAATCCTGCCAGAGTTCTGATCTGGTCAGCTTTGATGGTTCTTTCCCAGTAAAAGTCAGGGTCTTTACGTCCAAAATGGCCATAGGCTGAGGTCTTTCTGTAAATGGGACGCAAAAGGTCCAGCTCCTTGATAATGCCGGCAGGCTTTAAGTCAAAAACCTCTTTGACAATCTCAACCGCACGGGCTTCATCAATTTTGCCTGTGCCCATGAAATCCACCATCATGGACACCGGCTCTGCCACACCAATGGCATAGGCCACCTGAACCTCGCACTTGTCTGCAAGACCTGCTGCCACAAGGTTTTTGGCTACGTAACGGCCCATATAAGAGGCAGATCTGTCCACCTTGGAAGGATCTTTTCCGGAAAAACATCCGCCGCCGTGGCTGCCCTGGCCCCCATAGGTATCGACAATAATCTTACGGCCGGTAACCCCGCAGTCGCCCATGGGACCGCCAACCACAAAACGGCCGGTTGGATTAATGAAAAACCGGGTATCTCCGTCCATCATATCTTCAGGAATCACTTTTTTAATGACTTCTTTAATTATGGCCGCCTTAAGGTCATCATGGGTGACATCGGGAGAATGCTGGGTGGAAATCACAACGGTATCCACCCGTTTAGGCTTGCCGTCCACGTACTCGATGGTCACCTGGGATTTGCCGTCGGGCCGGAGAAAATCAAGGGCACCGTTCTTTCGGACCTGGGTCAGGCGGTTGGTGAGTTTATGGGCATAAATAATGGGCATGGGCATGAGTTCTTCGGTTTCATTGGTGGCAAACCCGAACATCAGGCCCTGATCACCCGCGCCCTGCTCTTTAAACAGCCCTGCGCCTTCGTCAACACCCTGGGCAATATCACGGGACTGCTGATCAATACTGGTGATGACAGAGCAGGTCTGCCAGTCAAATCCCATGGTGGAAGAGTTGTATCCGATATCTTTAATGGTATTTCTGACCACTTCGGGAATATCCACATAGCAGTCTGTGGTGATTTCGCCGGCCACCATGGCAAGGCCTGTGGTCACCAATGTCTCGCAAGCCACGCGGCAGTTTTTGTCCTCTGCCATGATCGCATCCAGAATGGCGTCTGAAATTGCATCCGCCACCTTGTCTGGATGACCTTCGGTAACAGATTCAGATGTAAACAAAGATGAAAGTTTCTCTGACATGCCGTCTCCTTATGATTAGGGGTAATTTTATAAAAATCTGATATATTTTATATATGTTACGCATACAATATCACCGTAAGATATAGGCTGTTTCCATAAAATTGTCAATACTTTCAAAAAAATATATCAATATATGTTCATGTTTGTATAAAGAGTAAAAATCCCTTGACAACCAAGCCCCACCTTTTATGATGCATGATAAATTTATAACCTGAATTAAAAATGGAGAATCATAATGTCCAGCACCAGAATCACCGGAATCGGCGCGGCATTGGTGGATGTCCTCATCAATGAAACCGATGGTTTTTTATCAGCCCTCGGCAAAGAAAAAGGGGGGATGACCTATGTGGTTGATGCCGACCACCAGGCGATTTTATCCCAAACAGACCAGACACCCATTGTCGTTCCCGGGGGGGCGGCCTGCAACACCATCCTGGGGGTGGGAAAATTGGGCGGTAAATCACGGTTCATCGGCAGGCGGGGAAAAGATGCCTATGGTGAAAATTTTGAAGCCCAAATTCTTGCCTCTGGAGTGGACCCGAAACTAAGCCTGTCTAAAACGCCTACAGGCAAGGTGCTTTCCGTGGTTACCCCCGATGCCCAGCGTTCCATGTTCACAGACCTTGGCGCATCCACAGAGATGGACCCTGCATCTATTACGTCTGAATTGTTTGAGGATACCGCCATTGCCGTGATTGAAGGGTATCTGCTCTTTAACCCGGATCTCATAACGGCGGCCATGGAGGCGGCAAAGGCAGCCAATGCATTAATCGCCCTGGATCTGGCAAGTTTTGAGGTGGTGGAAGCATCCAAAGAGATCCTGCCGGACATGATCGAAAAGTATGTGGATATTCTCATTGCCAACGAAGATGAAGCCTTTGCATATACAGGTCAGAAAGATGAAAAAAAAGCGCTGGATATCCTGGCCCAAAACGTGACCTACGCGGTTCTCAAGGTGGGCAAAGATGGCAGCTATGTTAGGTTTCAAAACTCAACCACTCAAATTCCCCCGGTTTCAGGCAATGATCCCAAAGACACCACAGGGGCGGGGGATTTATGGGCTGCAGGCTTTTTATACGGCATTGCCCATGGATATTCCATTGAAAAAAGCGGGCAGCTTGGATCGGCCTGCGGTTATGAAGTCTGCCAGGTCATGGGCGCCCAGATACCTGACACGGCCTGGGAAAAAATCCAAAAGTTAAAATAATCGGCCCGATCAAAGATCAAGCCTGTTCTTTGATAACCGAGTCTGTAAAATAATGGGGAAAGGGCCCTGCCCTTTCCCCATTTTTCATCCTCCCCCCTGACACATTGTGATTTGCTGATCTCTCATTCTGGGTTCAAGGCTTTATCCCTTGAACCGGCCATGGGATTTGGGGTATTTATACTAAAAATCAATTCACAATTTATGAACGATTTATCCTCTGCACAAACGTTTGCAGGGAATGAAAATTGACCGCATTCACTGACTGGACGAAAAAACCAATCGGTGAAGCAAACCAATGGACATAGATACAAGATGAACGAGACACGGCTTTTTATCACAGGCACCCAGCGTCTGTTCAGGGAAAGCCTGGTGAACACCGTTGCAAGAGAGGATGGGATACAGGTGTCAGGAGAGGCGGACTCAGGCCTTTCCACCATTGACTCGGTTGCTTGCCTCGCCCCTGATATCCTGATTCTCGAAACAGCCTTGCCGGATATGAACGGGATGGAAGTCGTACGTCAGATCATATCCCAAAATCCAAAAATCAAAATTATTGCCCTGTCCAAAACCGCAAATCCTGAATTTGTCTGGGGTATGATTAACCTGGGCATTTCCGGATACCTGCTCAGATCCTGTCCTTTAAAAGAGTTGATCACAGCGGTCAGGATCGTTGCAAAAGGCGAAATCTATCTCAGTGCTGCCGTTGCAGGCTCTGTGGTTAAAAACATCTTGGACCAAAAGGTTGCCAATCCCATATTTTCCATCCTTTCAAACCGGGAAAGGGAGGTACTCCAGCTCATTGCAGAAGGCTACAAACCCCAGGCCATTGCCCAAAAATTATTTATCAGTCCCAAAACAGTACAAACCCACCAATCCAACCTGAAAAAAAAATTAAAACTCAACAATACGGCTGAACTTACGAAATATGCGGTATCCAAAGGAATTACCACTCTTAATTTCATCATCAAGGGCCGGCCCGCCACCAAATAAACAAGCCGTTTTGATCTTTTCAACTTAACTTTATTATTCAACTAAGATTTTTTACCTAATAAAATAGGGTTTTCCCTGATTGCTTTATTTCTCTTTCTGGTATTAATTGGGTACATGCCAAAGAGATATGATCAGGGTCCAAAATCATCAGGGCACCTCCACTGATCATTTTTCGCATCGGCCGTGCAGGGATGGCACCCCCTGCACGGTCGTTTGCAAACCAAAACTGCAGGATCCTCAAACCGATGATCAAGTCTGAAAAACACCGCCTATTCTGAGTATTCCAAAAGAGGGAATCTGATCCGGACAGACGTGCCCAATACGCTGCCGCTGCTGGTATCGGGCAAATATGTTCACGAGGTCACACCGCAACACTTTTTGATATATGAAAAAAAACAAAACAATGATGTGGCCCAGAAAATATTGCCCGCATCAAACCAGCACCCTGAAGGATGGCAGTGCAAACAGATGGTCTCTTCTGTCCAAAGGATAAATTTGACAACCGCAGAAGCCTATGAGCCTGCAGAATAACCCGCTTTAGACGGATAAAAAAATATAAAAGGGGAGATTGCTTTGGGGGGAAAGCAATACCCCTTTTTATATTTAACACTCAACTTTCAGGGCTGAATCCTATTGGCCAGCCTGATTCTTTCCGGTTGGCCTTCATCAATGCGAATCCTGGATCCAGATGAAATAAAGATCCGCCCCCCCCCCCCTTAACCTCCAGCCGCAGAAAAATAATAATTCACACCATCCTGAAAACCGCCTTCAAACCCGTCAAGATCGACCTTGGGATCATTGATGTTAGCCCAGTTTTCTTTGGCCTTGCTGCCGGCGTTCAGGGCATCGGCACAGCACCGCCATAGCGGCCTTCCATATCGCTGATGCCTATGGTCCATTTGATTTCAAAATCTCCGACTTTAATTGATGCGCTGAAGTTTTCGGTCAGTCCCAAGGCGAATTTTTTCGCTGCCGCAAGATTTTTTTTATAGTCTGTCACTATCAATAAAAAGGCACTCACCGACCAGGCAGAGGAACTGATACCCACCAGGCCGCCGGGGATGTAGTCAAGCCCGTCCCGTTTTGCAACCCAAGAGACAAACCAGTCTCCGTGCCGACGGCTTGACTAAAACTATAGCAATCAACCAAATTTAATATTTCATGGATCACGTTTCGTTTTATTTCCAAATCACCCAATGGTGTTCTTTTCGCCGAAAAAAAGCGGCTCACATTCGTCTCCGCCTATTTGACGGGGCCTGAGACGACCCAGCACTCTGGCGTGAAATATCGTGCGGGTTTGATTGTGCCTTGATCACCCCTGCACAACGGCGAACAATGGTTTGGGGCATACTGAACATTATCCATGAGATCCGGTGTATGTTCAATGGTGATTTTTTAAAATGAAAATTGTTCCGTATGAATGGTACAGCTTGGGATTTTTGTTTCTTTTAACACCTGTAAAATATCCATTGTCATTGGTCCAGGCCCGCAAATAAAAAATTCACAGGCAGCCTGATTCAAAGCATCCATGTTCACCCCATGACGCTTGAGCACCTGATCCAGCATAATTTTATCAATTCGCCCCCTGAGCCCAGCCCACACGGGTTCCCGTGATAACACCGGTTCAAAAACAAAGAGGGGCATCTGTTTTCCGATCGCCTGTATTTCGTTTAAACGGATGAGATCTTTTTTATACCTTACCCCCCATAGGAGTATGACTTTGCGCTTTGGATCCTGAATGGAAAGATCACCGAGCATGGACAGCATAGGGGTTACACCAATGCCTCCTGCAATAAAAATCAAAGTGCGGCCGGATAACACCCGGTCATATGAAAAATCCCCATATGGCCCGTTTATGCTGACCGAGCTGCCGCATTTGATCTCTTTGATTTTAGCTGTAAAATCCCCCAATTGTTTAACCGTAATGCTCAGTTGCCGGTCTTTTGGTGGGGATGAAATGGTGAAAGGATGGGATTGTGACGGCATGGACCTGTCCAAAGGGCGGATATAACAAAACTGGCCGGCCCGGTGTTTGATCTTTCTGCCCGGGGGCGGATCAAAAAGCATAGTAAAGACCGAGTCGGATTCGAAAATCACCTTGTTGACCTTCCATGGATCTTTTTCCAGCATTTGGGGAACACGTATCTTATAATACAAAAAAACAAACAGGGGGCCAGCGCCGATCATGGCCATGCCTGCCTTGAATACGATCAATCCCTGTTCGGGGATGAGCACCACATGGGCAATCAGCAATACCATTCCTGCGGGCATGGCATAATGCAACAGCAGGCATCGTTCGTGTGTAAGGGTTAACACGGCTGCGATCTTATCCCTGAATGGCTTGAGAACCGGCAGGAACCGGATAAAATAATTGCTGAAAAACAGACCGCTGAACAGGGTTGCCCAAAGCAAGACCATATCGGCCGTGCCGCCGAGGCCTGCCTGAATTTTGCTGATATATTTTTCATTTCCAAAGCCGGTATGAATGAGAACAATCACCAGGACACCAATGGCAAAGAGCATGTGAAGGACCAGCCGTTTGTCCTGGGCAATCAAGCGTTCCAGCAAACGGATCCTGGCGGTTATGATAAATTGAAGCGCATACCAGACAAAGGCATATATTCCGGCAGTTCTTGAGACAAGGGTAGACCAGGTGATATTTTCGGTTGCCTGTAAAAACAAAGACAACAGCAGCAACGGCAGCAGCAGGTACAGCAACGATAACAGGATAAACTTAAAAGACCTCACCCCTTTTACCCCTTTATTTTCATTCCCCCCATGGAGTATTCTGTATGATGTATCAAAAACCGGAACAAGGACAGCGCACAAGAAATCACCAGGCTTGCGCTTGTCGATAAAAAAAATTAAAAAAGGGTTTGCCATTGAAATTCTATCAAACAGCACCATATTATTTATCAATCGCCCCAAAACATTGTCAGGCATAAAAAACATTAACAGCCCAGCATCCGGTGGTAGATACTCAGACCCAAAACAGGAGGTTACCTATGATCGTAACAGTTCTGACAATGATGTTCATCACCTAACATTTAAGCCAAAGCCTTGTATTGGCTGAGGCCGTTTGCAAACGATAATTTTACCCGCAGATACGTGGGTATCCTGCGCCATAAACCTGAAACCGGAGGATTTAATATGACAACACATAAGAACGCCCCATGGTGGCATATTTTCTCAGATCATCATTCACGGCCGGAAGAAACCTGTCCTGCCGTTCCAGTCCTCTCGGGACAAACCTGGCAGAGAGGACTGGCCACCTTTTACTGCCCCTGTAAGTCTGACCCCCGGCCAAGTGAGTGCCAGTTGCAGATGATTTAATGGCAATACTGGCCGGCCCCGGGGGCTTTAAACACACGGTAATCCGGATTGCTTAACAAACGCCGTCAACTGAACCGTTCATTAAAAACCAGGGACCCGGGAAATCTGCGGTCTATAATGCCCATGCATCCTGTATCATTTGCCTGCCGCCGCAAATATAAAATCGGTACTCGCCTCTGGAAAGGACCTGATCCAGATACTGGGTCACATGGCCCTGAAATGCCGAGGCTGCGCCTGGATCACGGCTGAGGCAGGGAACATAGGTTTTGCTGTTTTTTTCAAGACATTCCCGGTAAATCAGGTCTTGGCTTTGTCTTGCGCCCTGAAGCAGGATATACCCCGATACTCCGGAAGCGGCAAACCCAGCAAAAGGGGCAACACCGGTTCCTGTTCCCACAAACACAGAAGGACGCCTCCCGGGTCTGTAAATAAAATGACCGTAGGGACCTGAAATTTCATGTCTTTGACCAGGCTTGCATTTAAAAAGACGGGCTAAAAAACCTTGATTTTCGAACCGTTCCACACAAATGGAGATCCTGGAGTCATCACGGGCGCCCACCAGGGTATAATCGCGTTCCAGCCCCTGAAAGTGAAACCGGATGTATTGTCCGGGAATAAATTGAAAATTTTGTGGCCGGGTAAATGTCAGTTCGCAGATATCTTTGGCCAGCCGTTTCCTGGCAGCCAGTTCAACCGTGTAAGGTCCCATTGAAAATACGCTGTTACCTAATCGTTGTTTTGAATTTTGGGCCATTGGGTGGTATTTCCGGCGATGATAATACGTATTTTTCATTTTTGCCGCTCACCTATCTTGTACATGCACCCCCCCTCAACGGCCGGGCCCTTAAGGGATCGCCTTTTGACCGGATCTGATTGGTTCTCGGGCATTTGCCCAAAAAATATGCAGATGCATGCCCGGAGCCTTGCATATCCGGTCAAATGACGTTTGCGGTATTTAGGTGTTATGGTTTCCACAAGGTATCTTCCATGCCGTGCCGCTTGTTCAGGTACCTGGCAAGAATAAAAAGATAGTCAGACAGACGGTTGAGAAAAACCAGGATATTCTTAAGCGTATCTGTTTTACTTTCACCATGGCTGGCCCCGGTGGCAAAGGCGATCATCCGACGCTCCGCCCTGCGGCAGACAGCCCTTGCCGCCTGGGCCATGGTTGCGGACAAATGCCCCTGGGGCAGAATAAAATGCTTGAGTTCGGGCAGGTGTTCGGAGAGCTGGTCAATGACGGATTCAAGCGCTTGTGCCGGTTCATGGGTAAAAGGGGGTAAAAATAAAGCAGATGAAGCGCCCGGACGGGTTGCCATCCAAGCCCCGGCTTCCAGGAGCTGTGCCTGGATACAGTCGATCTGGCGATCCAACTCGGGATCCTCGATCTCCCAGGCCGCCTTGACAATTCCGATAAATGAATTGAGCTCGTCGATTTCTCCGTAGGCCTCAACCTGCAGAGATGATTTCATCACCCGTTCGCCGGAGAACAGACTTGTTTTCCCCCTGTCCCCCGTACCTGTATACAATTTCATTTCCAGCCTCCTGCCGGCACTTTTTTTGAATTTTCAAATAAGCGGTTTCATCTATTATATTGGGCCTATTGTCTATTATATCCAGTTTACAGAGCCAGATCCAAGATCCGGGTGTTTATTTTTCACAGCATTTATTTCCATCAAAAAATTGACAGACTCTGCATGCCAGGGAGGCTGTCGGGGGTTGGGGTTGAGCCGGCAAATACGGGGCTATTAATTCATAGGCTTGATAAAGCCTGGGAATATCAAGATTTACTTTTTCACCGGCCTTGATCAATTCTGCCGCAACAGATTCCGTGGCCACATTACCGGTGGCGCCAGGGGCAAAGGGACATCCGCCAAGCCCTCCGACACTGGCATCAACAATCTGTATACCGTAAGAGACCGATTTAAGAACATTGGCAATTGCTCTGCCGTAGGTATCATGAAAGTGAACCCCAATACACTCTGAAGGCAGGCATGGCAACAACACATCCATGAGCGTGGCCACTTCATCCGGGGTTGCCTTGCCAATGGTATCGCAAATTGACAATTCATCTATTCCCATATCAATCATCTGTTTTGCCAAATCCACAACCATGTCCGGGCGAATCTTACCTTCAAAGGCACACCAGAACGCTGTGGAAATATATCCCCGGACCGGGAGACCAAGTTTTTTTGACTGTTTGACCACAGGCACAAACCGCTCCAGGAACCCAGCCACTGTTGTATGAATATTGTTCAGGTTGAATGTTTCACTGGCGGCCATAAAAACACAAATCTTATCCGCACCGGCTGCAACCGCATGCTCAAGTCCTTTTAAGTTGGGAACAAGTGCCGAATACACCACATTGTTTTTACGTTGAATATTTTGGAATACAGTTGCGGCATCCCCGAGCTGGGGCACCATTTTGGGCGAAACAAATGCACTGACTTCAATTTCTCTAATCCCTGATTCAGAGAGTGCATCAACAAAGGCCACCTTGATATTTGAGGGGATCATTACGCTTTCGTTCTGCAACCCGTCCCGGGGACCGACTTCAACTATTTTTATCATTGGAAATCACCTTGCTGTCTGTTCATTCATCAATGATCATTCACGGATTCTTTTACCTTCGTTACCCAATTGATTCGAAGTGCAATAAAGAGAAGATTCAGCCGAGGGCCAGCATTTTATTATTTAAAAATCAATTCAGCTTTTATCAATTTGTTTGGCTGTGATAATCGTAAACGTATTGGCGTTTACAGTCAAAATCAGTAGTGTCCGGTTAGGTTGTTGCATATAAAAAGCATCTAAAATCATTGAAAAAACAGTCTGTTTTGTGTTGACAAATGTGCGTAAAAATTTTTGTGCGCCTTGAAAATTTAACTCAAGGAGCTCAAATGACGCACATCTCAGTCCCTAAAAAACAACTACGGTCCCTGAACTTTGACAATTTCAGGTGCCCTCTGATAAAGTCACTTTCAAAAGCACCGGAATTACAATCTCGAGGAGACCGCCCTTTAAAAATGACATTCGAAGACCAGATAAATGCTTTGGTTTATTTCCATCTTCAGGAGCACAAGTCTGCCCGACATTTAATTCAGGATCTCAAGGAGAATGTTTTTGCTAAAGAAAATATTGCGCCAGACGGTGGTATCAGCCGTAGTAGTTTCTGTGAAGCCATCAATCACAGGGGACTCGAACAACTGCAATTTATCTTTGAGGATCTTTATAAACAGGCTCTTGAGTGTCATCCGGGTGAACACGCCGAGTTAGGAGAGTTGGTTTCCATTGACGGTAGTCTCATAAATGCAGTCCTTTCAATGCACTGGGCGAACTACAGAAAAGGAAGTAAAAAAGCCAAAGTACATTGCGGATTTGACATTAATCACGGAATCCCAAACAAAATCTTTTTGACTGAAGGCAACGGCGCTGAACGCACCTTTGTTCCCAAAATAGTTTCCAAGGGGCAAACAGGTGTTATGGATCGTGGATATCAATCCCATAAAGAATTTGACCTGCTTCAGGAGCAAGGCAAACATTTTGTCTGCCGTATAAAAACCAGGACAACAAGAACAATTATTGATAACCACGAGACCCCTTCCGACAGCTACATTTTTTATGATGCACTGGTTAAACTTGGTACTCCGAATCAAAACCAGACGAAAAGGCCTGTTCGGGTTGTTGGCTATAAAATTGCTGGCGTCAAATACTATGTGGCAACTGACAGGCATGATTTAACAGCGGAACAAATAGCAACAATTTATAAACTCCGGTGGACCATTGAGGATTTTTTCAAATGGTGGAAAGAACATCTGAAGGTATATCATCTCATTGCCCGCAGTGAATACGGCCTTATGGTTCAGATTCTTGGCGGCCTTATCACTTACCTGTTACTGGCAATCCATTGCCAAAAACAGTTTAATGAAAAGGTCACGATCAAAAGAGTTCGGCAGCTGCGAACCGCCATTCTAAATGACCTGTTTGGCTGCGAGGAGCAGGGCTCTCATAGTTCAAACAGGGACAATATTGTCAAAGATCAAAAAATTATTGAGCAAGCAAAAAACTAACCGGACATCACTGATAATTATTAGATAAAAATTTAAATATTTTTCGCCAATTTTAAATACAGATTTCGTGGAAATTTAAATTCGTCTTTTATTCCATTTAAAAATAATCAGACAAATCCCTCAATGGACAAAAGAAAATGCATCAAAGGGGTTAAAAAGGCCTGGGTGGCATCCTGGAATTCAGCCCCCACCGACAGGGTCCCCTGCTCTCTTCTTATATTTCTGACACAGGCCATGGCACCGGTTTCGTCTGCAAATCCGGGAAACTGGCAAAAAATCCGCAATACATCCCCCTCTCGGAGGTTGGTTTTCCCCTGGTATATAAAGCTGCATCCTTTTTTACTGATATCGTTGACAATAACAGGCGTATCACTTCTTTTTGCCTCCACCCGTCCCGGTATGACAACGGCCCTGCGCCTGCTGCCGCGAAGTTCTCTTTGCTGAACCACTTTTGGATATTCAAGCGCGATGGCCCGGATGGGGGTGGTGATCATTTCAATCACCCCTGCCTGAAAGGCAAAAACAGATCCTTCATGCAGGTATTTTACAATCATTGTATTGCCCGGGTATAATTTGTTTTTTACGCTTTTATATTTTTGGGGCAGGGTGATGATCATGAACTCATCTTTAAGCATGCCCACAAAAACACTGGTGACAGAAAAGGTGCCCCCGTCAATTTCAAGGTACACCTTGGTACCGATATCAATATAGATTCCCTGGGATTTGTATAGTTCCAAAAGGCCTTCTAATTCGTCCATGTGCAGATTCCTTTCCAGATGCTATCAGGATCAAAAGCCTGTGCTTGTTAACGCTTTTACCTTTTTACCCCTGTCTCCATACGTATTTTACGCTCACATGTTCTGAATTAAGTATTGATTCGCCTGATCTTTGTCAAGAGGTTTTTGTCAAGGGAAAAAAACCACAGGTTTTCACCCGGAAACAAGGAGACAAAAAGAAAAGCTGCCAGATTTTTTGGAAAATCAGATATGTACCCAGGCGGTATCCCCCAATTTTGTCCCCAGGGCCGCCAGGCTGCGATTCCCTATGCCATAAAAAAAACCGGGGCCTGCCAGATCAGTCTGGCAGGCCCCAGGTATAGGTTTATTTGAATATTGATCAAATTAGGTTACGGGATTGCCTTGGTCATCATAGGTAACAACAATCACATCTGTCACTGAGATGGAGACATCCACAAAGCCGGCACCGGTATCAACATTGGCCGTATAGGTATCGCCAGACTGGGTCCAGCCGTCACTTAAATCAAGACTGACTTGGTCTCCGTCATTGCCGCCTGAAATCTCAAGGGAACCGCCTTCGGACATGGCAAAGACATCCTGGGCAGTAAGGCTCAAAGTCTGGGCCTCACCATCATCAGCCAGTTCGATTCTTTCCATATTGGAGACATTGGAAAAATCAAGGGATTCGTAGGAATCATCCATCAACACCAGGGTATCGATTCCGGTGCCGCCGTCAATGACATCGTCTCCGGCACCACCGTCAATGGTATCATTACCTTCCTGGCCGTAAATGATATCATCTCCATCACCGCCGGTGATCACATCATCCCCGCCTTCCCGTCCACTCTCGACAGCAAGGGCTTCATGGTTATCCTGAATGTACTGGATGGTGTCGGAACGTTCCCAGCCGTCCAATTCAGTTTCCAGGGTTTCAAAAACTTCCCAGCCGGATCCGTCGGCCAGGCCGTTGATGGATGAAACATCGTATCCCTGGTCCGCAAGGTCTTCGGCCACACCGTCGGTATTGATGACATCGCCGAAAATCAGGTCATTGCCGTCATTGCCGTTGATGGTGTCATTGCCCGCCGGTAATAGATCTGTTTCCACAAGATTGCCCAGAACGGAAGAAAGGCTTCCTGAATCACCCAGCATCAGAGCATCGCCTGTTGTATCCATGGCGTCCATCAAATCCCCGGTATTGTGAATGTTTACAATGTTACCCTGGGCATCCACCACCCCGTTCACATCCGTGATATTTTCAGAACCGGTCATGCCGATGACCCTGATACCGTCCACGGAATTGGCCAGGGCCTGAACCTCATTTCCGGTATCGGTTTCATCTGTAAACAATGACCACCCTTTATCTTCAGTGGCACCAAATATATCCGAAACAGCCATATCTGATCCATTGTCGAATACGCTTGTATTCCCGTCCCGGTCATTGGGCAGACCGTCACTGATAAAGATGACATGGTTCTCACCATAGGCGCTGTTTACCAGACCATTTGCCCCGGACAGGGCAGACTCATAGTTGGTGCTGTTGCCGTCTGCATCAAGGCTGTCGATCCAGGCAAAAATCCCGCCGTTCTCTTCAAGACCGTCAGGGATACCATCATTGTCGTTGTCGGCATTAAAATCAAAGGATATATTTGAAGTTTCCCAATGGCCTTCCTGCCACCAGTGTTCTGCATCAACCCAGACAGGATTGACCACAGTGATGGTTCCGGCATCTTTATCAAAGGTGATGCTGGCATTCTGGCCAACCGCGTCGGAAAACTCCTGAAGCTGAATGTCAACCAGGCCGGAATCGGTCTTATCCACCTGATTGTAAACATCAAGAATCATATCCTTAACCGCCCCCTGAAGATCTTCCAGTTTGGAACCGTCCATGGAGCCAGAAGTATCCATTTCAACAATATACTGGACACTGCCCGACTCGGTCTGCTGTACGCCGCCGGCATCACCTGCAATGATATCGTCAAACCCGGAACCTGTAATCTCACCGGAGGTATCATTTTCAACATCCGGACCGGGGACTTCAAAGGCTTGTTCAGATCCCTGGATATCATCAGCGTTGGAGCCCACAATAAAGGGGGATGTACCTGCAAACTCGTCAAGATCAAAGTAAACGGTGGCTGAGTCACTGAGACCTTCGGGATCATGTACGGTATAGTCAAATGAATCCTGGGCATCCTTGGTCACCTGGATGGATTTAACCGTGGCTGATCCGAAACCAAGGGAACCGTCAGGCCCGTCAACAGAGACTTCCAGGCTGGCAAATGACAGGGCAGCCCCATTGGCATCAGCAACATCCACATTCAGCTCGCCGGTATCGCCTGCCATGGAATCGGGCTTATTCTCGTAGCCTTCGGCCACAATGTTACCGTCTGCATCCTTGGCCACCCAGTGCACATGTGCATTCTGGGAGGCGCCATTGTTAAAATAAGCCCCCATGCCGGAGAACCCGATGGTCACATTGGTCACACTCACAGCCTGGTCAGCACCATCTGTAAAATTAAGAACAAGGGTTTCACCTTGACCATTTGCATTGGTTTGGATCTGATTGTCGCCGACATTGCCGTTCATACCGATGCCCACACCGTGCTGGGTGGTCGGGCTGTTCTGAAACCCGATACCGGCAGGAGTTCCGTCAGAATTAAGACCGCTGACAATGGCGTTAATGGTGCCGGTTCCCGTTGACAGGGAGGATACATAGGTCATTCCGCCGTCATTTGTAGTACCCCAGTCTGCAATTGAACCGGTGGCATCTGTGGTACCCAAAAGGAATTCAACACTCGGATCAACAACACCGTCCTGGTCAACCACATACTCCAGGCTGTCAAATTCAGCCTGGCTCAGGCTTGTAACCCCTGTGATTTCTATCTGGTCACCATTGGCATCCGTATAAAAAAGACTACCGCTTTCAGGCAGGGTATCAATGGTGATGGTCAGGCCTGAATCCGGGGTTTCCTGGTCAGAGACCTCTTCGGACATGGTAAATGCCTCACGGGCCTGATCCACATTGATAAACTTATCCTGAGCTTCGGGCGGATCATTGACCGGGGTCACGTTTAAGGTTACCGTGGCCGTGGAGGGGTCCCCGTCCGCATCAATAATGGTGTAGGTATAACTGTCTTCCCCATTATAATTTTCATCGGGTGTATAGGTAAAACTGCCGTCCCCATTCTGGACCAGACTGCCGTGTGCGGGCTGGGTAAAACTGTCCATCTCCATTCCACCGTCACCGCCTGGAAGGTCGTTGCCCAGCATGTCCTGAAGATCAATGTCAAGGCTGCCGTCTTCTGCAACCACAAAGGCATCTCCATTATCAGTATTCAGATAGGAGTCATCCTGGGCACTGGGATTAGAATCCTCTATGGACACTGAATAGGGGCTCAAATCAAAATTTGTGGTATCTGTATCATTGTCACCATCTGTAATAACGGCTTCAATGCCAATGCCCTCAAGGCTGAGGCTTTCTGAATCACCCGCATGCTTGATGGGTTGCATCTGATCAAACTCAAGCTTTCCATCGTCATTAATGAACAGAGCAAAATAAGTTGTTCCGCCCTGAACACCTATAATTTGATCACCATCCAACTCAAGAAAAATTTCATTCCCATCATGGGTATAAAGGCCTGACCCCACAGAAGTCTCTCCCGCAGGAAGGCTTAATGTCAGCTCATAGCTTATGCTGCCCTCTCCGTCAGTGCCATAATCTCCGTTAAAGAAAGAGGCAACCGGAACAGGGGTGGTAGCATCGATATCAAAGGCATCTTCGGTCACTGAAACGGAAAACCCCTCACTCTGATTGATCAGCTCCTGATTAATCACAATGCTGGGGCCGTCATCCTTGATGCTCACTTGAATACTTGCAGAGGCCGTATCACCGTCAATAATAGTCATGCCGACAGTCCAGGATGCTTCTTCATTATGGGAGCCTTGAGTCCCGTCTCCGGCAACATCATGATCAACTGCCGTAAGCTGATTAAACTCATACCCGTATCTGGGTGCTTCACCTTCGGCGGCCTCATTGACCATGGTAATGGTCCAGGTGGCAGGACCGTTGGGGGTAAGAACACCCTCAACCTCACTCATCCCGTCCTGATAAAAGGTCAGGGTCATGTCCGCAGGATTCCAGATTCCACCGTCTATGGACAAGGCAATCTCACCATTGGGGCCTACACCGTCCAAATCACCTGGGCCGTCTGTACCAAAATCAATACCCAGCTCATCGGCTGAAATGGTCTGGGTGACCAGGGGATTGATCTCGCCATCCTCCAGACTCTCGTCACCGACAATGGAAAGCGGGCTATTTGAGGAAGACATTACACTAACGTCGCCGGTCAAGGTGACCTGATAATCTCCGGTGCCTCCGCTGTTATTATGATCGGCAAGGGCTTCAGATGAATCCAGGTTCCAGGAGCCCACCCGGAGGACATAATTGCCTTCCGCAAGGTTACCAAAATCAAGATAGGAATCATAATTATGGGTTGATCCGTCAGCACCGCCGCCATGATCATCATTATTAGCAACAAACCCACCAAACTCATCATACAAAAAGATTTCAATATCAAGGTTGGAGGAAGATCCGTCACCGTCAATGATCAATCCGTTCCTTTCAGACAGCATATCAATGGTCAGTGGCCCACCATTATGGTGAAAAGACAATTGGTCAACACTGGTGCCATTGCCTTCAGAAACGATGGTGCCCTGGGCAATGGTGACATTGTCACCCTAGCTGATAATATTCATGTCAGTATTCCCACCCACCGGGGAAATGGAAGGACCGTCATCATCAATACTCACGTTGATGGTGGCAGAGGCAGTATCGCCGTCACCGTCAATCACTGTCATGTTAACGTTCCAAAAAGCAGTTTCATCATGGGAATTGTCAGTACCGTCACCAGGCGTGCCATGATCAATGGCCGTAAGCTGGTTAAATTCATATCCGTAGCGCGGGGTTTCTCCCGGTGCTGCCTCATTGACCATGGTAATGGTCCAAGTTGCAGGGCCGTTGGGAGTAACGACACCTTCCGCCTCGCTCACGCCATCCTGGTAAAAGGTCAGGGTCATGGTCTCAGGATCCCAGATCCCGCCGTCTATGGACAGGGCAATCTCTCCGTTGGGGCCTTCACCGTCAAGGTCGCCGGCACCATCAGCGCCGAAATCAATACCAACCTGACTGGCAGAAAAAGTCTGGCTTACCAGCCCCTCGGTCTCATCACCTTCAACAGCAAGGGAATTCACATATCCAGAACCGTCCGGGCCTGTCACAAATCCCCTTCCGTAAATGGAGGGGCCGTCATCTTCGATGGTCACAGTCAGGTCCTGGGTAGCGGTATCGCCGTCACTGTCGGTAATGGTGGAAATAACATTCCAGGACAGGGCTTCATCATTACTGTAAAAGCCTTCGCCCCCGTCTTCCGGGAAAATAAGCTGGTTAGGTCCGCCTGTGGGATGATTCACTGCAGACAACTGGGTCATCCGGTACATGAGATCTGTTTCATTGGAGCCTGGATCTCTTTCCATCAATTCGACCTGCCAGGTGGGATCCCCTTCAACATTCCCGCTCTGGGAAAAGGTCAAGGTCTGGGTCTCAGCATCCCAGCTCCAGAACCGGGCATCCATATCCATGGACAGGGCAATGTCTCCCCGACCATCCGTACCAAAATCCACATGGCCAAAGCCTTCCCCTTCCCAAGAACCATAAAATCCATGGGATTCATCATTTGAAAGGGCAATGACATTAGGGTCGTTCTCGCCTGAGGAATCATCCAGGTCCATTCTGATGGACATACGCTCACCATCAGGGCCATCAGGGTAATCGGGGCCGGGTTCTTCACCACTCATAAT
Organism: Desulfobacter sp.; assembly: GCA_028768545.1. NCBI lineage: Bacteria > Pseudomonadati > Thermodesulfobacteriota > Desulfobacteria > Desulfobacterales > Desulfobacteraceae > Desulfobacter > Desulfobacter sp. The sequence goes on from CP054838.1 coordinate 3,792,445, forward strand.
GCTCAGGCTCGGGCCGTCATCACGAATACCTGCGGTAAAATCAAAGCTGGCCGTGTTGCCGTCATCGTTTGTGGCAGTTACCGTGATCTCAAATTCTTCAAGGGCATTGTGGTCGTTGTTGTCAAATCCATGGTCAAAGGCGGCCAGCTGGGTAAAGGTGTATTCACCTGTGGTCTGGTTCACAACCATCTGCCAGACATCAACGCCGTCCTGGCTGAATGTCAGCGTATTAGACTCTGCATCCCAGATCGCTCCGTCTGCAGAAAGAGTGAGATATCCTGTGGGGGTTCCGTAATCCACACGAATGGTACCGGTGACATCGTTGCCCAGGCCGTCTGTTTCATCCACCTCAATACCCTGGGCTGACAAAAATTCTATGGGATCATTATAATTGTCAACTTCCCCCTCAGCCTGTTCCCTTGATGCGGCAGGCGCAGCATCCATGGATCTTGTGCCCACATGGCCTGTGTCCTGGTCCCCTGCGTAAAAGCCGAATGCCTCCCCGTCAAACCGGTCTTCTTCGCCCACGGCAGTCTCTTCTTCATCAATTTCTTCTCCCTGTTCAAGGGCGGCCTGCATCTCCGCTGCCTCACCCTCGGCAGTGCCTGCCTTGGCAACGGCTGAATTATCTTCAACCAGAAGCTCTCCGTTTCCCTAGAGGGAGGCAATTTCATCCCCGTTTTCATTGACAAGGGAAATGCTGATATTTCCTTCGGTTTTCAGGGTTTCACCTTCATAAACAGCATCACCCGGCTTGAGTTCTCTTGTCTGCCCGTTAGAATCTGTTGCTGTGATGGTCACGGTTCCGGTAATCAATTGAATGGTTCCTGCTATGGCCATGGTCTGCTCCTATTCTTAATTTGAGATTCACAATCAAATCCATCTTTTTCTATTTCAATGTCTATAATCTTTACCCCAGTCATTGGGAAAATAATATCGTACAAAAGTACTATTTTTCAAAAAAAATGGGGATTTTTATACACGATTTAATTATTTATAAAAAAAGAAAGGTTCATCCGATTAATGCGTACCTTTTATTGTGAAGGTCCAAAAGTTTCAACCTGAAAAACTCCGAATCCCTGTATCCATAAGCTTTCCGTTTCATGGTTTTTATCTTGTTATTTGTCCCTTCTAAAGGACCTGTAGATATCCTGTAATCATAGTATGAAAGGATTCTTTGCCTGTGCACAGCCAAGGTCTTGGCAAATTTCATCAACATTGGAATTTTGGAAATATTGGCCAGATTGATCCAATTGCTGACTATCTTTTCAGCTGTTTCTTTTTTCTTTTGATTCCATATTTGCCTGAGTTCCTCTTTCATGTAGTAGACTACCAATAGCGGCTGATTTATTTTCAATGCTTCTTCTAACCGTTGGGCCTCCTTCTTGTCATCACTGAGGTTTTCGGGATTTTTTAACAAAAGCCACCGGACTCCCTTCAGAAGTTTTTGTTGCCCGGTATTGGCAAGAAGGTTGTAGAGCTTTCGCCTGAAATCCGACAGTTTCTCATTGAACAATTTAACAACATGAAATCTGTCAAAGACAATTGCTGAACCAGAAAGATTTTCAATAACAGCACTCAAGTATGCCGGGGACATATCGATGCTGACGGCTTTGATTTTTGCTTTCGATATTTTCACTTTTGTCCAAAAAGATTTCAAAGCTTCACCACCTTTTCCTTCTCCCACGTGCAGAATTCTACCGGATTCCAGATCCATCACGATGGTCAAGTATTTATGCCCTTTCCCTATGGAAATTTCATCTATGGCAATCTGCCGGACTTTCTCAAGGGGGATATTTCGATAACGCCTCAGCAGGTCTTCTTTCTGGATCTGCTTTATCGTATCCCAGCTGATCCTTAAATGGATGGCAATATCTTTGATTGTCATGAACTGAGACAACTCCAAGACATACCGTTCAAAAGCCCGGGTATAGCTTTTCCCCTCCTGGGCAAAGGATAGTTTGATTTGCCGGACAAATTGACAGAACGAACACCAAACTCTCTGGATAGCCGTCCTGAGAATCACGGGTTTTGAACCTACCGGTATTGTTCTGAGATCTCTTGTCACAATCCCTTTCCTGGTGACGGACCTGGAATTAAATTCCGGGCATTTTACCGCCTCCGGTTTTGGTATGAGTTCAAAAGTGATTATTCCACCGATGAAACGCGTTGTTTTATAAAAGTAGTCACGAAGGCCAAAGGCATGGTATATGAAGCTTGTGGACATTAATTCATTCTCCGATTTTGTGCGAATAACACAAAAAAATTAGAACATGATCATGTTCACACCATCATTTCAAGCATAAAAATCCTTACTGTGTTATTGCCTTCCCAGTGATGTTTCTCAGTCCAGGTACGCGATTTTCTGATGAACCAAAAGAAATGGGCAAATCACAAGGGAGAATATGGGCAGGTCAGTCAAAAAGACGCAGGTCCAAAAACAAAATCCTGAGCGCTAACTATCTTGAATGATAAAAAATATCAGACAGGTTCAACCAGGGAAATAAAATCCTCATATTTCCCGGATTTGCTTTTGGGAATATGATCAAGGTAGGTCAGGCGGATATTAAACGGATGGGTCAAAGATTTCTGGAGAATGAAAATAATTTGATTTTCCTGGTCCTTTGTCAGCCGGTTTTCCGTGACCAGCTTGAATTCCACCTGCTCCAGATCATGCTGGACAATCTGAAATGGCCTGATCGGGGCCACCTTCATGAACTCTGAAAACCCGAAATAGGGCCAGTGGGTGGAACCGTCGGGCATGATGAGCATATTTCTGACCCGCCCTAAAATTTTATCCAATACGGGCAGGCCCCGGCCGCAGGCGCAGGGCTGGCCCATTACCCCCATGTCCCCCAGTTCATACCGGATCATGGGGCAGGCAAAATTATTTAAATTGGTGATCAAAATTCTTCCGGGCGCGCCTGGCGGCAACGGCTGATTGTGTTCATCCACCACCTCAAGATAGATCCCTTCGGACATGACATGGTAGTTTCCCTGTTCAGGGCATTGAAGGGCAATATACCCTGCTTCCTGGCAGGAATACATGTCGGCAATATCACAGTTGAACACCTGTTTTACCTCGTCTCGAAGGTCCTGGGATACCACCTCTCCCACCCCTCTGATCTGGGTCAGGTTGGATAATTTTTCATCCTGATTTTTTGCGTGGCGGGCCAGGGCCCCAAGGTTGCTGGGATGGGTGATCAGGTAATGGGGATTGTTCTTGACCAGCCATGAATATTGGACATGGACAGGTTCTGACACGTTGAGCATCATGGACGGTCCCGAGGCAAAGACCTTTCCCACGGAGGTGGCCCAGCCCCTGCGGATCACCCCATCAGGGCCTTTTGCCACATCAATGGGCACCGACCGGATGGCCGCCAATTTTTTCCTGAAATCCCGTTTGTGCCAGAGATGGTCTCTTATGGAAAAGGCATGCCAGAGCGATCGTGTCACCCCTGTGCCGTAGGCTGTCACCGGGGTGGAGGTGGAGCCTGATGTCTGGGTATGACTCAGTTTTCCATACTCTTTAGGCGTTTTAAGGGGGCGGATCCGTTTAATTTCCTGCTGAAGCTCGATCCGGGCCAGGGGGGTCAACCGGGCAAAACTTTGGGGGGTCAGGGAATTGATCCATTGATTGCCCAGCCCCAATTCCCCTGCCCTTTGCTTCCAAAACGGGCTGTGCCTTAAGGCAAAGCGTAACAGGACCTGGAGCTGTTTAAACTGAAAACTGATAAGATCCGCCCGGGGCCACCACTGGGTTTGTTCAAGCTGGAATTGAAGGGCCATCTGCATGGCCGCTTCCGAGCCCGGAAGCGCGGGGAATACAATGCCGAGAACACTGCTGCGGATCAAAGAGGCATTCATTTTGGGGACAATCCCAGCATTTCTCTTGCCTGGGAGGGGTTGGCCACCTTCCGCCCGATATTTTCAGCAAAATCCGCAATCCGGCGGATGAGCATCTCATTGGTGGCAAGCTGCTTTTTTTCCGTGTCAAAATAAAGGTTGTCTTCCAGCCCTACCCGGACATGCCCGCCCATGAGCATGGCTGCGTAATTCATCTTCTGCTGAAACCTGCCAATGCCGGCAGCCCCCCAGTTCACCTCAGGCGAAAGGCTTTTAACCATGCAGGCAAGATCAAAAATGGTGCCCGGCGCAGAAAAAATGGAGCCCAAAAGCAAATTAAAATAAAAGGGCGGTTCTAACACCCCTTTTTCAATCAAGACCTTGGCCGCCCATATCATCCCGGTTTCAAATATCTCGATCTCAGGGACCACGCCTTTGTCTTTCATTTTTAAGGCCAGATCTTGGATCATATCCGGAGTGTTGATGGAGGCCTGGCCCGGAAAATTCAAGGATCCCATGGTCAGACTGCCCATGTCAGGTTTTTCATCCCCTGTCAGATCCAGGACATCGGATCGTTTTTCAAAGGTATTGTGGACACGGCCAGAAGTGGAGGCGCAGAGAATGGCATCAGGGCAGGTTTGCCTGATCTCTTTTATGATCCTTGCATATTTTTCCTTTTCATAGGTGGGGGCACCTGTTTCATCCCGGACATGAATATGAATGATGGAGGCCCCGGCCCGGATGCAGGCAATGGCATCCTTTACAATCTCATCATGGGTGATGGGCACATGCGGGGTTTGGTCTTTTGTGGGCACCATCCCTGTAATGGCGGCATTGATAATGAGCCTGGAATATTGCCTCATGGGATGGGGAAGGCCTAGATCATAAATGGGTTTCATTTTGCTTCCTTTTTCCGGGTGTCATCCCATTGAACCAGATCGGTTTCAAGGGTGGTCCAATGATCAATATCAGGAGAGCTGAACTCACAGATTTTTTTTAATCTCCCGATCTCTTTGTATCCAAAATGCTTTTTATACCAGGCAATGGTCTGGACAAGATCCGTATTGGTAATCAGGGTCTTTATTCCCTTTTCCAGCATGGCCTCCATCCGACGTTCCTGAAGCTTGTATCCGATGCCGTACTTGCGAAAGGCTGTATCCACAGCCATGAGTTCTGTTTTGGCAGAAGATGCTGACAAAATCTTATACCCGCAGAATCCCACCACCCGTCCTTCCATCCTGGCCACAAAATAATTTTCAAAGGTCAGCCCCTCCATTTCCTCTGAGGGGATATAATGCATGTTGGCCTGTTCTAGTAGCTCAAATATCCTTGGCTTGTCATCTTCGACAGCCTTTTCAATTGTAAATGTGGTCATTTTTATATTCCCGAAGCAGATAGGCAATGGCCAGATTATCAAAAAGGGCAGGGTCATCGCATGTAACTTTTATTAAGATTCGTCCTTACCCGGCTGGAATAGGTGAGGGGGATTCCGTTAAATCTTAAGCGGTCGTCCTGACCGCTTAAGAAGCGGAAATGATCGGACCTATGCCGTCCTGGCGGGCCGCTCATTTACGCCACTCCACCCCCTTCACCCTATCCCAGCCTGGCTCTCCTGGCTTGTTATAGTATATGAGCATCGAACAAAATTTTCCTAGACATCGCTGCACAGATACGATATATATGGCAATAAACACAAGGAGTTGCCAATGAACGAAAAAAAATCTCTTGAAACTTTTTTTGACAATATTCAGGACCCCAGACACCACAATAAGCTTCATAATTTAATTGATGTCGTCATCATCGCAATTTGTGCGGTAGTTGCTGGCGCAGACACTTATGAGCAAATTGAAAACTTTGGCAAAAAGAGAAAAAGGTGGTTGTCAAAATTTCTAAGCCTTCCCCATGGGATACCCTCCCATGACACCTTTGGCAGAATTTTTGAAAGGATGAACCCGAATGAATTTCAGAGCAGTTTTATGCACTGGGTTCAGTCGGTTGCAAAGATGACCAAAGGTCAAGTCATTGCAATCGACGGCAAAACTCTAAGGCGTTCACACGATACCTCCAATGATAAGAAAGCCATTCATATGATCAGTGCGTGGGCTTCGTCTAATAAAGTGGTTTTAGGGCAATTAAAAACCGAAGAAAAATCAAATGAAATTACGGCCATTCCAAATCTTTTAAAACTTTTAGATATCTCGGGCTGCATTATAACCATTGATGCCATGGGCACTCAAAAGAAAATCGCTGAAACCATAATAAACAAAGGGTGTGACTATGTCCTTGCCCTGAAAGAAAATCATAAAACCTTGCATGATGAAGCGGTACTTTTTTTCAATAAAATGGAAGAAATGAAAAATCAGGGGTACCAGTTTAATGAACAGACCAGTGTTGACGGAGGGCACGGTCGAGTCGAAACGCGCAGGGCTGTGATAACCTCTGATATTGATTGGTTTGAAGATAAAAAAAGTTGGAAAGGTTTGAAAAGTATTGGAATGATTGAATCCACCCGGGAAATGGACGGCCAGATCAGTCATGAAAAGCGATATTATATATCGAGCCTGGATAGCGACCCCAATATTTTTGGTAATGCTGTCAGGAGGCATTGGGGAATTGAAAATTCAGTGCATTGGGTATTGGATATTGCGTTCCGTGAAGACGAAAGCAGAGTCAGAAAGGGGAACTCTCCTGAGAATTTTGCAGCGATTCGGCACATTGCATTAAATTTATTACGGAACAATAAGACATTTAAAGGGAGTGTAAAAACCAAAAGGTTGAATGCTGCTATGGATATCAAATATCTGGAGGAAGTTATGTTTGGATGATACTTGAACCAATCAAAACTATAGGCACTTTACAATATTTACAGAGGGCGTTCAAAATTCTGTGTCAGTTGAATGAAAGCTGATATACTCAGCTAAATAAGGAGAACTGACATGACCGAAGAAAACACCGAATTTGATTTTCAAAAAGCCCTTAAAGGCATCCAGGAAGGTAAACCCTTCACAGGTAAGGGCGGCGTCCTTACATCATTAATCAAAAATCTTGCTGAAGCTGCTCTTGAAGGAGAGTTGGAGTCCCATCTCGGGCAGGAAGTTTCTGCCAACCGCCGTAATGGAAAAAGCAAAAAGACCATTAAATCCCTGGATAGTAAATTTGAACTAAAAACCCCGCGTGACAGGGCCGGAACCTTCTCTCCACAGATCGTCAAAAAACATCAGACAACGCTCAGCGATGAAATTGAAAGAAAGATAATAGCCCTTTACGGCCTGGGCATGAGTTATAATGATATGGCTTCCCATTTACAGGAAATCTATGGACTTGAGATTTCAAATGCCACTCTGAGCACCATTACCGATAAAATCATCCATACCGTCAAAGAATGGCAGGCCAGGCCGTTGGAAAATGTGTACCCAATCGTATGGCTTGATGCCATACATTATAAAGTACGAGAAAACGGAAAGGTCGGCAGCAAAGCCGTTTACACAATTCTTGGGGTGAATATCGAGGGCCGCAAAGAGGTTCTTGGGCTGTACATATCCGAGAATGAGGGTGCGAACTTCTGGCTGCAGGTGTTAACAGACCTTTCAAACCGAGGGGTAAAAGATATCCTGATTGCCTGTGTTGATGGTCTAAAAGGTTTTCCCGAGGCCATTGAGACCATATTCCCGGACACAGAAGTTCAACTCTGCGTAGTCCACCAGATCCGAAATTCATTGAAATACGTTGGTTCCAAAAATAAAAAGGAATTTATGGCAGATCTAAAACGTGTTTATAAAGCGGTCAATAAGGATCTGGCCGAAGAAGAACTGGATATCTTGGAAAATAAATGGAATGACAAATACCCGATTGTGATAAAATCCTGGCGGAACAACTGGGAACGCCTCAGTCATTTCTTTAAATATCCAGAAGAGATTCGACGGATAATATACACCACAAATACCATTGAGGCTGTGCATCGACAGTTTCGAAAACTGACCAAAACAAAGGGATCATTCCCGAACCAGGACAGCCTGTTAAAGCTGCTTTACATGGGGATCCAGAACGCCAGTAAAAAATGGACAATGCCGATTCAAAATTGGTCACTGACAATTTCCCAGTTGGCAATTTTCTTTGAAGGCCGGCTGGATAAAGAGCTGGGAATTTAATAGGGATTTATTTACAGATGGAAAAGATGGTTCCAGGAACTCCACTCCAGCAAAAGTCAACTCCTCCGACGTGGCTGATTGAAGGCCCATTCTCGGACCTGACTTTTACTTCCGCTGGCGCTGAGGCAGATCCGGGAACCGAAACCGTGACACAGAATTCTGAACATTCCCTATTTACATGCTTGAGCCCTGTCAAAAAGGGCGCTTCCTGTTGACACAAAAACCCGCTATTTCTCCATGTTTACGGGAGAGTTTGATTTTAGTAAAGAAAAAAGATCAATTAAACCGCCCCTGTCTATCCGTCCCTGGTCCAGCCAGAGCCGGATATCCCCGTACCTGACACTGTCCATGGATTCAACATAAATATCTGATCGGGCAATAAGATCAGATTCCAGTTCATGCTGGTAATCGGTATCCGCGCCCAGGCTGATCACCAGATCTGCATAAAAGTCTGAGGCGTTGTACACTGGCTTGCGGCTGGTGGTCGCCAGGACCAGCACATCGGTATCCTTCAAGTTCTGCCGTTTTTCGGCTTAAAACCGAAGCTTGGGATATCTTTTTTCCAGGGCGCGAACACATTGGCAGGATCTGGCATCTTCCTTATCGCAAAAAACAATCTCTTTAACCCGGCCCAGGGCTGCAGCATAAAGGGCGGTATAAAACCCCACCCGCCCTGCCCCGATAATGGTTAGTTTCCCAAGGGTATTTCCCAGAGAAACCATGGCCTGCACCGCACAGATCCCTGTCCTTGCAGAGGAGAGCAGGCAGGCGTCAATCATATGGCTGATAAAATTTTCCTTGGGATCCAGAACAAAGGCCTTACCCACGGTAATCTGGTCCGGGACCTGTTCCTGCACCGTGTTGGTGCCCACAATTTTAACCGTCTTGACCAGACTATTATCATCTTGAAACCGACAGGGCATAACTCTAAAATCTCCCAGGGTATCAGGATCAAAAAAAATCTGTTTGGGCGGTATTTCAAGGGTCACCTCTTTATTTGCAATCCTGATCAATGCCTTGTGCACATGGGAATGAAATGCCAGAGGATCTTGGGTAAGCACCTGGTGAACGGCATGCTCATCAATGCAGATACAGGGTTCCCGGGTCACCCGCAGCACCTGCTCTTCTTCCGGGGTTAAGGCCTTGGTATCCGTTTGGGTCTGTCTCAACGCTTTCATAAATATCCTTGAATCCTTTATTGAGGATGGGGTGAAAAATCAGAGGTAAAACTTTCGTACTTGCCGCTTTTAGGTTTGGGAATCTGGTCCACGGTCTTGATCCTTAAAATTGGCGGCTCCTGTCCAAGGGCTTGCTGCCAGGTATTATGAATATAGGCTAAAAATCCATTTTCAGGACAGCCCTTGAACGCCAGACGAAGTTCAAAATGCCCGTCAAAATATTGGTGAAGCTGGTATTGTCTTAAATTAATGCAAAGGGACTCAGGCGCCTCTGAGACACCGTTTAAAATGGCATCCCAACACGCCCAACTGCCCTGGGGCAAAAGGGCTGTGCGCCGGTATCTCCCCTTTAAATTTATGAATCCGGGCAGGGTCCGGCCACAGGGACAAGCCCCCTGTGCCATGACTGCGGAATCATCCGTATCATAGCGAATCAGGGGCATGGCACGATTGGTCAGGGAGGTAACCAAAATTTTTCCCCGCTGGCCAGGGGCACAAAGGTTGCCTTTTTCATCTGCGATCTCCACCCAACAATGCTCAGTATGCACGTGGAAGCGCCCCCCTTCGGCACATTGACTTGCCACAATCCCGATTTCATTCAACCCGTAATTTTGGTACACCGGTGCTGAAAAAACCTTTTGAATTTTATTTTTCACCTGGGGCACCACCTGCTGGGAAACCGCTTCAAATCCCTTTATGTTCAGCACTTTTTTATCCCAGGCAAATGCCAGCTGCTCCAGGTGGGCCGGCTGGCTTAAAAGATAATCCGGTCTGTTTTTTCCCAGCCACCTGACCTGATCCTCAATGGGTGTGGTATCGGAAAGCCCCAGAAAAGGGCCTGTGATAAAATGGGTGCCCACAGAGGGCCAGGCCCTGCCGTAAAATGTGGTATTGGGAGAAAGTCTTTTTTGATTCACCCATGGCAGATCATGGGAATTTCGAATGGAGGCAAATTTTTTTTGGGGATCAAACCTGAACCAGCGCAACTCCCTTTGCTTTAAAATGGAAAACATGGACATGCTCTTTGCCGTAAACATAACCTTCACAGGCTGCCCTGTGGTGCCTGAAGTCGCTATTTCTCCAATGAGTTTCTCTCCTTTGGGCAGCCATCTGGCCAAAAGTTGCCCCTTATTCTCCTGAACCATCTCTTTGGTCAGTATGGGAAGTTTTACAAGATCCTCAGCATCTTGAACCGCCTGCATCCCAAGGCTTAATGCGTCAAACACCCCCCTATAATAAGGAACATGGGCAAGGCAAAACTCAACCATGACTTTTAAACGGGCCGACCTTTGCATCGTCTGTCTTTCGGGAGAAGCAAACTCATTTTTCACCAAAGAAAGAGTCCAGGGCAATGGTTTCTTATGCCTTGGAATCCATTGGTTCTGCAAGGATAATTCCCTTTTCAAAGTGGTGATCATGGCCTGCTCCTTTAGACCTGTTTTCAAAAATAATATTAAATTATTGATCCTGATCTCATAATTCTACGGACTATAACCTGCAAGAATTTTTCCGTCTTTTGGATTCTTCACTCTCTTGGCACCCCCTGCATGGGATGCCCCTGCAACAAAAAGCCGGAGCCCATCAATTTGAATTAATGGGCCCCGGGTTATCGGTTATTTTAGGTTAAAATCAAACAACAGGATTACCCTGATCATCGAATGTTGTACCGTTCAGATCAATATTCACATCAGCAATAACAATGGATACAGTCTCGCCTCCCACATCAGCAACATAGGTAGAGGTGCCTTCTATGGTATCCACAGAATCCAGGCTCCACTCAGAACCGACCGCAACTATATCCCCGTCGTATCCTCCTGTAATTTCAAGGATATTGGTGTTGGGCGTCATATCCAGTACATCGGCTGCCGTCAGGGCTATGCTCTGGGCCATACCGTCGTCATCCATGTCGATTCTCTCAATATTGGAAATATTGGAAAAATCCAGGGAAGAATCAGACATCAGCACCAGGGTGTCAATTCCGTCACCGCCGTCTATGGTGTTGGAGCCTGCACCGCCGTCAATCACATCGTCACCGGTACCGCCGTCAATCACATCGTTGCCGGCACCGCCGTCAATGGTGTCGTCTCCTTCCTGGCCGTAGATGATGTCGTCCCCTGCTCCGCCTTCGATGGTGTCGTTCCCGCCGTCACGGCCCTCTCCGTCCCCGCCGATGGTCTCGGCCGCAAGGGCTTCATGGTTGTCCTGGATATACTGGATGGTGTCGGACTGAGTCCATCCCAGGCCGTTGGCAGGATTTTCCAAGGTGGCAAACACCTCCCAACCCGAGCCGTCAGCCGGCTCCTCAATACCGGAGAGGTCATACCCCTGGCTTTCAAGGTGTTCAAACACCCCGTCCGTATTCATCACATCACCAAATATCAGGTCATTGCCGTCATTGCCGATGATCTGGTCAGAACCGACAGGCTCCAAATGACTCTGGGTAATCAGATCGGCGATCACCCCTTCAAGCTCTGATGAATTGGCCACATTGGCGGCATCACCGGTGGTGTCAATGACATCGAGTCTGGCTTCACCTGAGCTGCTCATATTAATGCCCACGGCCCGGATGGAGTACTGGCCTGCCGCCGCCATGGTATCCATCAGGGTATCCAGTTCTTCTCCATCTCCCAGATAACCGCTGGAGTTGGGGTTCCCGTCGGTAATGAAGATCACATGGTTGGGACCTGTGGGAGCAACAAGGTCGTTGGCCTCCTCAAAAGCATCTTCATAGTCGGTTCCGCCGCCGGCACTCAGGCCGTCAACCCATCCCTCAATGGCGGTCAGGTCATCGGCACCCTTGCTATTGGTGATAACCACTGTGGAGCCAACCTTGGTAAAGGTGATAATGGCGGCATCATCTGAATTGGAGCCAGAGGAAAAGGTCAGCAACTTAATGGATACAAATCCGTCAACACTGGCCTCAACCTGGTCGTAAAGCTCATTGAGCATCCCCTTGGTGGCAGTCTTAAGATCAGCCAGCTTGGTTCCGCCCATTGACCCTGAAACATCCATGATCATGATATAATTTGCCCCAAGGGAAGACTCGCTAACCCCGCCGGCATCCCCTATCAGAACATCTGCGGCATCCCCGCCCTGGATAGCACCTGAAAAAGGTCCTGCCATATTGGGCACGGTATGAAGATCTGTTGATCCGTCCACATCATCAGCATAGGGATCAGGCACCACATCCCCTGTGAGCATGGGCGCTGCATCCCGGACAACTTCAGCTGGCTCATAGTCAGATCCCACAATGAACTGGGAAATGGGCACGGTAATATCCCCGTTGGTCCAGTCGCTGTCCCCATCGTAAATCCGGATATCAAACTCAAGTTCGGATCCTGCAACTTCCATGGTCTGGTACTGGTAGAAGGTCCATTCACCGGTCTCAGGATCCATGAAAATCTCATAGGATCCGTCAGGGGCAACCATGTGGCCTGTTGCAGCAGAACCGTCCCAGAAGAAAAATCCCCCAGGGCCGTCCGTGCCGAAGTCTCCGTCCACATCCCCCTTGACCACCCCGATTACCCCGTCAGGCACCGTACTGACCCTCAGGTCCTTGATGGCAAAACCAGAGTTGTCACTTCCATTGGCATCATTGTCGTTAAGGGCCACAAAATCCACCGTGTCAAACCCGCTCACACCGGTCAGTATGGTGTTAAAAGAGGCATCCCCGCTGGCATCCAAAGAGGTGACTTCCTGGCGGCCGATTTCAGCACCGTTCCTGTAGAATATCACTTCCAGGCGCTCTGTTTCTGCAGCAGAGTCAAAAAAGAGGGAGAAGTTTACCTCAAGCTTGAACCCCAGCTCTCCTTCGGGCATCTCCATTCTAATGGTTTCAGAGCCTGTACCCGGGACAAAGTTGACCTCGTCAAAACGGCCCCCGTCGCCCCCGTCATTTCCTGAAACAACCCCGGCGCCTTCATCCTTGCCGGCAACGGCAAAGCTTGCCTGGGCACCGCCGGCGGCAAAGGCTGAAAAGAGCAGGCCGTTGATGGTATCCTGGAACGAGGTGTTGATATTGGTCAGGTCGGCTGAAATGGTATAGGCAGACCCAAGCTCGGCAGAGAGAATGGCAGCCCCGGTAAGCGTGGGACCGTCATCTTTAATGGTCACATTGATGACATTGCTTGCCGAATACCCGTCTCAGTCAGTGACCTGAAGATCAATGGACCAGTTAAACGGTTCATCATGGTAACTGACAGGCATTTCTGTACCGTCCCCTTCAAAGGGATGAGTCACCGCCTCAATCTGGTTAAACTCATATCCCCAATTTCCGCCGGTGGCATCCTCTTTCATCTCTATGGTCCAGGTGGCATTGGCTGCAGTTGCTGCATCCCCGTATTGATAAAAGCTTAGGGTGGTGCCGTCCCAGGTATAGTCCGCATTCAGGGTATACCCTGACATGGACATGACAATGGGGTTGGTATCAGCCATACCGTCGGTACCAAAATCAATAATCCCTGTAACTGCCTGGTGCACATAGGGATCATCAACAGGCTCGCCGATTTCCAGGGACTCGTCTCCCTTAACCGTAAGGGTACCATAGGGCGCCCCCGGGGTTTCATCATTGAAGATTGAAGGGCCTGAATCATCTATGGCCACATGGATGGTGGCGGAAGCCGTATCCCCGTCTCCGTCCATGACCACCAGATTCACATTCCATTCAGCCGTCTCATCATGGTCTGAAGGATCATAATTTGGCACATGGTCAATGGGGGTCAACTGGGTAAAGATATACCCGTATCTTGGCACCTCATCAGGTCCTGCCTCATTCATCATCTGGATGGTCCAGGTGGCAGGTCCGTCCGGGGTCAGCACCCCGTCCACATCGCTAACCCCATCCTGGTAATAGGTCAGGGTCAGGGTTGTGGCATCCCATATCCCGTTTTCAACGGAGAGGGCCACGCCCTCATCAGGTCCTATTCCGTCAATGTCGCCTGGGCCGTCCACCCCAAAGTCAATGCCCAGGTTCTGGGCAGACACCAGCTGGGTGACAGGATAGCTGTCATCCTCACTGCCGCTGACCTCAAGGGGCTTGCCCGTATAGGTCCCGTCTCCCCCTGTGAGGGTGAGATCCCCGATAAAGGAGATCTAGTAATCCCCGGTTGAGCCGGGGTAATCATAGGGCCAGCCAGGCTCATGAATATTTAGATCCGCAAGGGCTTCAGTACTGTTCATATTATTGGCACCCACATAAAGGGTGTAATCCCCGGCAGGAAGATTGGAAATATTCAGATAGGCATCCCTTGAGTCAATTGAACCATCTGCACCGCCGTAATCAGGATGGGTCGATCCTCCGGAAGAATGCCACCAGTGACTGCTGTTGTTGTACAATATAATATAAGTATCAAGGTTGGAGCTTGCCCCGTCCCCGTCAATAATAGCCCCCCCGAGTTCAGAGAGCATATTGATGGTCAAGGGGCCTCCGTTATGGGTAAAGGTCCACTGATCCACACTGGTGCCCACGCCCGAGCCTGACACCTCTTCATTGTAAATGGTGCCAAGACCAGTAACCACGGGCTGGATGGAAGGCCCGTCATCCTCAATGGTCACCCTGACGCTCTGGGTTGCGGTATCTCCGTCCCCGTCAGTGACCGTGGCAGTTAAATTCCAGAAGGCCGGCTCGTCATGGCTGGCAGGATTTTCATTGGGAAGATGATCCACAGCAGCAAGCTGGGTGAAATTATAATAATGAGTGTTTTCTGAGTACTTAATATCATATTCCATCACCTCAACCTGCCAGGTGGGTTCGCCCGAGTCCACCCCGTCCTGGAAAAAAATCAGGGTATCGCCGTCCCAGAGATAGTCGATGCCTTCAGTATAGTCATCCATGGAAAGGACAATGGCGTCAACATCCGCAGGACCGTCCTGGCCGAAATCTATGGCGGTCATGCCCTCGGCATCAATATAATTACCAAAGCCTTCGCTTTCATCGTTGAACAGGTTGATATCGGCTCTTTCTATCTCAGAGCCCTCGGCAAGAACAGAGGCTTGTTTTCCTCTATAGCCTTCAGCTTCAATAACAGGGCCGTCATCATCAATGTCCACGGTGATGATCTGGGAGACAGAGTCCCCGTCGGAATCCACCACATTCATGGTGACTTCCCAGGAGGCGGTCTCATCATGGGAGCCGTCAGAACCGTCACCCGGCACATCATGATCAATGGCGGTAAGCTGGGTAAACTCATACCCGTATCCTGATTCCGCATCCCCGGTGAGCACGATCTGCCAGGCAGCTTCTTCCCCCTGATAATAGGTCAGGGTCTGGGTCTCTGCATCCCAGATCCCCCCGTCCACGGACAGTGAAATCTCACCAGGGCCGTCCGTGCCAAAATCAACATTCAGGGCCTCGGCAGGGACCTCTTTGACCACCAGCCCGTCGCTTTCATCCCCTGTGATGGCCATGGGATCCCCTGTAACATCCGGGGCAATATTGTCTGTGATGGTAATCTGGTAAGGGAGCTCCGTAGAATAGGGAGAATAGCCGTTAACGACGATCCTGTAATTACCCGGAGGCAGGTCCGGCAGGGAAAGAAAAGGATCATAATCGCTTTGGGATCCGTCATTCCCGCCCCTTCCAAAACCATCATAATATCTTTCTGCAATAAATTCATCAGTGTCTGCATTATAAAGCGCAAACCTGATATCCCCTTCTTCCTGGACCCCGTCTCCGTCAACATCAGGATAAGTCCCCGGAGGATCAGAGGAATAGGGAGAACCTTTGGTTTCAGTCAAAAAATCAATGGTGATCCTGCCGCCGGTATGGGTAAACACATGCTCATTGGTCCCCAGGCCGCTGCCGTTAAAGACCATCACACCGCTGCCGTTGGGATAATCATATTGAAGGGGGGGTGTATCGAATACAATATCATCAATGCCCTCTGCCTGGTAAGGCTGAGGATCAATGGAAGGCCCGTCATCAAAAATCCCGGCGGTAAAGGTGGTGGTGGCGCTGTTCCCGTCGGCATTGGTGGCCAGTACAGTGATCTCAAACTCGGCCAGGGCATTGTGGTCATTATCATCCGGACCGTGATCCAGGGCAGCCAGCTGGGTAAATACATACTGGCCCGTGGCCTGGTTTACCGCCATCTCCCAGATGGGAGTGCCGTCCTGGGCATAGGTCAGGGTGATTGAACCCGCATCCCAGACCGCACCCTCGGCAGAGAGGACAAGGAAACCCGAGGCAGTGCCGTAATCCACGGTGATGGTGCCGGTGATCTCAGTGGCATCATTCAGCCCGTCGGTCTCATCCACAGAGATATCAATGGCTGAAAGGGCCTCAATAAGATCATCATAATTATCCACATCCCCGTCACCGATCTCCCGGGTTCCTGTGGGATCAACACCCAGGGCTCTGGGGTCCACGGCACCGGCATCCTGGTCGCCTTCATAATAGCCGAAGGCATCCCCGTCAAACCGGTCTTCTTCACCTGCGGCTGTCTCTTCTTCGGGAATTTCTTCGCCCTGTTCAAGGGCGGCCTGCATGGCGGCAACTTCTTTGACTGTGGCATCTTCTTCGGCCACCTTTGTGGTGACGGTTTCGTCAATGAGCTGCTCGGAATTAGGGCCGATGGAGGCAATTTCCTGGCCGGCATCGTTGATAATGGTTACGCTGACATTTCCCTGGGTGGCCAGGGTTTCTCCTTCATAGATCACATCCCCTTGTTTGACTTCCCTTGTTTTGCCTTCAGGGGTCGTGGCTGTGACGGTTCCGTTACCGATAATAGATTGAATCGTTCCTGCTTTGACCATGTTTCCTCCTAATATAATAAGGATAAGGTAAAAACTGGGCATTTTCCCTTTGCAAGAAACCTGAAATGAAATCCGAATCAAAAAAATCTGAGTAAGAAGCCTGAGAAAAGAGTATGGAAAAAAGAAAACTGTCCGTTATCTAAATGGCTACTTCAGTATGTATAGTCATATCCCAAAAATTTCAAAAAAACATCGTACTAAGGTACTAATTTTCAGTGATGTCCGGTTAGGTTTTTGCTTGCTCAATAATTTTTTGATCTTTGACAATATTGTCCCTGTTTGAACTATGAGAGCCCTGCTCCTCGCAGCCAAACAGGTCATTTAGAATGGCGGTTCGCAGCTGCCGAACTCTTTTGATCGTGACCTTTTCATTAAACTGTTTTTGGCAATGGATTGCCAGTAACAGGTAAGTGATAAGGCCGCCAAGAATCTGAACCATAAGGCCGTATTCACTGCGGGCAATGAGATGATATACCTTCAGATGTTCTTTCCACCATTTGAAAAAATCCTCAATGGTCCACCGGAGTTTATAAATTGTTGCTATTTGTTCCGCTGTTAAATCATGCCTGTCAGTTGCCACATAGTATTTGACGCCAGCAATTTTATAGCCAACAACCCGAACAGGCCTTTTCGTCTGGTTTTGATTCGGAGTACCAAGTTTAACCAGTGCATCATAAAAAATGTAGCTGTCGGAAGGGGTCTCGTGGTTATCAATAATTGTTCTTGTTGTCCTGGTTTTTATACGGCAGACAAAATGTTTGCCTTGCTCCTGAAGCAGGTCAAATTCTTTATGGGATTGATATCCACGATCCATAACACCTGTTTGCCCCTTGGAAAGTATTTTGGGAACAAAAGTGCGTTCAGCGCCGTTGCCTTCAGTCAAAAAGATTTTGTTTGGGATTCCGTGATTAATGTCAAATCCGCAATGTACTTTGGCTTTTTTACTTCCTTTTCTGTAGTTCGCCCAGTGCATTGAAAGGACTGCATTTATGAGACTACCGTCAATGGAAACCAACTCTCCTAACTCGGCGTGTTCACCCGGATGACACTCAAGAGCCTGTTTATAAAGATCCTCAAAGATAAATTGCAGTTGTTCGAGTCCCCTGTGATTGATGGCTTCACAGAAACTACTACGGCTGATACCACCGTCTGGCGCAATATTTTCTTTAGCAAAAACATTCTCCTTGAGATCCTGAATTAAATGTCGGGCAGACTTGTGCTCCTGAAGATGGAAATAAACCAAAGCATTTATCTGGTCTTCGAATGTCATTTTTAAAGGGCGGTCTCCTCGAGATTGTAATTCCGGTGCTTTTGAAAGTGACTTTATCAGAGGGCACCTGAAATTGTCAAAGTTCAGGGACCGTAGTTGTTTTTTAGGGACTGAGATGTGCGTCATTTGAGCTCCTTGAGTTAAGTTTTCAAGGCGCACAAAAATTTTTACGCACATTTGTCAACACAAAACAGACTGTTTTTTCAATGATTTTAGATGCTTTTTATATGCAACAACCTAACCGGACACTACTGAGTAAAAATAGGTTTTGTCTTTTAACACGGCAAAAATAAAAAAATTATACAGAATCATACTGATCAAAATTCCGTAAATCAGCCCGTAAAACAAAAAATAACGGGTATTCTGATTTTGGAACCCCCTGGTGGAAAGCATCTGAATACCCACCAGAACATCCATTTTGGCCACAAGTTTTAGATAGGCATATTCCCCCTGGGACGAATTGGGCAGATCAAAGACAAAATTTCTGGCAAAATAGGCCCGGGGTTTACCTGCCACCCCGGCCCCCTGGCAAACGAGATCAAACCCGGAATTCAGGGAATCCTTATTCCACAGATAGAGATCGGCATGCCCTAAAAGAAGGGGGAAACTCGGTTTTACCTCCAGCAGCCGGTTTTCCTCAAAACCCTTGGGGATAAAAATTTTTACCCAGGCGACGGGATTGTCCCGGTAAATTCGGATTGAACAGGTCTTGACCGGCGTGAACCGGTCTGCCCATTCAGGCCGGGACACCTGGGCCGCGGTCAGGCCGGGCAGGGCCCCTGAAAAAACCTGAAGCTCCGGGATCTGACCTGTGAGGGGGGTATTGCCTGCCATGGCCCCGGGACAAGACAAACACAAGACCATCAACAATAGGCCAGAGGCGCATCCCCGGTATTTGTATTTTATTTTTAGTTTTTGCATTTTTCCCTGACCTTTAAATCTGAACTTTCAAACAGACCCAGGACAACCCCAGCAGGCGGCCGGACAAAACAAGGATAAACCAGGCTTAAAAGGTCAACCTGTTTTTGTTTTTCTTGGGGTGACCCCTTTTTGGGGACAGTCTTCCCTGATCACGCAGGTGCTGCAATGGGGCCCTATGGGACGGCAGGTCCCCTGGCCGAATGCCACCAGAATCTTGTTCACCTCTTTCCAGTGTTTACGGTCCAGTTTTTTTCGAAGGGCCATCTCGGTCTCCAAAGGATTTTTTGTATTCACATACCCCCAGATATTCATGATCCTGTGCACATGGGTATCCACACAAATGGCATCCTTGTCAAAGGCCACCGACCTGACCAGGTTGGCGGTTTTTCTTCCCACCCCGGGAAGGGTCACCAATTCCTCGATTGTCTGGGGCACCTTTAGGTCAAAGACCTGTAATGCCTCAAAAAGAGTTGACAGATATTTGGCTTTGGACTTGTAAAATCCCACAGGAAAGATCAGTTTTTGAATCTGAGCTCTGGACAGCCGGGCCAGGGCCTCTATATCAGGCGCTTTTTCAAAAAGCCGAAAAGAAGCTTTGGCCGTAACCTCATCCTTGGTCCGGGCCGATAGAATGGTTGCCACCAGAACCTTGAAAGGAGATTGGGTCTGAACGGCAATAAGATCCACCACCGGCACCTGATACCCCGAAACCTCCTGTTTGAGACGGTCCAGAAAATAAGAGATATCCACGCCCATGGCAGCCCTTCTTAAAAGAGATTTTTGATCAGATAATAGATCAGGGGCAGAAAAATGGCCGGCAGCATCTTTCCCACGGCAATCTTTTTTTCTCTGAGCATGTTCAGGCCGATGGCCATGATCAAAAGGCCTCCCGTGGCCGACATCTGACTGACAACCGCCGGAATAAGATAGGGTTTCATGACGCCTGCGGCCAGGGTAATGCCCCCCTGGTAGACAAGTACGGGCACGGCCGACAGCACCACTCCGATGCCCAGAGAGGCCGTAAGAATAATGGAGGTGATCCCGTCGAGAAACGATTTGGCAAACAAGGTATCATAATTGCCGGTCAAACCGCTTTCCAAAGATCCCACAATGGCCATGGATCCCACACAATAAAGTAAAGAGGCCGTAACAAAGGCCGTGGATAAAGAAGATGTTTTGGAGGGGGAAAACTTTTTTTCCAAAAAATCGCCCACCTTTGTAAGATAGGCTTCAATACCGATGAACTCTCCGATGAGGGCCCCTGCAGCCAGGCAGATGATAATCACCAGAAGATCCGGGCATGCCAAAGCACTTTTAATACCGATAAGAATGACGCACAGAGCAATGGCCTGCATAACGGTCTGGTTATACCGTTCGGGGATGCCGTTTTTAAACAGCATCCCCACAAAGGAACCGGCCATGATGGCCAGGCAGTTTACAAATGTTCCCAGCATACAAAATCCTAATTTCGCTAGCGCAGTTTACAAGGGGCGCAACTTGAGACCCTGGTTTAAAAAAATTGGTCCCGGATATAGTTGACCCCGTTTTCAAAAAGACGAACGCCTGTGACCACACCCTCTCCCGATGCCTTTCCCTGGCGTTTGGCAATCTCTTTTGCCTTTGGCCAGTCCGGATGATTGGTAAAATGGTTATAGGCTTCAGGGTGGGGCATGAGCCCGAATATCCTGCCGGTGGGATCACAGATCCCGGCAATGTCTGACACCGCACCATTGGGGTTTTCAGGAAATGCTCCCTTGGCAGGCCTTCCATGGGCATCGGCATATTGGAACACCACCTGGTTTGAACTTAAAAGCCGATCAATCACGGCGGGATCCGCCACCACCTTGCCCTCTCCGTGACGGACGGGATAGTCCACACCCCCCAGGCCCCGGGTAAATACGCAAGCAGAATTTTCATTGGGAACAAGACTCACCCACTGGTCTCTGAAATTACCGCAGTCATTAAAGGTGATGGCCACGGAACGCCGAGTGTACTCCCCGTCAAACCCGGGCAAAAGCCCTAGATTAACCAGGGCCTGGAAGCCGTTGCAAATGCCGATAACCAGCTTGCCTGCACCCACAAAATCCAAGAGGTCTTTACCAATATTATTTTTGAGTTTCAAGGCCTGGATCACGCCGGCCCCGTGGTCATCCCCCCAGGAAAATCCGCCGCCAAAGGCCAGGATATGGTAATCTTCAAGACGTTCTTTGCCCTGGATCAGGGTATTAATATGGACCTTATGGGCCTGGGCACCCGCCATTTCAAAGGCAAGGGCAGTCTCATTGTCACAATTTAATCCAAAACCGGTTAAAATAAGTGCCTTAACCTTGTTCATATCATCTCTCCAAAGGTCTGGTTAAATGCCCTGTCAAGGGTAGTCACGGGCAGATCCACCAGCAAGTTATCATCATTGCCCGTTATGGTCAGGCGATCGCAAATCACGGATCCCACACAGGCACAGGGCAGTCCCTTGCATAATTTTTCAAAAACTTCCCTGTTGTCAGGACAAATGGTTAAAATAAACCGTCCTGATGATTCGCTGAACAAGGCGGCCTGGGAAGAAAGCGCCTCTCCTTGGGGGAGAGGAATTTTTGAAAGATCAATCTGCATACCCAATTGACCGGCCATGGCCATAAGGGAAAAATGAACGCCCAAGCCCCCCCTTGCCACGGCATGGCAGGAAGCCACAAGGCCCTTGTCAATGGCTTTTTCAACGGCCTTGTACACCACCTTTGACCGTGAAAAATCCACCCGGGGCAGATTCAGCCCTGTTTTTCCAAAAAAATCATAGTATTCAGAGGCCCCAAGTTCGTTGGCGGTTGTGCCCATGACATAGACCAGGTCACCTTTAATCTTGGGATCCAGAGTGACGCAGAGGCTGACATCATCAATCACAGTGGTGGCTGAAAACTGGACCGTTTCCAGGGCAGAAACCTTGGTCCGCTCGCCAAAAGGACCTTCAAGATGGCCGTCCACATACATGGAATCCTTGCCCGAAAGCAGAGGGATTTCATAGGCCATGCAGGCATCTTTGAGCGCCCGGCATGCCCGGACCAGCTGGGCCGCCTTGAATTTTCCGTCCGGGTTGTTTTTTTCATCAAACCCGATATTGGGCCAGCAGAAATTATCCAGCCCCCCGATATGATCGAGAGTGCCGCCCACGGCAATGAGTCTGCGGACAGCCTCGTCAATGGTGCAGGTCATCATGTGATAGGCATCGATTTTAGAGTACCAGGGCAAAAGGCTCTGGGAAAACCCAAGTCCCTTTTGGCTGGTCAGTACGGGCCGGGTCACGGAAGCGTCCGAGGGAATATTACGGTTCACCCCCACCAGGGGCTTGATCACAGACCCGCCCTGGACCTCGTGGTCATACTGGCGAAGGATCCATTCCTTGGAGCAGATATTAGGCCTTTCCAGCATCTGCTCTAAAATTTTATTAAAATCCTTGGGGCTTGAAATCACGGGCTCAAAAAGGCCGCGGGTCTCAGGCGGAATCCAGGTGGCATCAAACTCCCAGGCCGGAAACCCCTTGTCCAGAAGGTCCATATCCACATAGGCACAGGTCTCATCCTTATACTTGATATGAAGTTTTCCCGTGTTTGTATACTCACCGATCACCGTGGATTCCACCTCGTGAAGCTCGGACAATTCCATGAACCGGTCCAGGTTCTCAGGTTTTACGGCAATGGTCATCCGCTCCTGGGATTCTGAAATCCAGATCTCCCACATGTCCAGGCCTTCGTATTTCAGGGGCACACGATCCAGCCAGACCTCGCAGCCGTTGGACAGCATGGCCGATTCTCCCACGGAAGAGGACAGCCCCCCGCCCCCGTTATCCGTGATAAAGGTGGTCAGGCCTTCATCCCGGCAGACCAAAAGAAAATCATGCATTTTTTTCTGGGTATAGGGATCCCCGATCTGGACATGGCCTGCCGGGGTATTTTCAGAGTAACTTTCCGAAGAGGCGGTCACCCCGTGGATGCCGTCCTTGCCCACCCGGCCCCCGCTCATGATAATCAGTTCGCCGGCAGAGGTGGTTTTCTCATGGCTGGGCCTGCCTGCAACGGTTTTGGGCATGATCCCGAGAGCCGTGACAAAGACCAGGCTCTTTCCCATGTACCCTGCATCAAACAGGGTCTGGCCGAATGTGGTGGGCACCCCGCTTTTATTGCCCCCGTCTTTGACACCTTCGATCACCCCGTCCAGCAGGCGTCTTGGGTGAAGCGGCGGTTTTAAGGGCCCGTCGTAATTGATGTCTCCCACACAATATCCAAACGAGCCCATAAACAGTTTTGATCCAAGACCTGTTCCCATGGGATCCCTGTAAACACCGACAATCCCTGTGATGGCCCCGCCATAGGCTTCCATATTGGAGGGGGAATTATGGGTTTCGCCTGTGACCACATAGTTGTTTTCCCCATCAAAGGTGCCCACGCCGGCATTGTCCCATAACACCGAGATCACCCAGTCTTTTTTCTCTTTAAGTTCCAGGGTGGGCTGCTGGATATAGGTCTTAAACAAGGAGACCTCTTCAACCGTCTCGCGGGTTTGGACGTCTGTGTACTGAAAAATACCGTTAAAGGTATTGTGGTTGCAATGGTCCGATCTGGCCTGGGAAATATATTCAAGCTCAAGATCCGTGGGTTTGGAAAGCCCCACCTCTCTTCGGTCTGCCAGCACCCGTTTGTCCAGAAAATATTCCCGGATCACCGGGATATCTTTGGGGTTTAAGGCCAGATTTCTCTCATCTGAAATTTGGGCCAGCATCTGGTCGGTATCAATGTCCACAATATCAAAACAGGGCTCATGGTTTAAAATCACCTTGGCCGGCTTGACATTGGCCCCGGTTTTTTTATCCCATTCATCGCGATGAAAGACCTTAAACTGCTGGATAATGGCGTTGGAAAGAATCTGGGAGGCCATTTTTTCAACATCTGCCCGGGTTAAATTCTCTCCTGTCAAACAATAGCGTTTAGAGGTATAAATGCCCTCATCCACGGAAAACGTTTTGCCCAGGACATCATTGACCGCCTCCATGGCTGTGGCACCGGCATTATCCTTGACCCCGGGCCGGAATCCCACCCAGATGCACCAGTGAAACTCTATATCCAGGGGGCTAAGCGCTGAGACCTGGGTCACGGGATTTGTAAAAATCTCCTGCCGGGCCCGGTCAAGGCTGGTTTCGTCCAGGTCGGATTCAAGGGTCACAATATGAATACACCTGGCATTATCAATCTGGATTCCAAAATAAGAATCCGCCTTTTTAATCAAAGCCGAGGCTTCGGCATCCCTAAGGTCCTGTTTTAAAGCTATCTCGATATTGGAAATCATTTTACCCACCATTGAATAGTCTGGCTATGTCGTTATAAAAGACAAAAATCATTAATGTTACAAGCACGGCTGCACCGAATTGTACCAACCGTTCGCGCAGCTTTTCACCCACCGGCCGTCCCATAATGGCTTCAATGCCGAAAAAGAGCAGATGGCCGCCGTCCAGAACCGGTATGGGAAACAGGTTGATGATCCCCAGGTTGACAGAAAGCAATGCAATAAACCATACAAACTGAACCACTCCGGCCTTTGCCTGTTCCCCGGCCATCTGGGCAATCATGATGGGACCGCCCAGGTTGTCGGCGGAAACGGTTCCGCTGATCATTTTAACCACGGACAAAATGGTCAGCTTGACCAGGCCGAAGGTATCTGAAACAGATTTTTCCATGGCCTGGAAGATGTTGAGTTTTTTATGAAAAGTTTCTCCGGTTCCCACAATTCCGATCACATACCGGTCCACGGTTTCGCCGAATATGTTTTTTTCCTCTTGAACCTTGGGAATAATTGTAAAGTCCAGCACCTCTCCCTGCCGCTGAACAAGAAGATTAACAGGTTTGCCCTCGCCCTGGACAATGATCTTGGAAATCTGCTCAAAGGCCTTAACCGGCAGGTGGTTCACCTCTTTTATCACATCCCCTGGCTGAATTCCAGCAGTCATGGCCGGGCTGTCTTCAACCACACGCCCGACATCAGGCTTGCCCATGTAAATCCCTGAAACCTGGTACAGAACATAAAAGATAAAAATGGCCAGGAAAAAATTAAATGCAGGACCGGCCGCAACGATCAGGGCTTTGCGGCCAAGACTTTTGTGGGTGAATGACAAGGCTTTGTCCTCAGGAGAAATGGCGGCGCCGGGTTCTTCACCCACCATTTTTACATACCCGCCCAAAGGGATGGCTGAGATACAATACTCGGTTCTGCCGTAACGGCGTTTTAAAATTTTGGGGCCAAACCCCAGGGAAAACGCATCCACTCCCACCCCGCAGAGGCGGGCAACCAGAAAGTGCCCCAATTCGTGGAAAAAGACAAGAACACCGATAACAACGATAAATGCCACAGCAGAGTAACCCATACAACCTCGCTATTTGATTTTAAGGGATCGGGCAAGATTTTGCGCCTTTTCCCTGGCCCAGTAGTCGGCCTCAATAATACCTGAAAGATCAGGATTGTCAATGCAGGTGTGGCGTCCCATCACCTCTGAAATAAGTGTAAAAATATCCAAAAATCCTATTTCCCTTTGCAAGAACGCTCCAACGGCAATCTCGTTGGCAGCATTCATCACCGCAGGCAGGGTCCCTTTTTGCCTGCAGGCTTCAAAGGCAAATTCAAGGGAGGGAAATTTTCGGGTATCCGGTGCTTCAAAGGTCAGGCTGGCTAAATCGGGAAAATCAGGAAACCCGGTGCCAAGATCCATACGGGAGGGCTGGGAAAAGGCATAGGCAATGGCCGCCATCATATCCGGCACCCCCATCTGAGCCATGACAGCCCCGTCCTTGAATCCGACCATGGAATGAACAATGGACTGGGGATGGACCAACACCGTGATCTGATCATGGGTGATCCCGAAAAGCGCAACCGCCTCGATCACCTCAAGCCCCTTGTTCATCAGGGTGGCAGAATCAATGCTGATCTTTTGCCCCATATCCCAGGTGGGATGGTTCAGGGCATCTGCCGGAATAATATCTTTAAAGGTTTCATGGGGCCGGGTTCTGAAAGGACCGCCCGAAGCTGTTAAAAAGACCTGTTTAAAATCCCTGGATTGATTGCCCTGAAGACATTGAAAAATGGCAGAGTGTTCTGAATCCACCGGCAGGATATCCACCCCTTTTTCTTTGGCCCTTGCCATGACCAGATCGCCTGCCATGACCAGGGTTTCCTTGTTGGCCAGGGCGATTTGCTTTTTTGCATCAATGGCCGCAAGGGCCGGTTTCAGCCCTGCCGCGCCCACCATGGCCAAAAGCACCATGTCTGCCGTTTCCCATTGAGCCGCAAGGACAAACCCCTGTTCTCCCCAGAAAATCTCCGGGCAATCTTTGGGATCAACAAGATGTGAGAGTTCATCAGCCCCGTTTTGGTCCAGCACCGCCACCATCGCAGGCTTGAACTCACGGATCAATTCAGCCATGAGCGCAAGATTTTTAGCGCAGGTCAGCACCTGAACATCGAAACGGTCAGGATGCATGCGGACAATTTTAAGGGCAGAGCTGCCGATTGAGCCTGTGGCCCCAAGGATGGCCAGAGACTTCATCGAATAAACGCCAGAAAAACGTAGAGCACGGGAATGGCCAGAAGCAGCCCGTCAATCCGGTCGAGCATGCCCCCGTGTCCGGGCAGGATACGGCCGGAATCCTTGACCTGGTTGACCCGTTTCATGGCAGATTCAAACAGATCCCCGATCTGGCCTGCAACCGCCATGGCCAAGGCGCAGGGAATGGAAAAAAGGGCCAGAGAAAGATCTGAAAAAAAGATAAGGCAGAATATAAATCCGGCCACAACCGATGTGACCAGCCCGCCCAAGGATCCTTCAATGGTTTTGTTGGGGCTGATTTTCGGGGCCAGTTTATTTTTCCCCAAATAGGTTCCCGTATAAAAAGCGCCCGTATCATTGGCAAAGCTGACAATGAGCAGCCAGATAATCCAGAAGGTGCCGCCGGAAAGTTCCCGGATAAAGACCAGAAGGGCCAGGGAAACCGGAATATAAACAATGCCGAGCACCTGTCTTGCAATCAGATCAAATACCCGGGGCATGGCGGAAAACCTGAACAAGACAAAGATGGACAAGGTCATCAGGTTCAGGGCAAGGATCAGGAACATCACCTGCCAGGATTGCAGGCAGGCACCCATGACCAGCACCATGGAGGTGGTATAGGAAATAATTTTTATGGACTGGGAGGCAGGGCCGTCGTCAGTGCCGCAGATGATCCGCAGATACTCTCGTACGGCAAAAATCGCCACCACTGAGACCAGGGCGGCCACAATCAGGATTGACCCCTTGAGAATAATCCAGAGAACAAGGGGAGCAAGAATTACAGCGGTGAGCCATCGTTGGAGGTGTTGCATTTTACCTTCCCGAACCGTCGGTCCCTTTTCTGAAAATCAATTAATATTTCATGGAACTCCCGGGCTGAAAAATCCGGCCACAGGGTATCTGTGACATAGAGTTCCGAATAGGCGGCCTGCCACATCATAAAATTGGAAAGACGAAATTCACCTGAGGTTCTGATGATCAGATCAGGATCCGGCATACCCTGGGTGTAAAGATGAGAAGACAGGGTCTTTTCGCTGATCTGTTCGGGCTTGAGTTTTCCCTCCAGAACCTTGGCCGCCATCTGTCTTGCCGCCCGGGTGATCTCCTCCCGGCTGCCGTAGCTTAGGGCCAGGTTTAAAACCATTTGGGTGTTGTCCCGGGTCAGATCCATGGTCAGATCGGCCTCTTTTCGGACGTCGAGCGGCAGTTTTTCCTTCTGCCCCAGAATATTCAGGCGAATCCCCTGGGTGGCAAGCTCGTTTCGCTCGGATACCAAAAAGCGCTTGAGCAGTATAATCAATGCCGTAACTTCGGCTTTGGGCCGGCCCCAGTTTTCAGTGGAAAAGGCATACAGGGTCAGCATCCCAATCCCAAGTTCCCGGCAGGCCCTTACAATATTGCGAACCGTTGCAGACCCTTTTTCATGGCCCTTGATCCGGTTCATCAGCCTTTTTTTGGCCCACCGGCCGTTGCCGTCCATGATCATGGCCACATGGTCGGGCAGATGAGACAAATTCACATCTGTGGACTGGTTGGAATCAGACTTCAAGAATTTCTTTTTCCTTGGCCTCGTAAATCTTGTCCAGTTTTTTAATGGATAAATCCGTAAATTCCTGAACCTGTTTCTGGGCTTTAAAACTGTCGTCTTCTGAGATATCCCCCTCTTTCTGGAGGTCCTTGATCATCTCATTGGAATCCCTGCGGATATTTCTCACAGCCACCTTGAAATCCTCACAGATTTTGGCCACGTTCTTGGCAATTTCCTTTCTGCGGTCCTCGGTCAGGGGAGGAATGGCAATGCGGATAAGTTTGCCGTCATTGGAAGGGGTCAGTCCCAGGTTGGCCTTAAAGATAGCTTTTTCCACCTCATTGATCACGCTCACATCCCAGGGCTTTACCGTAATCAGCCGGCTTTCGGGAATGGAGACCGTTGCCATCTGGGGAAGGGGGGTCTGTGTGCCGTAATAATCGACTTTTACGCCGTCAAGTATGGCCTGAGATGCTCTTCCGGTACGAACCTTGGTCAACTCGTGTTCAAATGCCTTTTCAGACTTTCCCATCCGTTCTTTAGTTTCTTGGAGCACTTCATCTATCATAACAACACATCCTTAAAAATAGGTTAACGGTTTAGGTTTAACGGATCACTGAATGGCGGCCTTAAAATAAAAAAAGCCAAGTCCTGCAGTCACCTGTTCAACGCTAACCGTTAACTTAAGGTTACTTATTGTATATCCTTGTACCGATGGCTTCGCCACGTACCGCTTTATAAATATTATCTGCCTTGTGAAGATCAAACACCTGCAAGGGCAGATCATGCTCCATGGCAAGGGAAATGGCCGTCATATCCATCACATGGAGCTGTTTTTCAATCACCCGCATATAGGACAATTCATCAAACATAACCGCATCATTGTGAACAATGGGATCTTTATCATATACCCCGTCCACCTGAGTTGCCTTGAAAAGAATCTGGGCCCGGACTTCATTGGCCCGGAGGACGGCTGCGGTATCTGTTGTAAAATACGGATTGCCCGTACCTGCGGCAAAAATCACCACCCGGCCCTTTTCAAGGTGGCGGATGGCTTTTCTCCGGATAAAGGGCTCTGCAATCTTATCCATGGCAATGGCGGTCTGTACCCGGGTCGGCACATCGCATTTTTCAAGGGCGTCGCAAAGTGCAAGGCTGTTGATGACCGTGGCCAGCATACCCATGTTGTCCGCCGATGTTCTGTCCATACCGGCGGAAGAGCCTGCAACTCCCCTGAAAATATTACCACCGCCCACAACAACGGTAATTTGCACCCCGAGCTGATAGACCTTGGCCACTTCGGCCGCCACATAGTGAATCATCTCAGGGGTGATGCCGAAGCCCTGATTACCCATCAGGGCTTCGCCGCTCAGCTTGATTAGAACCCGTTGAAACTCAGGTTTTTTATCCAAGACTTTATTCTCCTATCTGGAAACGTGCAAATCTTCTGATCTGAATATTTTCACCGATCTTGCCGATTGTTTCTTTCAGGACTTCTTCAATGGTTTTCTGGGGATCTTTAACATATTGCTGGCTCATGAGGCAGACTTCTTTGTAGAATTTTTCCACCTTGCCGTCCACAATCTTGTCAATGATATTTTCCGGTTTTCCCTCTTCAAGCATCTGGGCCCGGTAAATTTCTCTTTCCTTTTCAATCACTGCCGGATCCACATCATCAGAGGTGAGTCCCGCAGGATTTGCCGCGGCAATATGCATGGCAATATTTTTGGCAAACTCCTCAAACGCCTCTGTTTTTGCCACAAAATCAGATTCGCAGTTGATTTCAACAAGGACACCTAACTTGGCACCCGTGTGAATATAGGGAAAGATAATCCCTTCACTGGTGGAACGTCCGGCCCGTTTTGCTGCCTTGGCCAGCCCTTTTTTTCTCAAAAGGTCAATTGCCTTTTCCATATCGCCGTCGGCATCGGCCAGGACCCGTTTACAGTCCATAATACCCGAGCCGGTGGCGGCACGAAGCTCTTTAACCATTGCTGCAGAAATTTCAGCCATTTTTTATCTTGCTCCTTATTCTCTTTATTCAGTGACTGCGTCAGTATTTTCCTGTTTTTCTTCGGGTGCTGCGGTTTTTCTTTTGATCTTTTCAACAACCGGACCGTCGCTGCCGTCAGAAACGATTTCCATGCCGACCTGTTCGCCGAGATTTTCAACCGGTTTTCTTTCAACGGCTTCCTTGTTCTTGTCAGATTCCGCACGTTGTTTTTCCTGCCAGATCTGGCGGCCCTCAATCACGGCATCGGCCACTCTGGAGGTAAAAAGACGAATGGACCGGATGGCATCGTCATTTCCCGGAATTACATAATCAATATCATCGGGGTCACAATTGGTATCCACCACGGCAACGATTGGAATCCCAAGGCGTTTTGCCTCTTTTACCGCAATGGTCTCATTCTTGGAATCAATGATAAACAGGGCACCGGGCAATTTTTTCATATTTGAAATACCGCCGATGGCAAACTCAAGTTTGGTTTTATCCTTGAGCATTTTAGCCTGTTCTTTCTTGGGATAATTTTCCAGGGTGCCGTCGTTTTCAATGGAGTTGAGAAAGTGAAACCTGGAAATATTATTTTTAATGGTCTGAAAATTGGTGAGCATCCCGCCCAGCCATCTATTTTCAACATAGTAGGATTCAGCCCGGTTGGCCTCTTCGTAGATGGCTTCAGATGCCTGTTTTTTGGTTCCCACAAAAAGAACGTCCTGACCGTTGGCAGCAATGTTTTTAATAAAGTCATGGGCGTCTCTGAACAATTTGACGGTCTGCTGAAGGTCGATGATGTAAATCCCATTTCTTGCGCCAAAGATATACTTTTTCATCTTGGGGTTCCAGCGTTTGGTCTGATGTCCGAAATGAACACCTGCTTCCAGTAATTCTCTAATTGAAATGTAAGCCATTTTTTCTCCAAAATTTTAAATGGTTTTTAAATTCTTCCACCCACTTCATTCCCGGATATCGACTTTTTAAAAAAGCACCGGACTCCAGGTCCATGGATGTGCGTTGTTTGCATACAAAAACAAAATCCAAATTTATATATCAAATAACAAAGGGATAATCAATTTATTTTTTAAAGAGGGCCAGTCGGTCATGGCCTGCAAGATCCTTGATAAACTTAAGATCCGAGATCCAGGAATGGGTGGCGGCAATCTGAGACACGCCAGGGGCCTGGTCAAATCCCATTTCAAGGACCACCCGGCCACCCGGATTCAGGCGATTTTTTGCCTGGCCAAGAATATGCCTGATGGAATCCAGACCGTCAGGACCTCCGTCCAGGGCAAGGCGTGGTTCATGATCTTTAATTTCAGGCGCCAGAAGATCAATATCTGCTCCGGGAATATAGGGTGGATTGGACAAAATCAGATCAAACCCGGCATCTTCACGGACGGCATCCATCCATGATCCCCTGAAAAATGCGATGGGGGTTTGGGCAATGGCCGCAGCATTTTCCATGGCCGTTGCCAGGGCGATTTTTGAAAGATCAGATGCAAAAAAACAATGTTCAGGACAGGCCTTGGCCAGGGAGACGATCACAGCTCCGGATCCTGCACCCAGCTCAATGACCCGGGCCGTTTTGCCGGACTCCTTGAAACGAACCAGAATATCCATGGCCGTTTCCACCAGCACCTCAGTGTCCGGCCGTGGAATGAGCACGCCCTGGCCCACCGTAAAAACATCTTCAAAAAACCCTTTTTCACCGGTGATATAGGCCACAGGTTCATGGGTCACCCGCCGTTTGATGCCGGCCTTAAACCCGGCCAGTTCCTGTTTTTCCAGGGGCCTGTCATGCTGAAGATAGAGATCCAGACGCCGAACGCCCAGGGTTGAGGCCAAAAGGATTTCACCGGTCAGCCGGGGACTGTCAATCCCATGATCTGAAAAATACCCTTCGGTCCAGGCAAGCAGGGTTTTAATGGTCCAGTCAGCCAAAAGAGGTCATTTCCCGGGCTTCAACCCATCTCTTTGAGGGATTGGGCCTGGTTGTAGGTCCTGAGCTGGTCTATGATTTCCTGGATATCCCCTTCCATGATATGGTCCAGCTTGTACAAGGTCAGCCCGATGCGGTGATCGGTCATCCTGCCCTGGGGAAAATTATAGGTCCGGATGCGGCCTGAACGGTCTCCGGTACCCACCTGGCCTTTACGGTCAGCGGCCCGTTTTGCCTCTTCTTCCTGAATTTTGGCATCCAGGATTCTTGACTTGAGGACGTTCATGGCCTTGGCCTTGTTTTTGTGCTGGGATTTCTCATCCTGACAGGTGGCGGTCACCCCTGTGGGAACATGGGTGATCCGGACGGCAGAATCCGTGGTGTTGACCGACTGGCCGCCGGGACCGGACGATCTGAACACGTCAATTTTAAGGTCCGCAGGATTGATGTCTATGTCCACATCCTCGGCTTCGGGCAAAACCGCCACGGTCACAGCCGAGGTATGCACCCGTCCCTGGGTCTCGGTTTCAGGCACCCGCTGCACCCTGTGGGTGCCGCTCTCATATTTAAACTCTGAAAACGCGCCCTTTCCCCGGATCATGGAGACCACTTCCTTGAACCCGCCGGCAGCAGAGTCATTTTTTTCAATGATCTCAATATGCCAGTTCCGGCTTTCGGCAAATCTCGAATACATGCGGAAAAGATCCCCTGCAAAGATACCGGCCTCTTCTCCGCCGGTACCGGCCCTGATCTCCAGGATTACATTTTTCCCGTCCCTGGGATCCTTGGGCATGAGCAAAAGGTTCAAATCTGAATTCAAGGACTCAAGACGGGTCTCAAGGGCCGGAATCTCTTCTTTGGCCATGGCCCGGATATCCAGGTCCTCATCCCTGAGAAGCTCTCTGGCCTCTTCCAGTTCTTCTTGAACCCCTTCGTACTCCCGGAACACAGGCACGATCTTGTTGAGCTCACCATGCTCTTTAAGATAATCCTGGTATTTTTTCTGATCACTGATAACGGCAGGATCGCTGAGCAACTGCTCCAGTTTAATATACCGTTCTTCAATGCCTTTTAATTTTCCAATCATGATACAAATACCCTGGCGTAAAAATTCAAAAAGGGGTCCTTGTTCAAGACCCCCTTTTAGTGACTGAATGCTGTCTGACTAAACCAGCTTGCTTGCGTCAAACCCTGCGTATTTTTTCTTAAACCTGTCGATTCTGCCTGCAGAGTCAACCAGTTTTTGTTTCCCGGTGAAGAAAGGGTGGCACTGGGAACAGATTTCAACCTTGATGTTTTCCTTGGTAGATCCCACGTCAAAGGTTGCACCGCATGCACAGGATGCGGTTGTCTTTGTGTAGTTCGGATGGATGTCTTTTTTCATGTTACACACAACTCCTTGTCAGACCTTCGTTATAAAAGGCCTTTAAATCATTTAATTTACATATTGCCTGTTGTTTCTCTTCTTATGAATTCATCAATTCAAGAAACTCTTTATTATCCTTTGTTCCTTGCATTTTTTCAAGTAAAAACTGCATACTGTCCACAGAATTTAAACTGGACAGCAATTTTCTCAAGATCCAGACCCGGTTCAAAACGCTGGGTTCCAAGAGCAGTTCTTCCTTTCGGGTTCCGGACTTGTTCATGTCAATGGCCGGAAAAACTCTTTTGTCCGAAAGCTTTCTGTCCAGAACCAGCTCCATATTACCCGTACCCTTGAACTCTTCAAAGATAACCTCGTCCATTCTGGATCCCGTATCCACCAGAGCCGTGGCAATAATGGTCAGACTGCCCCCTTCCTCAATATTACGGGCTGCCCCGAAAAACCGCTTGGGCCGGTCCAGGGCATTGGAGTCCACACCACCGGACAAAATCTTGCCCGAAGGCGGCATCACCGAGTTATACGCCCTTGCAAGGCGGGTAATGGAATCTAATAAAATAACCACATCATGGCCCTGTTCCACAATTCTCTTGGCCTTTTCAATGACCATTTCCGCCACCTGGACATGGCGTTCCGACGGTTCGTCAAAGGTGGAAGAGATCACTTCCGCATCCACGGACCTTGCCATATCCGTGACTTCCTCGGGCCGCTCATCAATGAGAACGATCATGGGAACGATATTTTTATGGGCCTTGATCATGGAGTTGGCGATATTCTGCAGCAGCATGGTCTTACCAGCCTTGGGAGGCGAGACAATAAGCCCGCGCTGGCCAAACCCGATGGGGCACATCAGGTCAATCACCCGTGTGGAATAATTATCCGGTTCACACTCAAGATTCATCTTCCGATCCGGATACAAAGGCATGAGATTATCAAAAAGAATGGTTTCAGCCGCCATTTCAGGATTGAGAAAATTCACCGCCTCCACCTTGAGCAGGGCAAAATACCGCTCGGAATCCTTGGGCTGACGGACCTGGCCGGAAATGGTATCCCCGGTTCTCAGGTTAAACCGACGAATCTGGGAGGGAGAGACATAGATATCATCAGGCCCCGGCAGGTAATTATACCCGGGCGCCCTTAAAAATCCGAAACCGTCCGGAAGAATCTCAAGGGTTCCTTCCCCGTAAATCTGACCGCTTTCCTCAATATTTGCCTGGAGCAGGGCAAAAATCAGCTCTTGTTTTTTCAGACCGCCGATCCCCTGAATATTGTATTTTTTGGCAAGTTTGGTCAGCTCACTGATTTTCATCTTATTGAGTTCTACAAGATTCATTCAATCTCCTGGATTTTCTTCATCGGTTATATATTTAAAGTCAAAGATTGTTAAAGATATAGGATACCTTTTTTGATAGTCTGGAAGCCAAAACGGCCTGCGGGAAAAAAAGTAATGGATTTTGAAGCACTTTAGTACACAATGCTAAATAAAGCATTATGAATTTTTTGTCAAGCGCTCTTTTACCTCTTTTTCGTATAATACTGCTACAGCCCTGAAAACCGCCTCTTTATCCCCATGATTGAAGATCACATGGTCTGCCCGTTTCATTTTTTCTTCCTGGTCCATTTGAAGGGCCAGCATTTTTTTGGCATTGTCCGGATCCACATCATCCCGGGCCGAAATCCGTTTCACCAGTTGATCATCATCAGCAGCCACCACCAGGGTCAAATCAAAAAAATCTTCCATCCCAAGTTCGAACAGCAGGGGCACCTCAACCACGCAGACCCTCTGGCCCGACCGGGCCATGGCTTCCATCTGAACTGCCATTTCCAGGACAATGGCCGGATGAACAATGCTTTCCAGCTGCTTGCGCATCCCGGGCCTGTTCACCATTATGTTTCGCAGCCGTGCCCGGTCCAGGCTCAAATCCCCGGCCACCACATCAGTGCCGAACAAGGCAACCACCTTTTTATAGGCCTTTATTTCCGGTTCCACCACCTGCCTTGCAATCTGGTCGCAATCCAGGGTTTTCAGGCCCAATTTTTCAAACCCCTTGCGGGCCAGGCTTTTTCCCGATCCTGCAGATCCGGTTACCCCGATCTTAAACACCTGATTATCCATAGTCTCTTCCCCGTTTGTCCGGTCCGGCTGTCCTGCACCATATTTTAGATTAAAATACCCTGGCTGATTTTTCTTTCATTGTTCGGATCTGACACGCCTGTCATAGGATTTGACTTATAATACGTTGTTATGGTATTTTTCAACCCCGTTTTATTTAACAACCTTAACCAAAACAAAAGGAAACCAAACGTGGAAAGAACCTTATCCATTATTAAACCCGATGGGGTTGAAAAAAACATCATCGGTGAAGTGATCAAACACTTTGAATCCAACAACATCAAAATTGCGGCCATTAAAATGATCCAGTTGAGCAAACCCCAGGCCCAGGGATTTTATGCGGTTCACAAGGAACGCCCCTTTTTCGACAGCCTCACTGATTTCATGACCTCAGGCCCCATCGTGGTCATGGTGCTTGAAGGTGAAGATGTGATTGCCAGAAACAGAAAACTCATGGGCGCTACCAACTTTAAAGAAGCAGAAGAAGGCACCATCCGTAAAGATTATGCCACAGACATTGAAAAAAATGTGGTCCACGGATCTGATGCACCTGAAACTGCTGCCTTTGAAATCAGCTATTTTTTCAACGGCCTTGAAATCCAGGCCCGGTAAATCAGCCCTGCAGTAAAACCGGCCCCTTTATAGTAAGGGATGGCCGGACTGAACCCAAAAAAAGCCTTCTGGACTTATTCAGAAGGCTTTTTGATTTTACCCCCCCTTGCCCGGCTCAGGGAATCAGCAGTTCAAATCCGGTCACCTTGTCCAATTGCCTCACCCCTGTGGAATCTTCAAGCTCCTGGACAATCACCTCCATGACCTGCCAGACCTTTACCCCGCCCCGGATGCAGCCGGTCAGGGTTGAAAAACCTCTGCCGCAGGCCATGTGCATGTGAAGCACGGGTTCTCCTTTTTCATTGGGAAACAAGGTGCCCACACCAGCGGCTTCATGCACATTGTCAAGATCCCTTGTTTTGGGCACAATAAGATCTGCCCTGCCGTTTTCAGGCCCCGTGACCAGGGTGCTGCCCTTGTCAGCCCCGCCCAGGACAATCAACGAGGCCGCCCTAATCCCCTGGTCCCGTGCAAACTGCTCAATGGTTTCATGGACAATATCCCCGTCTTCCAGGCGGATCACAAAAACCCGGCCCAATTTTGCCTGTGAATATTTCATTAAATACCCTTTATTTGTTCAAAAATGATTATCTTCTTTGACTGATTCCCCCAAGATCCAGGGAGACAAAACAAAACCCCAGACGGGTCAACCCCTTTACCACCTGTTCTCGAATATGGGGGCTCACAAGTCTGGAAAAATCCTTGGGATCTGCCTGGATCCTGGCAAGACAATTATGATGACACCTCACCCGGAACTGTTTGAACCCAAGTTCTTCAAGCAAAGATTCGGCCGCTTCCACCATTTTCAGTGTTGCAGGGACAATGGGCTCCCCTGTGGGAATCCGCGTGGCAAGGCAGGACTGGGACGGCAAATCCCAGGTCACAAGCCCCAGAACCTTAGAACAGGCCCGGATCTCCTGCTTTGAAAAGCTTTCCTCGACCAGGGGGGCTTTAAATCCAAGCTCCCGGGCAGCACGAATCCCGGGTCTATCTTCGCCCAGATCATCCGTATTAATCCCGTGAACCAGGTGGTGAATCCCTTTTTTTCCGGCAATTTTCTCTATCATTGAAAACCCGTGACGCTTACAAAAATAACACCGCTGCCCGGTATTTTTTTGAACATCCTCATTTTCCAGGATATCCGTATCCAGACAAAGATGATCTGCCCCCATGTCCTGTGCCAGGTCTTTGGCCCCTTGCTTTTCTTTTTGGGTAAAAAATGAGGAGACCAGGGTAATGGCCAGTACCTCTGTGCCTGCGGCTTTTGCCGCAGCAAGGACAAAGGCGGAATCTGCCCCGCCTGAAAATGCCAGGACCATTCGCTGGTACCCCTGCAGCCGAGACTTAAGGCGTTCAAACTTTTTTCCAAGAACAACATCTTTTCCAAAATCAAGGGCCAATGCCCCCTTGATAGTGCTCATAAATTTCAAACTTTGTCTTTGCTCCGGTCAGGGCATCAATTTGTTCCTGATACGCCCTGCGCGTATCACTGATCAGCCACCTGGACCAGTCTTCCACACACTCCCACTTGGAAATGATCAGATATTCATCCGGCTGATCCGCACGTTTCATGGTTTCCGCCCCCAGATACCCCTTCTGGGTAACTGCCAGGGCCACAAGTTCCTGATACAGCTTTTCCAGAAGTTCTCCTTTGCCTGCCGTGACCCTGCGCCTGATCAAAACCGTAACAGCCATGTTCACCTCCTGGTTAATGGGTTTACTGCCTTCTACCATATTACCCTGACACTTGCCAAATTTTCAATCAATATAATTCTTGACTTTTCCAACCCCTTTAGTGTATAAACCCTGACGTTGATTCTGCTGGCTGATCGTCCAATGGCAGGACTACGGACTCTGACTCCGTCAATTAAGGTTCGAATCCTTATCAGCCAGCCACTTCAACAAAGAGGCTTTGAAGTGTTTTCACTTGAAGGCCTTTTTTGTTTCCATCTCAAATTTCCACCATTTTTCCACCACTTTGAAGATTCTATTAGCCAATTTCATGTTCAAAGATCCTTTTTAATCGCGTATAAAACTTGGTATGCAAAAATTAAGATCCGGGGAGGAAGGGGAGGGCTAAAATCACCATGGCTTTTTAACCACCTACCTGATGGACAGGCTTTTTCTCTCTATATCGGTCAATTGGAACTATGAGTATCCCTATTCACCGTCGATAAAAATGATCTTTTCTAAGGGTTTCCCTGATTGACACCACCCTTCGTCAGTGCTTTGTTGAACCATGGACTGTGAATTCCGCAGAATATACATCAGTTCTTTGAAACAAAACGGCCACGACCCTTTGAATGATTCGGTTGTCGCTTTGCAGTGGTGCGCCCACCCGGGGAATAAGCGGTATGGCCAGGATAATGTTTTGGGGCCTTTGCACCTGTATACAGGCGGCTTTATTGTGATGGAGTTGGAGGGGAGGGGTGTCCTGTTTTTGGTACGGGGCCGGATAAAGTTTCTTCTTGCAATCCGGGCTGTGGGCAGGATAAATCCCAGGTGTCCAATTACCCACCCCAGGGTAATTAATCCTACCAGTAAGAATCCTCCTTAAAGTATGAGAAAATCTCGCAATAGCCTGTACCTGGATTGTCCCCTGTCAGGACATTTAAATGGGGTTCAGATCCTGTTTAAAAGTGAGGATTCTCACCTTTAACGGAACTTAGTCCCATTCTTTTAAATTAATTTTCTTTAAGAAATTTAAGAACTTTTTCAATTTACAAAACCACTCCCCGGGTGGTATGCCGGGATATCTTAAAATCTTGTTTCTATAGGCTATCATGAAAAAACTGATCATTCTGTTTTTGTTTTTATTATATGTCCCCTTATACGCTACCGGCCAACAAGATCTATCAGATGCCACAGCAAATTTTTATAAATCTGAAAGCATCACAGACAAAATAAAACGGAAAATTTCTCCTAAAAAATACTGGAAAGCGGTTATCAATGATTATGAAATAATAACTTCCGAAATATCAGCAAGCATCAAGGAAATAAAGTTAGAATTAGAAAAACTTAGGATGACAAAAGACATTGAAATGAGGCAGGCGATATTGTTTGCCAAGTCTATAGGAGAAGATCCAAAACAGGCAAGAATAGATTTCCTTGAGACATACAAAGAAGATATTGAGTTCAATATTCAGTTTATTAGAGATGAAATTGAATATTACAGATTGTGTCGCTCGTATTTAATGGTGGCAAAAAACGAATTATCAAAACTTGAATAAGAGGTATAATGAAACGGTTTATATTAACCCTGTCTATTTGGTTTTGTGGACATATTATTTTATCTATCATATCAGTGGCACTCTTTGGGGACGTGGATCTTTTTTTGTAAATATTATCAATTTCCCAATCGCTTTATATGTATTTCACCGTCTTGGAAAAGAAAAACCTAAAGACCAATTTCCAAAATATCAATAAGTAGGGCAAAGCGTTGAATGGTTAAATTCATTCGAATCGCCATTTACAAAAACCCTCCCCGGGTGGTATGCCAGTTATATCTTTTATTTTTTTGGAGGCTGTCGTGAAAAAAGCCGCTCTTATAATTTCTCTGTTAATATTTGTTTTTACCTCCATTTGCCATACCACGCAAACTGAGCCAGGGATTAAAAAACTTTATATGGTCGGTGAATATAGTAGATGGCAAGGCATATTTCAGAAACATCACCTACCACGCCCATGAAATTATGCCTAAGAAGCAGCCTAAGCCTATGCCAATAAAATCACAACCTCAAAAAATAGATTACAATGAATATCAAGCCTCAAAAAAGAGAAAGGCTGTTGCTGATAGAATACGATCTTTCGATGGATGCTTATTAAACTTACAGCAAGCCCGTGTCCGTTCAGAAAGCAAATATGATTTTTGTGAAGGATTGGTTAAAAATATTTCCGGTAAAACATTAAATAATGTTGTGGCTGTTGTCACTTTCTTTGGAGTGAATGGTAAATATCTACAATCAGAAAGTGCAATGCTCACTTATAAAAATTTAGCACCTGGTCAAACATCCCCATTTAAAGTAATCGCAAGAAACAGGTACCGAGTCACAAAAGCTGATGTAGAATTTAAGACCATCAGAGGGGAGTATCTAAAAAGTTGCCAGTAGGCCTTTGAAGGATACTATTAATGCCCACCCTACCCAAAATTATATTCGGACTTACTAATACAAATAAAAATACCAGAGTAACGGTCTGATTCTCCATCATAGCTTAAGAGGATTAAAATTTCCCAAAAATTGAGGAAGGTGTCAAGAGGTTCATTTTTTGAAAAAATCTTCAAATACTTTCCGCGCTGTATAAAGAAAAAAGAAGAATATCAAAACATACCCAGCGACCTTTTCCCAACCAACCGCATCTGAATACTGCCCCTGGGCCATATCGCTTGCATATTCTCCAAAATGATCGCCTGCATACCCGTTGATGGCCATTCCACACAGAATAATGATGCCTAAGAATAAAAAGACGCTTTTGATATCTATTCTCATGACAACCTCCAGAGAAAATAAAAAGATATTTCCGAAATACCACCATGAAAAAGGTTTGTAAACAGCTAACTTTCTAAAATTTCAAGGAATATAGTAATCTGACATGATAGGTGCTGATAGATTAAAATTATCTCAAACCGTAATAAATCGTAACCTATCATGAGATCCGTTTCCTAAATCCATTCAACGCAGACCGCTTTTTCCCAGCCTTTGTTTTCGGTCCGGTACTTGGGCCGCCATGAAGTCGGCAGCGGCCATTTTCGTACAAATCTTTGCGTTTGCAGGGCGTCCCGGCCCGGATCTTTGCCCCTCAGTATTCCCGTTTTAGAAATTCTTCCCAGGTAAGCTTCATTATGTTCTCCAAAGTATAGTTTTGTCAGGTTCTCATGGGGTTTGCAGTCTCAGCGCCAAATTTGATGGGTTTCAAACTCAACTTTTCTGGTTCATCAGAAAATCGCGTACCTGGACTGAGAAACATCACTGGGAAGGCAATAACACAGTAAGGATTTTTATGCTTGAAATGATGGTGTGAACATGATCATGTTCTAATTTTTTTGTGTTATTCGCACAAAATCGGAGAATGAATTAATGTCCACAAGCTTCATATACCATGCCTTTGGCCTTCGTGACTACTTTTATAAAACAACGCGTTTCATCGGTGGAATAATCACTTTTGAACTCATACCAAAACCGGAGGCGGTAAAATGCCCGGAATGTAATTCCAGGTCCGTCACCAGGAAAGGGATTGTGACAAGAGATCTCAGAACAATACCGGTAGGTTCAAAACCCGTGATTCTCAGGACGGCTATCCAGAGAATTTGGTGTTCGTTCTGTCAATTTGTCCGGCAAATCAAACTATCCTTTGCCCAGGAGGGGAAAAGCTATACCCGGGCTTTTGAACGGTATGTCTTGGAGTTGTCTCAGTTCATGACAATCAAAGATATTGCCATCCATTTAAGGATCAGCTGGGATACGATAAAGCAGATCCAGAAAGAAGACCTGCTGAGGCGTTATCGAAATATCCCCCTTGAGAAAGTCCGGCAGATTGCCATAGATGAAATTTCCATAGGGAAAGGGCATAAATACTTGACCATCGTGATGGATCTGGAATCCGGTAGAATTCTGCACGTGGGAGAAGGAAAAGGTGGTGAAGCTTTGAAATCTTTTTGGACAAAAGTGAAAATATCGAAAGCAAAAATCAAAGCCGTCAGCATCGATATGTCCCCGGCATACTTGAGTGCTGTTATTGAAAATCTTTCTGGTTCAGCAATTGTCTTTGACAGATTTCATGTTGTTAAATTGTTCAATGAGAAACTGTCGGATTTCAGGCGAAAGCTCTACAACCTTCTTGCCAATACCGGGCAACAAAAACTTCTGAAGGGAGTCCGGTGGCTTTTGTTAAAAAATCCCGAAAACCTCAGTGATGACAAGAAGGAGGCCCAACGGTTAGAAGAAGCATTGAAAATAAATCAGCCGCTATTGGTAGTCTACTACATGAAAGAGGAACTCAGGCAAATATGGAATCAAAAGAAAAAAGAAACAGCTGAAAAGATAGTCAGCAATTGGATCAATCTGGCCAATATTTCCAAAATTCCAATGTTGATGAAATTTGCCAAGACCTTGGCTGTGCACAGGCAAAGAATCCTTTCATACTATGATTACAGGATATCTACAGGTCCTTTAGAAGGGACAAATAACAAGATAAAAACCATGAAACGGAAAGCTTATGGATACAGGGATTCGGAGTTTTTCAGGTTGA
Organism: Desulfobacter sp.; assembly: GCA_028768545.1. NCBI lineage: Bacteria > Pseudomonadati > Thermodesulfobacteriota > Desulfobacteria > Desulfobacterales > Desulfobacteraceae > Desulfobacter > Desulfobacter sp. The sequence goes on from CP054838.1 coordinate 3,834,960, forward strand.
AACTTTTGGACCTTCACAATAAAAGGTACGCATTAATCGGATGAACCACTTTTCTCAACCTCTCATGGGGTTTGTGCAAGGCCAGCCACCACAATCTTGGTTCGAGGTGTCAAACAGCGCCCAAGTTTGACACCAATCAGCATGAAATTGACCCCATCTATAATTTGTTAGACACGTAGCGGTTTGATCAAAAAGTTCTTTATTAATAGATGCCTTGCCTTTTAAGGCTCAACCATGTTTTTTGTTAAGGGGGGGGCAAAGTTGGGCGCTGACAAGGGGCAATATTCAATGCGGTTTGATATGGAAATTAATTGGTTTTGAAATATAAGGCATTTTAGTATATTCTATTTTAAAATTTCACAGATACAATTTGAATTGTGCTTAAGGCGAATGGAGAAAAGTTAAATTGACTCAAACCTATCAAAGCGCCAAGGAACGATATGCCTTTGCGGCCTGGGTGCTTCTCCTGGCCCTATTAATCATAGCAGCAATTTTGGTGGTTGAATGGACCGAGAATAAACGGTTTGTTGAAAACCAGCGTCAATTAGTTGTTAAACAGCTCAGTACGATTCGCGCACGGCTGGAAGGCGAGCTGAATATTGAGTTGTTATCGGCCCGGAGCATCATTGTGGATGTTGAAACAAACACAGACATCACAGAAGACAGATTCCGTAAAATCGCCCGGAACTTTATGAAGGCATCAAAACACATAAAAAACATCGGGCTGGCCAAAGGGACCGTATTAACCTATGTCTACCCTAAAAAGGGAAACGAAAAAGCCATTGGGCTGGATTATAAAAAACTGACCCGCCAATGGCCGGCGGTCCAGCGGGTCATCAAGAGCGACAAAACGGTTGTGGCAGGTCCCTTGAATCTTGTCCAGGGCGGATTGGCCATTATCGGCCGTACCCCGATATTTACCGGCAAAAAAGAGTCAGGGTCAGATGATGTATCAGGAGAGTACTTTGGCTTATTATCCGTTGTCATTAACCTGCCAAGCCTGCTTGAAGCAGCTGGATTGGAAAAAAAAGACTCCCAGCTGGCAATATCAATCCGGGGCAAGGATGGCCTGGGCAGTCAGGGTGAGTTTTTTTACGGTTCTGAATCTATCTTTAAGGACAATCCCGTATCAATGGAGGTCACCCTGCCCGGAGGTCACTGGCAGATGGCCGCAACCCCGGTGAACGGGTGGCAGATCAAATCTCCCCGGGTGAATTATTATCGTCTGTCAGCAATGGCTGTCGGGTTTATCATTTTCTCCTTGTTATTTATCCAGCACAATGAGGTGGTCAGGCGCAAGGCTGTGGAAAAGGCCATTGCTGAAAAAGAAAAATTTTTAAGCTCGCTGCTCAGTGCAATTCCTGTCCCTGTTTTTTATAAAGACCGTGCTGGTATCTACCAGGGGTTCAATGATGCCTATGAAACTTTTTTTGGGAAACCCAAGGATCAATTGATCGGAAAAAGCGTATTTGACATCAATCCAAAAGAGCTTGCCCAGATTTACCATGCCAAGGATACAAAACTCTTTGAGTCCGGAGGCGTCCAACACTATGAATCAAAGGTAAAAAATGCCAAAAATAAAGTGCGGGATGTGATTTTTGACAAGTCTGTTTACACGGACAACCAAGACAAGGTTCTCGGCTTGATCGGAACAATATTGGATATCACCGACCGCAAGCAAATGGAAAAAGCCCTGAGACAAAGTGAAGAACGGTTCCGGGAGATGGCCGATCTTCTGCCCGGAGCCATTGTAGAAATAGATGTTAATTTCAACGTCACCTATGTGAATCAGCAAGGGTTAAAATTGTTCCATTATAATGATGAGGATTATAAAAAAGGCCTAAATGGTCTGGACTTCATTCATCCTGAGGACAAAGAAAGAGCCTTGAACAGAGTTGCACAAAGGTCAACCCAGAAGACACTCCCACCGACAGAGTATCGAATGATAACCAAAGACGGGCAAACCTGCTGGGTATTTTTCAACGCCTCTGCAATTTACAAGGCAGATAAGATCATTGGTTTTCGAATGGTCTTAACCGACATTAGGGAACGTAAAAAAATAGAAAAAGAACGGGAAAAGCTGATTGATGAATTACAAAACGCCTTGGCAGAGATAAAAACCCTGAGGGGAATTGTTCCAATCTGCTCACATTGTAAAAAAATTCGGGATGATGAGGGATATTGGAACATTTTAGAATCCTATATTCAAAAACACTCCGAAGCCTCATTCAGCCACAGCCTCTGCCCTGATTGTTCGGACAAGCTGTATGGAAAGGAAGATTGGTACAAAAAGATGAAAGAAAAGGGTTCTCCCCCGGATTACTAGCCATCCCCCCAGGTATGCCCATGGAAACAAAGGACGTAAAAAAGACCAAAGATTTCATTGACAATGCCGTAAAATTCAATAAGATATCACCCAAGTTAAAGCCAAACCTGTTGTGAGGCAGGGACGGAAAGCCACGGGTCTTAAGGACCAAGACAGCCGGGTTGCAGTCAAAGCGGTTAAATTTTCGCAAGGATCAGCCCTAATTTCAGGTTTTCTTGATCCCCCCTGAATTGCAATTTAAGTGTGAGACCATAAAAGATATGGAGATAAACTCGGATGGTGCAGCAAAACATCAGGGCAGAAAAAGATCATGGCCGGCCTTATTGCTTTAATGGCAGAAAGGGTTCAGGGGCCAGGACAACGATTGGATGATCCTGAACCTTGCAAATAAAAACTTGACTGACACGGGTTTTCCCCTTCCACGAATGTGTGAAAACCAAATGACAAAAGGACGGTTCCGGCACATGGGCAGAGCAGAAAAAAAGCTGCCAATTCAAATGGTTAACAAATATTTATCTATTTGCTTGACTCTTTGAAAAAACCCATTAAGATAATCCAGACGGTCCATAACAAAACCCAAATAAAAGGCACCCATTTTGACCTGTACCAAAACCACACTCATCGAAAAGATTTCAGACAAATTCAATGAAAAACCGGCACAAGCCAAAGAGACCATCGAAACCCTCATTGAAATCATCAAATCCAGCCTGGCATCAGGGGAAGACATCATGATTTCCGGGTTTGGAAAATTCCAGGTGATTGAAAAAGCCCCCCGAAAAGGCAGAAATCCGGCCACGGGAAATTCAATGCTGCTTGACAAACGGCGGGTGGTCACCTTTAAATGTACGGGCAAACTCAAAGACAGGATGAATAATATCCCCAATTAAATATGGGAAATCCACCCTTTGCCCCAAAAGAAGCGGGCCTTAAAATCCCCTTTGAGCAATTGAGCAAAGACGCTCTTTGGGCCCTGGTTGAAGAATTTGTCACCCGTGACGGAACAGATTACGGGGAGATAGAGGTCCCTGTTCAGACAAAGATCAAAAGGGTTCTTGCCCAGCTTGAATCCGGCAGTGCTACTATTGTATTTGATCAGGTATCCGAGACCTGCACCATTCTCAGCACCAACCACCCGGGTGTGAAAAATCTGTAATACCGAATCGTCAAAAACGGCTGGGTGTATTAAAGACAAAAAAAATCCCGGGCTGAAATACTGCCCCGGGATTTTTTTTATGGCCGAATTAAGGGGTGAGGGCTAATCAAACAAACTTTTGAAAACACTTCTGACACCCTGTTTGACCTCGTCAATGGTGGCATCTTTTGTTTCCTGCCTGGCAGCCTGTCCCACATCTTTTGCATCCTGGCCAACCCCGTAATCATTTGAGGGCTGAGACGGTGTTGACGGCTGGGCATAGCTTTCTGTCTGGGCCGGCGGGACAGCCCCGGCCATGGGAGATTTACCCTCCACAAGATTTTTGACCATCTCTTGTGCCTGCTCTTTCATCATCTGGTCTGCCACAGGATCATACTCAAACTCAATTCCCGGAGGCAGGTTGAACTTGGACGATAAAACACTGCCCGTGGACAGGTTGACTGCCTCCTGGAAAATCTTGATGCCCATGGTATCTCCCTGGATTTTCAAGGGCAGTGCGCTCCCGCTGATATTATAGGCGGTGGTGCCCATGACCGTGACTTTATCGCAGTCATATCCCAGGATATTAACAGCATTTTTTTCTACAGTTCCGTTCAGGTCTTCAATGGTTGAAATCCCCATTGCTTCTGAATTTTTAACCAGTTTTTTCTGATCGCTTGAAGAAAGTTTATTATACTCTTCTTTCATGAATTTGTTCATATTGGTCTGTTTGGTGCCGGTTTTTTCAATGAGATCGGCAGAATAGACCCAGTCCGGGGTGGTGATAATGATCTCTTTTTGGTCCTGACTCATGCCGAACACCTTCATGGTCACAGTGGAATATTCAGCACTTGTCCTGCCGTAATCCTTGACATAAAGGGTTTTTTCTCCTTTCATGCTTCCGGCCACCTTGTATTTGACTGTGGCGGATTTAAAGGGAAGTTTTCTGTCCCAGGGATTTTCTGCGGCAGCGGCAGACGCGGCAAACATTAACAGGATCATAAAAGGCCAAATTTTTTTCATTTTCTTTTTTCCTTTACAAAAGTTTGGGTGGATGCATTTTAAGAACCGGTCTTATTTGTATATGCCAGAACACAACTATTATCAATACAAAATCTTTGAACATCCTTGGCAAGCCCCTGTTCAACCGGACCGGGGGGGGCAACGAAGATACAGAACAACACCCAACAAAATCAAAGGAATTTAGGCACGGCCATGGCGATTCCCTTTTTCTCCAGGGTCATCAGGGACGAACTGCCGTGGGCGATAAGCTCGCCCTTCTCGTCTATCACCCGGGCCTGGGCATAGGAAATGGTTTTGCCCGGACGCATGCAGCTTCCCTCGGCCCTCAGCCGCCCTGAAACAACGGATTTAAGATAGTTAAGTTTTAAATCCACATTCACAAGGCCTGCATCCTGGGGCAGGCGCATGAATCCCGCCCAAAAGGTGGCCGTATCAATGAGGGTGGCGATCACACCGCCGTGGACAATGCCGTAGGGCTGAAGATGACAGCGGTCAAGTTCCATGGCAATGACAGCCTCATCAATATCTATCTGTGCAAGTGACATCTTCATGTGATGGGGATAGGGGCTGGTATTCACCATTTTTTTCAAGGCCAGGACATACTCCGGATTAATCTTGTTCATGGATTTCCTTGTAGATAAAATTTAAAAATCATCCCCGGGCAAATGTGTTCATCGAAAAATCTGTTATTTACACGAGGCCTGACAATTATTCCAGGGGGTCCACCCGGCAGGGGACAAACCGGTGAATGGGGGTGCCAATGGGGTCCCTGTGGGTATTTAAGGTCAGACGGTTCACATTGATCCCGTGAACCTTTCCCTGGTAGTTAAGGCCGAACCCGTGGGGAATCAGGACCATGCCCCTGGCCACCTGGTCTGTGACCTGGATCTGGCCTTGTTCACTGCCGGCTGCCGTAGTGATTCTGGCATCACATCCGTCCTCAAGGCCAAGGGCCTCGGCATCCTCAACGCTGACCGCAATGGTGCAGTCTCTTTTGCCCTTATTCCATTCAGGATTTCGCATCAGGGTGTTCATGGTATATTTTGAATGACGGCCGGCATTGAGAACCAGGGGAAATTCCTTGGGCATTTTAAGATCCACGGCTTCGTCTTCCGGGTTGAGATCCCTTGCCTGGTCTGCCAGTTCAGGGATATAAATCTCAAGTTTTCCCGACGGGGTCTTGATCTGGCCCATGGGGTTGTCTGTATCTGCCCTGCCCACCCATAGGCCCTGGGGAGAATTGACCAGGGCTTCAAAAATCTGGTCCCCCTGGAAAATGTCCGGTTCAAACCCGGCCCTTGCCCCATGGGCTTTAAATTGTTCAGGCGCTGTCATGAGCATGCCCCATAGCCCTGCCTTGGCTGCGCTGTCCCATTCTTTGCCCAGGGTTTTGGCAAGGATAAAGGGCATGGTTTTCAATGCCCTGGGCTCTTTGGCCGCCCAGGTCATGAGCGCTCCTGCAAAGGCCGTGCGGTCTTTTTTTGCAGCCTTGATCAGGGACGGGAGAATTTTAGGCAAAAGGCCCAGAGCATGGGCACGGCCGGTATGAATCTGGAAGGCCTCCAGGCATTGTCCGGGCACCGGGACCACAGGGGATCTTAACTGCAGGTATATTTCAGGATAGGTCCAGGGGAAAAAAGTGGTATCCCAGGATTCGTAAAAGGATCTGCATGGCAGGACATAATGCGCCAAACGGGCGGTTTCACTCATCACAATATCATTGACCACCAGAAGATCCAGGCGGGCAAAGGCCTTTTCATAGGCAGAGGTGTCAGGGTAGGCCCGCAAGGGATTGCAGGCAGAAACATAGACCGCCCGAAGCCGCCGGGGATGATCAGACATGATCTCTTCGGGCATGACAGCCGGGGGGAATGCCCCTGCAGCTGCCGGGGGCATCCGGGTGACCAGGGTTTTCCATACCTTGGAACTTCGTTCATCCGCATGAAATCCCATGGGCATAACCATGCCGGGAATATAATTTCCCCCGGGGGTCTGGAACCTGCCACACACCGCTCCGAGAATATAGAGCAGATAAGAGTTTAAGGTGGAATGCCTGCCCATATAAATCCCCAAATCCTGGTGATAACTCCATTTTTGGGTAATCATGAGCCGGCAAAGTGCTTCCACCTGATCATAGTTCAGACAACAAACCTCAAGGGCCTTTTTAACATCAAAGCCTTTAAACCAGGGTGCCACCTTGTCCCAGCCCTTAACGCAGGTCTCTAAAAAGGCCTGGTTTTCCCCTTTTTTTTCAAGGATAAGGCAGATCATGGACTTGATGAGCAGGGCATCGGTGCCCGGTTTTAATGCTATATGAATATCGGCAATGCTTGCGGTTTCACTCTTTCGAGGATCAATGGAGACAAGGACTTTTAAAGGGTCTTTTGCAATGGCTGAAAGCACCTTGGGCGCCCTGGGCATCTGGTGACTCTCCATCCCGTTCCAGCCCCAGGCCACAAGCATCTGGGTATTTTTCTCATCAGGCCCGGAGATATTGTACTGCTTTCCCATGACCCTGCCGGTGACCCACCAATGGCCTGAAAATTCCTGGCCTGCGGATGAATAATAGTATTGAGATCCCATGCCCCTCAGCAGACTTAAGCCGAATCCCGCCTCCATATGGCCGCCCTGGGAACTGCCCCCCATATAGGCCAGGGACCTTGGGCTAAACTCGCCTACTATGGATTTCATCTTAAGGCTGATCTCTTCAAAGGCCTGGTCCCAGGAGATGGGCACAAATCTTCCATCCACCTTTTTCAAAGGAGAGGTGATCCGGTCTGCCGGATATTGGTGATAGACAAGGTTCAACCCCTTGCGGCAGGCATATCCTTTTGATCTTGGATTGTCCCGGTCCGGTTTTACCCGGGTGATTTTGTCCTCATCCACATAGACTTTGAGCCCGCAGTTCTGGGCGCAGAGCACGCATCCTGTTGTTTTCCACTCTCCCATATCCTTATCTTTGCTCCTTTACAGGCTTAAATATTCCCCCGTTCTTTGGCCATGGTAAAATAGGTTTCAAATACATTGGCCGGTGGATCGTAAAGATCTGAACTCTTTTTCTGCTCAAATTTCATGGCCTCTTCAGGACATTGGGGCACGCAAAGCCCGCACCCGATACACCGGTCCGGCTCGCCCCGGGCGGTCTGGGTCTCGTCGCTGATAACAATGGCATCCATGTGACAGCGATCCACACAGATCCCGCACCCGATGCAGGCCTCTTCGTCCACCCGTGCATAATAATTGGTATGCACGGCTTTTGCCGGCTGATCCAGGGTTTTCAGATTGGCCAGGGCCTCTTTTTGATCAATGGACCGGCCCAGGCCGTTTTCCTCATAATAATAAGCTCCGCTGCCAAAGGAGAGACAGACCTCCATGGGATACTCACATCTTTTGCCCACCATCTCGTGCTCTTTTCTGCAGATGCAGTCTGACACCACGATCTTGCTCTGGGCCCGGATAATCTCCTCGGCTGACTCGTAGTCCATGATACTCATCTGGGCTGTGATCTCCTTGGATATGGGGATCACCCGAAGCTGCTTGGTCTCATGCTTGATCCAGCTTTTGTGCATAAACTGGGGCAGATACTCATTGACCTCCTGGATCAAATCCAAATCCAGGCTCTTGAGCTGGTATTCCCAGATGCCCACCACAAATTGTGAGGCCATATAGGTATGGGTTCCGCCTTTGGAGGACCTGTAGAGCAGCCCTTTTTTGGACATGGATTCCAGAACGGGGGCAAGCGCCTGGACATCCATATCCAACCGCTGGGCAATGGGTTCCACAGGTTCGGGCATCATGGTCAAACCCAGGGTAATCCTGGCCTCTTCCGGGGTAAACAACCGCTTGAGAATTCGAATTTCTACGCCGGATTCAGTGGCAGGGTATCCTGCCGGAAGGGTATCCAAATGATTTGCCAATTGTTCAAAAAGATCTGCCATCTCTGCCTCCTTAAGGTATTAATATAACAATTTGCCCGGGTGCAAGGCAAATTGATCTGCCCTGCCGGTTCTTTTACCTGGATGCCAGGAGAATACGGGTTGTCATTTAAAAAGAAAAGTGTCATAAATGACAAATAATATGCTAAAAAAGACTTTTCCCTGTGGAGGAATCATGGCAAAAATCTATTTATGGGCTGCAGACGGCTGCCTTATCTCGAGCATCACCACCCTGATCGATGCGTTTTCCATTGCAGAACTCTGGCACAATTCCCTGGGTCCAGACGGCTGTACTCCTTTGTTTGACACCCGGATCATCACCACCGACGGCCGCCCGGTGACGGCCAATGGCAATATCCGGATCCAGGCAGATCTGGCAGCAGGCGATATATCCCATGCCGATTGCGTGGTGATCTCCCCTATTCTACCCAAGATCACCCCCATGCCCGAGGATCTGCCCCGGCTCAAATCCTGGCTTGAACAATTGAAAAAAAAGGAACCACCATTGCCACGGTCTGCACCGGGACTTTTTTACTGACCGAGATGGGCCTGCTGGAAGGAAAAAAAGCCACCACCAACCAGACCTATGCCCGGCTCTTTAAAAAACAATACCCCGGGGTAAATCTTCAAGCAGACCAGATGCTCACCCAGGACGATAATATCATCTGTTCAGGGGCCGCCTCGGCCGTAAACACCCTGGCCATCCATCTGATCAGAAAATTTGGTTCCCCCAAACTTGCCTCTGTCTGTTCAAAGGCCCTTTTAGTGGATCCCAACCGGATCAGCCAGGCCCCCTATGCCATGTCGGCCCCCTTGCGGTCTCACATGGATGACCAGGTCCTCAAGGCCCAGACCATCATTGAAAATACATTTTCCAGACTTGAAACCATTGACGATTTGGCCAAAGAGGTGGGGATCAGCCCCCGCCACTTTAAACGCAGATTTAAAAAGGCCACAGGAGAACTGCCCTTAAAATATCTTCAGCGGGTGAGAATTGATGCGGCCAAAGAAAAGCTTGAGACCACCCAGGACACCATTGATAAAATCACCTGGGCCTTTGGATACAAGGATGTCAGCTCATTTTGCCGGCTGTTCAAGCAGCACGCCCGGATCTCGCCCAGGGCCTATCGGGAAAAGTTTTATGCCCAGATCTCGTTTTAATTCGTGCTTGAACGAAAACTTGCCCACTTGCGGCGTTGCTGCACAAGGCTGCAACCCTCACCTACTGCAGTACGCTCGGGTTTCAGCTTTGCTTGCGGTTTGCATCAGGGCAAGCGTTCATCCAAGAACAAGGTTTTTGTTTAGATACGAGTTAGGGATAAATTCATGAAAAACAAACTGATACAAACAATTCCATATTTTTCATACGGCCGACATGAAAGGAGACCAGAACAATGAATGAGATTGAATGGAAGGATTTTTTAAAGGTAAAACTTTGCGTGGGAACCATCATAAACGCCCAGGACTTTCCCCAGGCCAGAAAGCCTGCCTACAAACTGATCATTGATTTTGGAGAAAAAATCGGGATCAGGCAGTCAAGTGCCCAGATCACGGATTTATACGATAAAAAGGATCTTGAGGGCCGGCAGGTCCTGGCGGTTGTCAATTTTCCCAAAAAACAGATCGGCCCCTTTATGTCCGAGTGCCTGGTCACAGGATTTCACCGGGAGGACGGCAAGGTGGTGCTGGCCAAACCCGACACTCCGGTTCCCAACGGATCAAAACTTGCCTGAGATCAGATTTTCTTGCGCTGTCCCCAAAAAGCTCTGGCCAGAAGTCCCAAAGGGGTAAGCCCGTTTTCAGGCAAGGCGCAACCGTCCATATAGACCCGGTCCACCCGGATATCTTCAAGATCCACCTCATCATCCATGATATCCTTGTTGAGCACCATGAAATCCGCCCTTTTTCCAGGACAAAGGCTGCCGCGGTCTTCCTCTTCACACCCGGCAAAAGCCCCGTTGACCGTAAAGGCTTTAACGGCCTGGTACCGGGATATGGACTGGCCCTTAACCGGAAAATCGCACATGCCCCGGATCTGGGCCAAAGGATCCGGATCCTGGACCGGGCTGTCCGAAGAGCCGCAGATGATCCCGCCAGTAGAGACAATATCCCTCAAGGGGATCTGGCTTTGAATCTGGTCAGAGGTCAGCCTGAACCCGTAGGAATTCTGGTATTTATGGTCCACCCAGGTCCATCCGGGCTGGGGCACCATGACAATCCCTGCCTCAACAGCCCGTTTCACCTGATCGGGTGTGGGAAACTCAAAATGCTCAATCCTGTGACGCAAATTTTTTTGTCCCGGGCTTTTTTCAAAGGCTGAAAGCAGGGGTTCAATGGCCCGGGGACCAATGGCATGGGCTGAAATCTGAAATTGACTCTCATCTGCCGTTCTGACCATGTCCTGAATTTTTGTGTCTGAATAATAGCATTTACCCCGGCCATCCTCTGGATTTTTATAGGAATCAAAAAAGGCGGCCGTGCCGGAACTCACCGCCCCGTCCATTTCCCAGGCCCCGCCCCCCCCAAGCCGAGGATAGGCCATCTTTTTCAAAAAGGGAAACACCCGGCCAGGGTTCGTATACTGGCAATACAGCCTGACATGGAGGGGCAGGACCGGGGCTAAAAAGGCAAATATTTTAGTGGAAACATCCCTGGGATCATCATCAAAGCCTTCCATGCAGTGGACACTTGTGATCCCGCATTGGTGAAGACGGTTGACATATCCGCAGATCCCTTTCAAAAAGATCATGGGATTCAGCTGTTTCATGACAAAGGAATTGACCCTGCCCATGTTGAATTCATGGGCCTCTCCTGTGAGCTGGCCCTGGTCATGGAGATGGCCAAGGTCCAGGGCCTTGATGGCCCCTGAAGAATAGGCGCTGGCATGACCGCTGGCATCAAAAATCACAACCGTTTTCCCGGGCAGCCATTGGTCCAGCTCCCTTTGAGAGGGCAGCCTGTTTTCCTTGAGCCCTGCCGTGACCAGGTTAAATCCTATAACCAGCTTTTTCTTTTGCAGGTCTGCCTGGCGGCAGAGGATCTCTTTGACGCCAGAAAGGCTTTTGGGAACCAGGCCATGACGGCCTATCCTGGAAATATTCGCCCCGAATTCATTGAGTACGGCCGAGGGCATAAAATGGCAATGGGCATCGGTAAACCCGGGCAAAACCGTTCTGCCGCCCAGGTCAACACTCTTAGCCCTTTTTTCCGGGCCCTGGCCAAGGGATATGATCCGTCCATTTTCAAGGGTCATGGAAGAAAACGTTTGGGTTTCGTCTTCCATGGTGTAAATCCTTGCATTGGTGATATGGGTCAGGCCCTCTTTCATAGCAAGGCGCCTAAAGCCATGAGTAAAAATCCTGCGGCAATAATAATCTGGCTTAGGGGATGGGTAATAAAGTTTAAATTCACCCCTTTTCCGGTTTGGGGATGGGCCTTGAGCACGGCCCTGTATACCGGCACGATCCCAAACCCGATGACCAGGCCGATGGCCCCGCCGGCAAGTTCCATCAACCTTAAAAAACTGTCCGTGCCCAGATAGACAATGGCAAGGCCGGGCACCGTGGCAAGGCTCCAGCAGACCAGGAACTGCCATTTAAACTGTTCTTGAATAATATCGGCCAGGGCCAGGGAAATGGCCCAGTAGCTGGTGAGCATGGCCAGGATAATAAACAGGCTTCCCAAAATATGGGCCCAGTTTCCCAATGCTTTGCCAAGGGTGATAATGGCCACCTCATTAATTTCGCTGCCAAGGCCCAGGGTCAAAAAGGTCAGGACCAGGACAATGCCTCCGTTAATACCAATACCGGTTAAGATGGCCCGGGGGATAAGTTCGGGACAATGGCCCAGCCCCTCGACCACCTGGGGCACTGAAAAAATGGCAAAAAAACAGAACATGATCATGCCGAACAAGGCCAGATGGTCAGTGACCCCGCCGGCCAGGGGGGCAGGCAGGCTGAACGGCTTAAACAATGCCCCCATGGCAAATACCAGGACAAAAAGACCAATGCCTGCAATGGCAAATTTTTCACTCAGGCCGATGGCCTTGAGCCCGAATGCCACCACCCCTGCTGCGGCCAGATAAAAAACAAGGTTGGCAGCCCATCCCGGGATGGGCATAAGCTGGGCCAGAATCTGGCCGCCCCCGGCAATATAGGCGGAAAGACTGGTTAAGAAAGCAAAAAAGGTCCCCCCGAGAAAGAGCCAGGACAAAAAAGCCAGCCGTCCTTGGCCCAGGCTTTTTCGGATCACCTCGATGAGCTGCCGGGCCTCTCCGTCCCGGATCATCATATCCGCCACTAACAGGTGCATTAAGGCTGAAATCCCAAATCCCAGGGGAAGATAGATCAGCAAGGAGAGCCAACCGGCTTTTGAGCATAGATACGGAATGGTCATAACACCGCCGCCAATGCCGTATCCTGTGATGATGGCCGTGGCTTCAAAGAACTTGAGTCGGGTTTTCATATTCCCATCCTGAAAAAGGGTTGAAATTATGCCGACCCTATCAGGTCGCAGGATTGAACACAATGGTATATTTTGGGGCTTTTGTGAAGGTCAACCCGGTGCAAAAAAAAATTGATATGAAACTCTTATCTTTTGAAATTCGCAGAACAGGCCAATACCCATGTATACTCTTTCCTTAATTTTATAGACCAAATCAATCCAATAATTTCTTGACCCCTCGACAAGCAATTTGTATATTCGTGATAATTCACACGCTCTTATTAATCTGATATTTCAATAAATTCTTTTCTAACAGTTAAACGTTTTCACATTTGAAGTTCTGTCATCGTCGACCTGAACAAAGAGGCAATCAAATGACAGCAGAACAAAAGGTTACAAGAAAACTCAGAGCCATTCTAAGCGCTGATGTCAAGGGCTACAGTCTTCTCATGACCAGGGATGAAGCCTCCACAGTCCAAACACTGAAGGAATATCGGGGCATTATGTCTGAAACAATCAAAGGACATTCCGGTCGTGTTGTTGATGCTCCCGGTGATAACTTACTGGCTGAATTCCCAAGTGCCGTAGAAGCGGTCCAATGTTCTGTTGAGATTCAGAATGATCTAAAAATTAAAAATGCTGAACTGCCGGAAAACAAACGACTTGAGTTCCGCATAGGTGTGAACATCGGCGATGTAATTCAGGAAGGGAAAAGTCTTTACGGTGAAGGTATCAACATAGCGGCGCGGATTGAAGGGCTTGCCAGGCCAGGGGGAATCTGTATTTCAAGAAATGTATACGACCAGGTGAAAAACAAGTTAGGGGTTACGTTCGAATATGTTGGCCGGAAATCTGTAAAAAATATTTCAGATCCTGTCTATCTCTACAAAATCCTGTTAAATCCGGAAGATTCTGAATTTATTTATGGTAAGAAAAAGAAATTTGACCTTCCCCAAAAGCCTTCTATTGCAGTTATACCCTTTGAAAATTTAAGTGGTGATAGCAATTTTGATCATGTCTGTGATGCGATCACCGAAGAAATCACAACGGGATTGACAAATGTGCCACTTTTGTTTGTCATCGCCAGGAGTTCAACAAGCATATATAGAGGGCAAAAAATTGAAACCCAAAAAATAGGGCGGGAACTCGGGGTTCAATATGTTCTTGAAGGCAGTATCCAGAAATCAGGGGAAAGGATACGTGTTACGGCTCAGCTCGTTGATGCTTTGAATCAAAGGCACCTATGGGCTGATAGATATGAGGGGACAATTACGGATCTGTTTGACTTTCAGGATAAAATTACAATCCAAATATTAACGGCTCTTCAGGTCCGGCTCGAAAAAGGTCATAAATCAAATATCTGGGCAGGGGCCACTAAGAACCTGACCGCTTTACAGAGATATCTCCAGGCTCACGAAGCCTTTTTTAAATGCGCAGATATTATTACAGCACGCAGATTATTTAAAGAAGCCAAAGATTTGGATTCCGGTTTTTCACTTCCATACGTCTATCTGGGATGGCTTCATTTATTTGATGCTTGGCTGGGCCTGAGTGAATCACCGGAAAAGTCTATCCAAAAAGCAATGGAATTAGCCCAAGAAGCAGTGCGGCTATACAAAACCGTTGCCCCTGACTATTCCTTGTTAGGGAAAATATATTACACCATGGGCGATGTGGCAAAAGGGATCGCTACCACAAGGCATGCCATAGAAATCAGTCCTAACGATGCAGACTGCCACGTGCATTTGGGAGGGCTTCTTGCTTTTACCGGACATCCGGAAGAAGCGCTTTTCTGGATTAACAAAGCCGTTCGTCTGAATCCGCAGGGAAGTTGGATCTACAACGTATATTTCGGTATGGCATACAATATTCTGGGCAGATATAAAGAAGCTATCAAAGCCTACAAAACGGCTCTGAAACAAAATCCTGATAACATTTTAGGCCTGGCCGGCCTTGTTGAAGGCTATTGTTTGTTTGGAAAACATGAAAAAGCTCAAAACGTTGCTCTGGAGGTTTATAGAGTATTTCCTAGTTTCTCCGCAGTCTACCATGCCAATGCCATGGGGTATCGATATAAAGAAGATACGAACAAATTTCTCGAAGCATTGCAAAAAGCAGGATTAAAATAAGCATTCTATATACGGACAGATATTATTTGAGGGGATAACTTATGGTCTAATCCAGTAGTGTCCGGTTAGGTTGTTGCATATAAAAAGCATCTAAAATCATTGAAAAAACAGTCGGTTTTGTGTTGACAAATGTGCGTAAAAATTTTTGTGCGCCTTGAAAATTTAACTCAAGGAGCTCAAATGACGCACATCTCAGTCCCTAAAAAACAACTACGGTCCCTGAACTTTGACAATTTCAGGTGCCCTCTGATAAAGTCACTTTCAAAAGCACCGGAATTACAATCTCGAGGAGACCGCCCTTTAAAAATGACATTCGAAGACCAGATAAATGCTTTGGTTTATTTCCATCTTCAGGAGCACAAGTCTGCCCGACATTTAATTCAGGATCTCAAGGAGAATGTTTTTGCTAAAGAAAATATTGCGCCAGACGGTGGTATCAGCCGTAGTAGTTTCTGTGAAGCCATCAATCACAGGGGACTCGAACAACTGCAATTTATCTTTGAGGATCTTTATAAACAGGCTCTTGAGTGTCATCCGGGTGAACACGCCGAGTTAGGAGAGTTGGTTTCCATTGACGGTAGTCTCATAAATGCAGTCCTTTCAATGCACTGGGCGAACTACAGAAAAGGAAGTAAAAAAGCCAAAGTACATTGCGGATTTGACATTAATCACGGAATCCCAAACAAAATCTTTTTGACTGAAGGCAACGGCGCTGAACGCACTTTTGTTCCCAAAATACTTTCCAAGGGGCAAACAGGTGTTATGGATCGTGGATATCAATCCCATAAAGAATTTGACCTGCTTCAGGAGCAAGGCAAACATTTTGTCTGCCGTATAAAAACCAGGACAACAAGAACAATTATTGATAACCACGAGACCCCTTCCGACAGCTACATTTTTTATGATGCACTGGTTAAACTTGGTACTCCGAATCAAAACCAGACGAAAAGGCCTGTTCGGGTTGTTGGCTATAAAATTGCTGGCGTCAAATACTATGTGGCAACTGACAGGCATGATTTAACAGCGGAACAAATAGCAACAATTTATAAACTCCGGTGGACCATTGAGGATTTTTTCAAATGGTGGAAAGAACATCTGAAGGTATATCATCTCATTGCCCGCAGTGAATACGGCCTTATGGTTCAGATTCTTGGCGGCCTTATCACTTACCTGTTACTGGCAATCCATTGCCAAAAACAGTTTAATGAAAAGGTCACGATCAAAAGAGTTCGGCAGCTGCGAACCGCCATTCTAAATGACCTGTTTGGCTGCGAGGAGCAGGGCTCTCATAGTTCAAACAGGGACAATATTGTCAAAGATCAAAAAATTATTGAGCAAGCAAAAACCTAACCGGACATCACTGAGTCAAAATAGCATTATATTCAAAACATTTGAAATAATAATTTTTCCCTTTTGTTTCTATTTTCTCCAAAGGTGTCGCCAACACAATTTTTTTTAGATATTCCTCTGTTTCGCCATCGGTAAAATGGATAACCCCAAGATTTTTTTTTATTCTCAAAAATCCCAAAGAGGTATTTTTGAATTGACCGGCGATTGATGTTCTCAAGGTTTCATCCATTTTATCCCCTTTGGTTTTAGTTCTCACTGTTTACAAGGTTTTACCCCCCGCGTCACCAACGACATCCTGTGCATTCAGCGTGTTGGAATCTAAAAACATGAATCAAGGTGCACCCCAGCCTTTAATTTTTAAAGGGCTGTTTTGGGGGCCGCCCCCTCAATCCCAGGCTATTTTTCGGTTTTTTAAAATTATTTCATATTTTCAGTCTATTGACCAGGTTTGAAGATAAGGTTTTGCAGATTAAACGTCCGGCGCAACTTGCTTCCGGCGGCCGGGGGTGACACGGACAGGCGGGCCGAAAGCCACTAATCCAAGCCCATATGAACAGACCAAGATCCGGATTATTAGCCAGACCTTAAAATAGTTTATACTTGCAGAAGGCAAAATTCATATAAAAACAAACAAAGGGCCTCGGCAATGGAAACAAAAAAAATACCCTGCCCGGTCAAAAGGACCGGGCAGGGTATTTTGCACTTTTTCAAAATTCAGGATGGTTTTACCCGAATTTTTCCAGCAGATCGTTTATTTAAAATCAGTGATGTCCGGTTAGGTTTTTGCTTGCTCAATAATTTTTTGATCTTTGACAATATTGTCCCTGTTTGAACTATGAGAGCCCTGCTCCTCGCAGCCAAACAGGTCATTTAGAATGGCGGTTCGCAGCTGCCGAACTCTTTTGATCGTGACCTTTTCATTAAACTGTTTTTGGCAATGGATTGCCAGTAACAGGTAAGTGATAAGGCCGCCAAGAATCTGAACCATAAGGCCGTATTCACTGCGGGCAATGAGATGATATACCTTCAGATGTTCTTTCCACCATTTGAAAAAATCCTCAATGGTCCACCGGAGTTTATAAATTGTTGCTATTTGTTCCGCTGTTAAATCATGCCTGTCAGTTGCCACATAGTATTTGACGCCAGCAATTTTATAGCCAACAACCCGAACAGGCCTTTTCGTCTGGTTTTGATTCGGAGTACCAAGTTTAACCAGTGCATCATAAAAAATGTAGCTGTCGGAAGGGGTCTCGTGGTTATCAATAATTGTTCTTGTTGTCCTGGTTTTTATACGGCAGACAAAATGTTTGCCTTGCTCCTGAAGCAGGTCAAATTCTTTATGGGATTGATATCCACGATCCATAACACCTGTTTGCCCCTTGGAAACTATTTTGGGAACAAAGGTGCGTTCAGCGCCGTTGCCTTCAGTCAAAAAGATTTTGTTTGGGATTCCGTGATTAATGTCAAATCCGCAATGTACTTTGGCTTTTTTACTTCCTTTTCTGTAGTTCGCCCAGTGCATTGAAAGGACTGCATTTATGAGACTACCGTCAATGGAAACCAACTCTCCTAACTCGGCGTGTTCACCCGGATGACACTCAAGAGCCTGTTTATAAAGATCCTCAAAGATAAATTGCAGTTGTTCGAGTCCCCTGTGATTGATGGCTTCACAGAAACTACTACGGCTGATACCACCGTCTGGCGCAATATTTTCTTTAGCAAAAACATTCTCCTTGAGATCCTGAATTAAATGTCGGGCAGACTTGTGCTCCTGAAGATGGAAATAAACCAAAGCATTTATCTGGTCTTCGAATGTCATTTTTAAAGGGCGGTCTCCTCGAGATTGTAATTCCGGTGCTTTTGAAAGTGACTTTATCAGAGGGCACCTGAAATTGTCAAAGTTCAGGGACCGTAGTTGTTTTTTAGGGACTGAGATGTGCGTCATTTGAGCTCCTTGAGTTAAATTTTCAAGGAGCTCAAAAATTTTTACGCACATTTGTCAACACAAAACCGACTGTTTTTTCAATGATTTTAGATGCTTTTTATATGCAACAACCTAACCGGACACTACTGATTTAAAATAGGATTTTGTTTCCCTGACAATGACCGGTGTCAAAAGCAAAAGACCGATGAGGTTTGGAATGGCCATCAAGCCGTTAAAGGTATCAGAAAGGTTCCATACAAATCCCAATTTGGCAATAGCGCCCACACCGACAAAGAGGACAAATACCATGCGGTAGGGTTTAACAGCGCCTTCGCCGAAAAGATATTCTATGGATTTTTCACCATAATAGCACCAGCCTAAAATTGTGGAATAGGCAAAAAGCATAAGTCCCACGGTAACAATATAGGCACCGCCCGGAATACCGGCCTGGAAAGCGGTGGTGGTTAATTCAGCGCCGGTCTGCCCGGAATTCCAGGCACCTGTCAGGATCAGGACCAGCCCGGTCATGGTGCAGACAACGATTGTATCGATAAAGGTCTGAGTCATGGATACCAAGGCCTGGGAAACCGGGTGCTTGGTCTGGGCAGCGGCAGCGGCAATGGGTGCGCTTCCAAGACCGGATTCATTGGAGAAGACCCCCCGGGCAACCCCCATTCGAATGGCCAGCATGACAGATGCGCCGGCAAATCCCCCGGTTGCAGCCGTGGGATTAAAGGCCTGTTTGACAATCAATGCCAGGGCATCGGGAACCCCGCCAAGATTCATCAGGATAATGGCCATGGAACCGATAACGTAAAATACGATCATAATGGGAACCAAGGTGCCGGTGACCCTTCCAATTTTTTTAATGCCCCCCAGGACGACAAAACCGGTCAGGGCCATAAGCACCAGGCCGGTAACAAAGGGCGGTATGTGAAATGTGGCTTCCACGGCATCGGCCACGGAATTTGACTGAACCATGTTTCCGATACCAAAGGCTGCAATGGCGGCAAATACGGCAAAAACCGTTCCCAGCCAGGGCATGTTCAACCCTTTTGAAATATAGTACATGGGCCCGCCACACATTTCCCCTTTTGCATCTTTTTCCCGGTATTTGACCGCCAATACCGCTTCGGAATACTTTGTGGCCATGCCCACAAGCCCTGTGACCCACATCCAGAACAATGCCCCCGGTCCTCCGGCCGCAATGGCTGTGGCCACACCGGCAATATTACCGGTTCCTACGGTGGCGGACAAGGCCGTCATCAATGCTTGAAAATGAGAAATATCACCCGGCTCGTCTGTGTCTTCCTTTTTTTTGATCAAGGCCAGATAAAGGGAATGGCCCAGCTTGGTGAATTGAAGTCCCTTTAGGGAAAAAGTCAGCCAGAAACCGGTTCCTACCAATAGAATCAACATGGGCGGCCCCCAGGCAAAAGCGCCGATTTTTCCAACAATTGCATCTAACGTAGTTAACAGGTCCATAATGATTTCCTCCCTTAAAGATTAAATTTTCCCAGAATCCTTTTTCTGGAATTTCATGTTCTCTGTTTCTCTGTATGACTTCACTATTTGTGCCAGATGACAAACCAATGGAAAATTAAAATTTTTAAGCATAAAAACAGATATTTACATAAAAATTTAAGCACTAATTTGTGAATACAAAAGAAAAGAAAAACCGGGTCATTTTAACCCGGCCCAAAGGAATGGAAGCGATGCAGATGGATTTAGGAGCAAAACAATTATGAAATCAAGTGCTTATAGGATTTGTGTCAAAAAGATACGATTGGGTCATATTGACACACCAAAATTACGCCGATGGTAATTTTATCTCATAGGATTTCAATTTCCTGTGAAGGGTTTTCCGCCCGATTCCAAGAATCCCGGCAGCCCGGGTCTGATTATTTTTCACGCTCTCCATCACCCGTAAAATATGAAACTGCTCCAATTTTGCCAGGGGCCAGGTGATGGCATCGTCATTGGTTGGATCATCATTGGCCTGGGCAGGGGGGTCGTCACCCGCAGAGACTCTGAAGGATGCGCTTTTCAACCGCTCGGTTTTTTCCATGAGAACAGCTGCGGCAATCATATTTTTCAATTCCCTGACATTTCCTGGAAATGTGTAATTCAATAAATAAGATTCTGCCCTTCTTTCTATTCCGGATATTTGCTTGCCTGTTTCAGCTGCAAACTGGGCCATGAAAAGTTTGGACAGCGGAAGGATATCTGCTTTGCGCTCCCGCAACGGGGGGATGTCGATATGAAACATATTCAGCCGGTGAAACAGATCTGCCCGGAATCGTTTTTTCGCAATTTCATCCATCACATCCTTATTTGTTGCGGCAAGCACCCTTACATCCACATCCACGGTTCTGGTACTGCCCACCCTGTAGAATTCTTTTTCCTGGATCACCCGCAGCAGACCGCTTTGGAGAGTGACATCCAAATCTGTAATCTCGTCTAAAAACAGGGTGCCGGCTCCGGCCGCTTCAAAAAAGCCCTTTTTATCCATGGCAGCACCGGTGTATGCCCCTTTTTTATGGCCAAACAACTCATCCTTGAACAGGGTTTCGCTGACAGCTCCCATATTCACAGCAACAAAAGGACCGTCGGACCGGTTACTCAAATCATGAATTTTCCGGGCCACCATTTCTTTTCCGGTTCCTGATTCCCCGGTGATCACCACTGAATAATCAGTGGGCGCCACCATTTCAACCTGGCGCAGCACCCTGGCCATGGCATGATCCGTGGCCACCATGTCTTTGAAAAGTTCCGGATGGGTCAGTGCTGACAGGGATCTTTTTCGCTCATACAAAGAAAGTCCCTGTCGAAGACAATACCGTTCCTGGGCCCACTGAATCAAAATGATCAGTTTTTCATACTGCACAGGCTTGGTTAAATAGTCGTAGGCCCCGACTTTCATGGCGGATACGGCAGAACTGATATCATCACTGGCAGTCACCATCACACATTCAATGTCATAATAGCTGGCCTTGATCTGTTTTAACAATTCCATGCCTGAAATATGGGGCATATAATCGGGAATGTTCAGAATTCTGTGTCACGGTTTCGGTTCCCGGATCTGCCTCAGCGCCAGCGGAAGTAAAAGTCAGGTCCGAGAATGGGCCTTCAATCAGCCACGTCGGAGGAGTTGACTTTTGCTGGAGCGGAGTTCCTGGAACCATCTTTTCCATCTGTAAATAAATCCCTATCAAATTCCCAGCTCTTTATCCAGCCGGCCTTCAAAGAAAATTGCCAACTGGGAAATTGTCAGTGACCAATTTTGAATCGGCATTGTCCATTTTTTACTGGCGTTCTGGATCCCCATGTAAAGCAGCTTTAACAGGCTGTCCTGGTTCGGGAATGATCCCTTTGTTTTGGTCAGTTTTCGAAACTGTCGATGCACAGCCTCAATGGTATTTGTGGTGTATATTATCCGTCGAATCTCTTCTGGATATTTAAAGAAATGACTGAGGCGTTCCCAGTTGTTCCGCCAGGATTTTATCACAATCGGGTATTTGTCATTCCATTTATTTTCCAAGATATCCAGTTCTTCTTCGGCCAGATCCTTATTGACCGCTTTATAAACACGTTTTAGATCTGCCATAAATTCCTTTTTATTTTTGGAACCAACGTATTTCAATGAATTTCGGATCTGGTGGACTACGCAGAGTTGAACTTCTGTGTCCGGGAATATGGTCTCAATGGCCTCGGGTAAACCTTTTAGACCATCAACACAGGCAATCAGGATATCTTTTACCCCTCGGTTTGAAAGGTCTGTTAACACCTGCAGCCAGAAGTTCGCACCCTCATTCTCGGATATGTACAGCCCAAGAACCTCTTTGCGGCCCTCGATATTCACCCCAAGAATTGTGTAAACGGCTTTGCTGCCGACCTTTCCGTTTTCTCGTACTTTATAATGTATGGCATCAAGCCATACGATTGGGTACACATTTTCCAACGGCCTGGCCTGCCATTCTTTGACGGTATGGATGATTTTATCGGTAATGGTGCTCAGAGTGGCATTTGAAATCTCAAGTCCATAGATTTCCTGTAAATGGGAAGCCATATCATTATAACTCATGCCCAGGCCGTAAAGGGCTATTATCTTTCTTTCAATTTCATCGCTGAGCGTTGTCTGATGTTTTTTGACGATCTGTGGAGAGAAGGTTCCGGCCCTGTCACGCGGGGTTTCCAGCTCAAATTTACCATCCAGGGATTTAATGGTCTTTTTGCTTTTTCCATTACGGCGGTTGGCAGAAACTTCCTGCCCGAGATGGGACTCC
Source organism: Desulfobacter sp. (assembly GCA_028768545.1). Lineage (NCBI taxonomy): Bacteria > Pseudomonadati > Thermodesulfobacteriota > Desulfobacteria > Desulfobacterales > Desulfobacteraceae > Desulfobacter > Desulfobacter sp. Next base: position 3,857,508 of record CP054838.1, read on the forward strand.
AACTCTCCTTCAAGAACAGCTTCAGCAAGATTTTTGATTAATGATGTAAGGACGCCGCCCTTACCTGTGAAGGGTTTACCTTCCTGGATGCCTTTAAGGGCTTTTTGAAAATCAAATTCGGTGTTTTCTTCGGTCATGTCAGTTCTCCTTATTTAGCTGAGTATATCAGCTTTCATTCAACTGACACAGAATTTTGAACGCCCTCGCATAATCAGATCAAGCAAAACAAGCTGAAACCAGAGCGGGTTCGGGCATACCGGCACTGACGAACACTTCTTTTAGGGTCAGCAAAAAGCCTTTGTCATCATCAACAATCAAAATGGGGGTGTTTTGATCCGGCATATACTCCACTAGCCTTCTCCTTGTATACGGTTAAGCTTTTCGATCAGATCTTCAAAATCATGAATCATTTTTTGGGTAAAGGCCTTAACCTTTATCATGTCCTTTGCCCGGCAGCAGGCCTCAAGATCTTTTGCCTGGTCTGCATGGGCCTGGGAAAATATTCTTGCAGCAGCCCCTTTGAGGGTGTGGGCATACCGGGCAGCATCTGTCAGATTCTTATTACTGACCGCCTTTGAAAGCGCTTTTAATTGCTCGGGTGTTTCCTGAATAAAAATCTGTATAATGGTCCATAGCAAAGACTCATTCCCCCCTACGGAAGCCAGGGCTTTTTGGGCATCCAGCAGATCGTCCAAAGGGTGGACTGAGCTGGGCAACGAGTTTAAAGCATCATTGCCCCGGGCAGCCGGTTCTGCTGTCTCCGCCTCGGACGAAGGCGGCCTGAATTTTTCAATGATCGAGAACAAATGATCTATATCCACTGGTTTGGCAATAAACTCATCCATCCCTGCAGCCCGGCTTTGCTGCTCGAACGCATCAAGAACGTGGGCGGACATGGCGATTACCGGCTTGTTTCGGTTGATTTCACCGGCAGCACCGTTCCGGATGGACTTACAGGCTGAGATACCGTCCATGCGAGGCATTTCAATATCCATAAATACCATATCCACCCTGTTCTGCTTTAATTGGGATATGGCTTTTTCACCATCACCGGCATGAATGACCCTGTGACCGGTTCCATCCATAAATGTCTCAAATACCGCAGCATTCATGGGGTCATCATCTGCAAGAAGAAAGGTTAACCCATGGGTTTTCCCCTGTGCACCGGCCTCTGGCACAGATTTTTTCATGCGCAGGCTTCCGGCTGTTCGGATGAGCCTTGTGGCATCTTTGCGGTCTGCTATCTTGAGCGGCATTTTCAGGTAAAACCTGGACCCCTTTCCAGGGGTGCTTCTAACGGTCAAACGCCCGCCCATCAGCCGTGCTGCCTCCCTGCAGATGGACAACCCAAGTCCGGTCCCCCCATAATTTCGGGTAACAGATGTTTCCGCCTGGGTAAAGCGTTCAAAAATAGTTTCTATCTGATCTTTTTGTATGCCAATGCCGGTATCTTCTATTTTAAAAATCATGCAGGCAATATTTGGATCATCCTGGTGCCGGTGTTTGAAAAATCCTTTTTTGACCGTGAGCGTTACCCCGCCTGTATGGGTGAATTTAACAGCATTGGAAATCAGATTGCCAAGCACCTGCTGCAGCCTGACAGGATCTGTTTTAACGGCCAGAGGAAGATTCTCATCTGTGATCAGATGGAACCACAGCCCTTTTTCCTTTGCCAGAAATTTCCAGGTATGTTTTAAACTGTTTAAAAGTTCATCCAGATAAAAGACCTGGTTTTGGATTCGCATTTTCCCGGCCTCAATGGTTGAAAAATCCAGAATATCGGTGATCACATCCAGCAGGTGCAGTGCTGAATCCTTGACAGCGGTCAGATTTTTTTTCTGCTGCACCGAAACCTTAGATCTCAACGTCATTTCAGTCATACCAAGGATGGCGTTCAGGGGGGTCCTGATTTCATGGCTTAGGCTTGCCATAAACTTTGTCTTGCTCATATTGGCAGCTTCAGCTGCCTCTTTTCGCTTCCGGATCTGCCAGTTCCAAAATAAAAACACCCCGGCGATAATCAAGGCAGCGATACCTATTTTTAAAAGGCTTCCCCGCATATACGCCTCGTCAACCTTGTGTTCAAACCGGACGGAAAACCATTTTTGACGGATTCGGTCATGCTCCTGATCCGATATGCTGGCAATGGCTTTGTCCAAAATGCCGGCCAGCCCCTGCCGGGTTGTTTTGACTTCCAGAATCCGGATTTCAGGGTGTTCTTTGCCCAGCAGATCTTTAACCGCATATCTTTGGATGACCGCCAGGGTTTTACCGTGAAAATCGCGAATACCGCCGATCAAAGGGGCTTGCTGCTTATTGATAATCACCCAGGGAAACTCAAGATAGGCCTGGGTCCGGAGCATGCCGACCTTTTCGGATTCAAAAGAAATCGCTGACGGAACAACATCAACCCTGGAAAAAACGGTCTTTGTACGGTCCATGCCCCCTGGGATCTGTTCGGCTACGACCATATTCAGGGCCAGTCTCTCATTTAACAAATTCACATAGTCTGACACCATTCCCTTGTATGCAAAATTATCACCGATAAATTCAAAGGGGGGCCATTGGGGGTCCACCCCCAGCCGGATGGACCGACTTAAATCCTGATGTGCAGAGAGCCACTGCTGTTCATCTCTTGTCAGCAGAATCTGATCATTTACCGGATTAAAGACCCGGGCCTTTTTATCCCGTATCCATCGGGATTCGATCTGAATTCGTTCGGCCTGTCCAATGGCATTAAATCCCTGATCAATGCGTTGGATCAAATCCGGATTCAAATTGCGGACAATGCCGCCCATCTGTTGTCTGAACAAGGGATTATCACTTTGAACAAAGGCTTCGGGATATCCCAGGCGGTCGGGCAGAACTGCCATTTCCTGGGGTAAGGCCAGAAAGCCGTCAATTTTGCCTTCAGCCGCGGCCAGAATCATTTGACGGGTGGTTTCAAACCCTGCCACCCGTATATTACGCCTGCTCGAGGCCAGCCATTCATATGCCCTTGAGCCTGTGACCGCCCCCAGTGTCCTTTGGGTTTGCCCTTTGGCCAATGGGCGGTTGGACCTGTTTTTATGGTGGTATAAATACCAGCTTAACCGGTAGAATGCAGAACTGGCCTGTGTCCAGCCTTTGGTGGTCTGTCTTGGGGGAAGAAACGAAACAATATCAACAATCCCGTCTTTCAGGGCATTCACGGCATTGTTTCGATCATAAAACCGAAAAATAAGCGAATTACCAGTTGTCACGGACCATCTTTCCCAGAGATCAATTAAAAGACCCGACGGCCTGTTCTCGGCATTCAACATGGAAAACGGCGGAAAACTCTGGGCAACAGCCACCACAAGCACGTCAGTTTCCCGATTTTCAGATGGACCCATCCATTTTCGTTCAATGGCGGCCCGCTCGTCGGCGGAAATCAATTCCAGCCCTTTGTTTATCTGCGCAACCAGGGCGTCGTTACCCTCTTTTACAGCGGAATAAAACGGCTTGCGGTATAAAGGACTGGCCAGGTGATATCGAAAGGAGGATAATAGGTTCAATTTTTCTAAAAAATAAAGGGCAGTGGGGGTGTCACAGATAAATACCCGGACCTCTCCTTTTGCCACGCCGTCGAACAATGCCTTGTGGCTGCCGTATTTCTTGATGGCGGCATCGGGCAGTTCTCTGGTCACAAATTCAACCGCATAATCCTGATCCAGTATCCCGATATTAAATCCTTTTAAATCTTCGAGATTTTTCAGGCCGAAAATAGATTCATGGAAAAAAAATGGGTCTGGCAATCGCTGAGCACACCGCCATAATCCAGAAATGAATCCCGCGGAATGGAAAAAAACATCCCCCATGGATATCTGCTTGCCCGGTCTTTACCATCTTAAGACTTTCTGCCCAGGGCGCCGGAATAAATGTCACATCCACCCCGGTCTTTTTTGACCATAATTTCCAAAGGTCTATAAAATATCCCACGGCATTCCCTTGTTCATCTGCAAAATGAAAGGGCATATTGTCTATGCTTGAAGCAATTTTCACACTTCCGTCATGGGGGGCAAACAATAGAGGATCGACATCACCGGTCCAGCTTTGAACAATCGCCTGGGTTTCTTCAGGACTGATCAGGGCCAGTCCCTTATTAATCTTTTCGATCAGGGCGGTGTTCCCCTGTTTAACACCGGCAGACTGGGGTTTGGTATATACAGGATACTCAAGCCGGAATAATTGATCTGCGCCATTGTGCTTGGCAATATAAGTGGATGCCACAGGCCCTTCCATTAAAAAGGCCTGAACCTCGTTGTTGATGGCTGCCCGGACTAAACTTTCATGATCCTGGAATATGACCGGTTTCAGGTCAGGCAGGCGCTGTTCCAAATAAGCCTTGGAAAAGTCCTTTGCCACAACCCCGGTGGATAGGAAGAGAATGTCTTTAAGTCTCTTTACTTTTTGTATTGGATCCCCTGACAGATTGTTTTTCCGGAAATACAAAAAAGTGCTCAGGTTCATCAGGGGGGTTGAAAACAGGTATCGGGTTTCTCTTTCTTTTGAATGATACATCAGGGCAGAGATATCAATCTGCCCGGACTCTGTTTTGTCCATGTTCTCCTCCCATGGGAGAAGAACAAATTCCACGGGAATGCCTGTTTTCTGTGACCACTGCTTCCAGATATCCACCAGAATCCCCCTGGGCTGTTCATTTTTGCCTTCAAAATAAAAGGGCATATACCTGCAATAGGCAATGGTCAAAGGCGGTGTTGCAATTTCATTGGCCACAGCTTGGGATGAATTGCTTGTGATCAGAAAAATAAAGAAGGCCAAAAGAATACATAGCAATTGCCTGTATTTTTTTGGCCTGTTGTTTGAAACAATTTGTGCCATAACCTGTCCAGTATTTACCCAGGTGCTGGGGGGTCTTGCCCGTTTTGACCTCTAACAGAGGTGTTTATTGTATCAAGTCTTTTGCTTTCAAACAATGGGGTTGTTCCGGCATCATTTATAATGCTTTGGCATCAAACAATTCCTTTGCCTGGTATGAGCTTCTGACAAAGGGGCCAGAAGCAACCCTGTTGAATCCAATGGAGTTGGCCATTGCTTTGAGCCGGTCAAATTCTTCAGGAGAATAATAGGCCTCAACCGGCAGATGCTCTTTTGTGGGCTGCAAATATTGCCCGATGGTGAGAATATCGCAATTATGATTAAAAAGATCGGTCATGGTCTGTTCCAGCTCGTCCACGGTTTCTCCCAATCCCACCATGAGGCCTGATTTTGTGGGCATATCGGGATCTAACGCCTTGACCTGCCGGATAAGATCAAGGGATCTTTGATACTGGGCTTCGGGTCTGACACGGCTATACAAAGAGGCAACGGTTTCAATATTATGGTTTATCACATCAGGCTGAGCCCTTACAACCGTTTCCAGGGCAGACTCATCTCCCTGAAAATCCGGTATCAACACCTCCACCTGAATCGTGTTGTCAGCGCCCGTTTGCTGTGTTTTTTCATGCCCTGCATCTTTTACGGCCCGGATCACCCGTTCAAAATGGGAGGCACCTCCGTCGGCCAGGTCGTCCCGGGTGACCGAGGTGACCACCACATATCTTAAATTCAGGTCAAGCACGGTTTGAGCCAGTCTCTGGGGTTCTTCAGGGTCAACGGGCTGAGGCGGAAGAGCCGTTATATTGCAGAACCTGCAATGCCTGGTACACTGGGACCCCAGGATCATGAAGGTTGCCGTATCTTTGGAAAAGCATTCAAACATATTGGGGCAATTGGCCTCCTGACAGACCGTATGGAGTTTTGCTTTTGATAAAAGCCGTGTGACGCGCTGATATTGGCCGCCTCTGGGCAGATGTTTTTTCAACCAGGCGGGTTTCCCTTTGGAAGCGGTCGAACAACACTTTGGAACCATTGAATTTTGTTCGGCGGATGCCGGCCCCAATAATTTACTGCTCTTTGTATTAATCATTGTTCTCCTCCATGGAGGTATAATTGAATATATCACAAAAACAATTAAAAAATGTATCCCGGATTTGATCCATGGAAGGATCTGGGCAGGATTGAGCCTTTTTTTTCAATTCGTTTTGAATGGACGTCATGGCTGTATTTTCAAGGCCACAAGGGTTGATCCAGGTAAAGGGCGCAAGATCCGGAACAATATTCATTGCCAGGCCATGGATGGAAATCCCCTTTTTAATGGAAAGCCCCACAGAGCCGATTTTCTCCTGCCCCACCCAGAGACCGTGGTTTTTGGAATCCCGGTCAGCTATGATATGATATTTTGCAGCGGTTTGTTTCATTATTTCTTCAAGCCCGAATACAAAATCGGCCACGCCGATTCGGGCACGCTCCAGGTTGACGATGGGATAGAGCACAGCCTGACCGGGGCCGTGGTAGGTAATATTGCCGCCCCGGTCCGTCTGGACAATGCTGATCCCTTTTTTCTTGAGAACATCTTTGGACACAACAAGGTTTTCTTCCCCCCCGCGTTTACCCAGGGTATACACAGGCGGGTGCTGGACAAAAAAGACCCGGTCCGGACGGGCCGGGTCTTTTAAAAGTTTCTCCCGGGTCGAAACCTGGAGATTAAGGGCATCTGTGTAATCAAGGGTGTGAAGGTCTTCAAATACACAGAACCGCTTTATCTTCCGGGCAGGGCAATTCAAACTTGGATTATCAATCCGGGAAATCATTATACTATCCTCTCAGGCGGGGTTTTCTGGCCGCAGTGACTTCATCCAAACGGGTCACTTTGGGCAGAACCGGTGCCTTGTGAAGAATATCAGGGGTTTGTTTTGCTTCAGCTGCAATTGATTTGACCGCATCAATGAATTGATCAATCTCTTCCTTTGACTCTGTTTCTGTGGGTTCTACCATGAATGCCGCATCAACAACCAGGGGAAAATACACTGTGGGCGGATGAAATCCGTAATCCAAAAGTCGTTTGGCCATATCCATTGTTGTGATATGGTCCTGTTTTTGGAATGCATCGTTGAATACGCATTCATGCATGCAGGGCCGGTCATATGGAAGGTGGAGGGTGCCTTTCAGGCTTTCCTTGACATAGTTTGCATTCAGCACGGCCAGTTGAGACGCTTTTTTCAAGCCTTCCGGACCCATGGACAGAATATAGGCATATGCCTTTATCATCACACCGAAATGTCCGTAAAAGGTATGCAGCAGCCCAATGGTATCAGGGCAGTCCGTGACAAGCTTGTAAGTGTCCAGGTCCTTTTCGACTCTGGGCACCGGCAGAAAAGGAATCAGTTTTTCTGCAACCGCAACAGGGCCGGATCCGGGTCCGCCGCCGCCGTGGGGGGTGGACATGGTTTTGTGCAGGTTGTAGTGGAGTACGTCAATACCCAGATCCCCTGGTTTGATAACCCCCATAACCGCATTCATGTTGGCCCCGTCTCCGTAAACCAGTCCTCCTTTTGCATGGACGATTTCACAGATTTCCTTGATGTTTTCTTCAAACAATCCCAAGGTGTTGGGGTTGGTGATCATAATACCGGCAACATCCTCATCCATTATATCAGCCACGGATTGGGGGTCAATAATACCTTTTTCATTGGATTTAATATTAATGGAATCATACCCGCACAAAGAGGCACTTGCCGGGTTGGTCCCATGGGCCGTGTCCGGAATAATGATTTTTGATCTTTGCTTGCCGTTTTTTGCATGATAGGCATGAATAACGAGCATACCGCACAATTCGCCATGGGCACCGGCAGCGGGCTGAAGGGTGACTCCGGGCAGTCCTGCGATTTCCCCCAGGCATTGTTCAAGTTCATGCATCAATTTCAAGGCACCCTGGGAAAATTCTTCTCCGGCCAGGGGATGGGCGCCTGCAAATCCCTGGCGAGCCGCCTGAACTTCGTTGGTTTTCGGATTATATTTCATGGTACAGGATCCCAAGGGGTACATCCCTGAATCCACACCGAAATTCCACTGGGAAAGACGGGTAAAATGGCGAACAACATCCAGCTCCGAAAGCTGGGGCAGATCAGGGGCATCACCAGTGAGTTCTTCTCCCAAAGGACTTGTCTCTACATCCTGTTTGGGAAGGGAGATGGCACACCGGCCATCCCGGCTCTTTTCCCACAGCTGGGGCTCATTAAAAATCAAACCGCTGGTTCCTGGCTGTTTCATTATGCCACCTCCTTTACCAGATTATCAATATCCTGCTTGGATGCTTTTTCTGTGGCACAAAAAAGATAATGCCCTTTGAGTTCAGGATAGAAGGGTTCAAGGTCAAGCCCGGCAAAGGTGCAATTTTTTTGAACCAGTTCCGTTCTTTTTGCATCAAATCCTTCCGGGGTTTTTAGAACAAATTCATTGAAAAACGGTCCGTCAAAAACAGATTCAAAACCAACCTTGGTCAGGCTGTTCTTTAAATAAACCGCTTTGTCGTGGTTTTGCTGGGCGATCTTGCGGATACCTATTTTACCCACAGTGGCCAGGTACATACAGGCCGTCATGGCGTTAAGCCCGTTATTGGAGCAGATATTGGAAGATGCTTTTTCCCGTCGGATATGCTGTTCACGGGTGGCAAGGGTTAAAACAAACCCATCCTTGCCATTGGCGTCAAGGGTTTTTCCCACAAGCCTGCCCGGCAAGCTTCTCATCATTTTTTTATTCCCGGCCAAAAGGCCTAATCCAGGGCCGCCAAATGTTTTGGCAATACCAAGGCTTTGCCCTTCCCCGGCCACAAGGTCCGCACCAAATGCACCGGGATTTTTAAGAAGACCATAGGCCAGGGCTTCGGTAAAAGAGGTCATAAACAATATTTTTTTCTGGTCCGCAATTTTTCTAACCCCTGCCAGGTCTTCGATATTTCCAAAAAAGTTGGGCGACTGGACCGCAACCCCGGCAATGCCGTCCATGGCTTCCAGGGCGGCAAGATCTGTCAGGCCTTCGCTGGTATGGGGAATGACCACCATTTCATATCCTGTGGGATTGATATAGGTCTCAATGATCTGCCGGTGGCTGGGATGGACCAGGGAAGACACCGCAATTTTATTTGCTTTTCTGTCTTTTTTCAAAGCAATCAGGGCACATTCGGCCAGGGCAGTACCGCAGTCATAGTGGGAAGCCGTGGAAATATCCATGCCCAAAAGTTCGGTGATCATGGTCTGGAATTCGTAAATTCCCTGGAGGGTTCCCTGGCTGACTTCCGGCTGGTAGGGGGTATAAGCTGTTGCAAATTCTGACCGGGAGACCAGGTAAGGGATGATAGAAGGAATAAAATGGTCATAGCTGCCGGCACCAATAAAACATTTATAATCTTTGCAGGCAATATTGTCAGATGCCAGGGCTTCCATATATGTGTTTAATTCCCACTCACTCATGGCCTCGGGAATATCCAGAGGTCCTTTGACCTTCAGTGAATCCGGAATGGTTTCAAATAAATCTTCCAAACTCTCCCGGCCTGTCTTGGCCAGCATGGCTTGGATATCTTCCTGGGTATGTGGCAGATAACGCATGGCTATTATCCTTTCAGCATGTCAAGGTAAGCTGCTTTGTCCATTAAACCGTCCATCTCAGACAGATCCTTTGCTTTGACCTTAACGATCCAGCCCTTTTCATAACAATCATTATTGACAAACTCAGGCGCATCTTCCAGTTCTTCATTGATTTCAACAACTTCGCCGGAAATGGGAATATACATTTCAGAAACTGCCTTTACAGACTCAACACTGCCGAATTCATCCCCCTGTGAAAAGGTATCCCCTGATTCGGGTAATTCAACAAAGACGATTTCTCCCAACTGATCCTGGGCATAATCATTGATACCGATGGTGACAACATCTCCTTCAACTTTGGCCCACTCATGGTCCTCGGTGTATTTTAGGTCTTCGGGTAAATTGAGTTCATTCAGTTCTTTCATAACAGCCTCCTTAAAAATTGATGTGATGTTAAAATACTAAATAAAATTATCCAGTTTTTTTCTTGCGGTCCTGTCCGGTCTGATGTCGGTCACAATGGTCACCAGAATAGACCTTTTACCCTGTTTAAGTGTCAGCTTGCTTCCCGGGCTAAGTCTTTTGGAGACCATGACAAACCCGCAGCTGATCCCTTTTATTTTTATATTTTCAGGAAGGTTGGGAGAAGCAACACTGACAATGACACCTTCGTTCCAGCCGATGCCCATGTCAGTGGCACAGGTGAGAACCTGTCCAATACTCTCCGTTTGTCCAGCCTCTAATACAAGAGTATCTTCTCCGGCAGCCACTTTTTTCAAACTCTCTCCCACAAAAGGAAAAACAAAGCGATCACTGGGGGCTGAAGACAGGGCATCAGCCCCGAGAAACTCTTTGGTAAAGGACTTTTTATCCTCAGAGTAAGGCAGGGCAAAATCCCAGGGATGATTCATAAATTTCCAATGCCCGATATCCTGGTGGGAGAGGGGAAGACAGGCTCCTGCCCGAAGAGAATCCCTGGCGCCCAGGCCGCAGGCTGAGATACCCAATTTTTCCCCGGCCTTTAAAATGCCGGTCCAAAGATCAACAATGGCATTGGGATCCAAAAAAATTTCAAACCCGAATTCTCCGGTATATCCTGATCGTGACAGCAATACCGGTGTGCCGTCTAAAAGTTTGACCTGATCCGCTCCGGACCCTGTTTTGTTAAAATGACCTTTAAATGAAAAATAGGGCATTTTAGTGAATACGGATTCAGGAGACTGGATCAGACCGGATAAAATCCTGGCGGAATTGAATCCCTGGATATCCATTTTGGCCACTTTGCCTGACAGATCGGTTATGACAACTGCCGCATCCTTTTTATTGGCTTCCAGGTGGTCGGCAATCTGTCCGCCCATACCGGCGTTAACACAGATCATGAACTGATAATCGCAAAATTTGTAGACAATGGCATCATCAATGCAATGTCCTTGTTCATCTAAGAACGCACCATAGACGCATCTTCCGCTAACCAGGTTGGTAATGTCTCTTGTAAAACAATCGTTGATCAGGGTAAATGCATCCATCTGGTCTTTGCCCGCCTCAACACTGATGCAGGCCATGTGGCTGGTGTCAAAGATGCCGGCAGAATTTAATACAGCCAGATGTTCATTTTTCACTCCGGTTTCGTACCAGAGGGGCATATCGTATCCCCCAAAATCGGCCATATTGGCGCCCTGGTCTCGATGCCATTTGTTTAAAGGTGTGGTTTTTAATTGGGCATTCATAATTGGGACCTGCTCCTTATGTTATCGGGTTAAAAATCATACGATGTATACACCGCAAATGTTCCCACCGAACTTAGGCCATGACTTGTCCAGATATTTCTGGTAGACAAGATCAGGCTGGCGAACCCTTTTTTGAAAAGACCCCGTACAATGAGTTCGTACCTCCCGGTTGCCGCACTTACGGTGATACCGTCCTGAAGCCTATTGCGCTTCTCGCCTTTTTCCCCTGGGTTTATTTTCCACAGCTGAATGCAAATGATTAGAATCTGATGGCCGGGCATGCCGGCTGGGTATTGCGGACCGTATATATTCAGGAAATTTTCTTTCCTGAACCGCTCGACCCTGGCCCCAACCGTTTTTTCAGGGATACCAATATCGCCAGCGCTTTCTTTAAAGGAGGTTCGTCCTTTTTCAGGTGCTCCGGCTAAGTTGATATTGGCTTGATCAAGTGTCATTTTGTTTTATTTTCTGGGTTACAAAATTAATTTTGGACATAGGGAGAGGCTACTTAACAATGGATGTAAAGTCAATTATTTTTTTTAAAAAACTTATGAAAATATAAATTTAACTTGAAAAAACTTATGAAAACACTATATATTGATTTTTAATTTCGCACGAATTGATCCCGTCAGGAGATAGGGCGCAAACCTAAAACCATTTAACAGCAAGGAGGATATCATGACGGTTAAAATACTCATTATTGGCGGTGGACCCGGGGGCTATGTGGCCGCTTTAAAGGCAGCGGATTTAGGGGGTCAGGTTGTCTTGATAGAAAAAGAGAATTTGGGAGGGACCTGTCTGAACTGGGGCTGTATTCCATCAAAAATCATGAAAAATTCTGCGGAATTGTTTGAAAAATGTTTAAAGGCGGGTTCCATGGGAATTTGTATTGAAGGAAAGATCTGTGCAGACATGGCAGGCCTGATGGACAGGAAAAATAAAATTTTAGATTCCCAGAGAAAAGGAATCGCCTCCCTTCTAGAGTCCCGGGGAATCCGGGTGGAAAAAGGATGCGCCCGAATCAAATCCAAAGGAATTGTTGAGGTGATGTCAGAGGATGGGACATCCCAATCCATTGAATATGATAAACTCATCATTGCCGTGGGAACCAAACCTCTCAACGTACCTGATTTTCCCTTTGATCATCAAAAGATTTTATCCTCAAATGATATCTTAACCCTCGGCCAAATCCCCGAGTCCCTGACCATTGTGGGAGGCGGAGTGATCGGATGTGAGTTTGCCTTTATTTTTTCAGCCCTTGGGGCAAAGGTAACCGTGGTTGAGGCAATGTCCAGGCTTTTGCCGCTTCCGTCCGTGGACAAAGAAATCTCCAAGCTTTTGCTCCGGGAAATGAAAAAACACAAAATTAAAGTGTTTTGCGACACTGTGGTCACCTCGGCTGATGCCACCCGGGACCAGGTAAACATTTCCATTGCCAAAAGCCCATTTACGGATAATGCAAACGCCAGGGATCCAAAAACCAATTTGATCGAGTCTCAACTCATGGCGGTCTGCATTGGCCGAACCCCTTTATCCAAAGACCTGGAAGTTGAAAATATCGGCCTGGAAACGGATAAACAAGGATGGATTCCGGTGAATGATGCAATGGAGACCAATGTTGACGACGTCTATGCCATTGGCGATATCCTGGGGCCCTCACGGGTGATGCTGGCCCATGTGGCGTCCCACGAAGGCATTGTTGCAGCCCAAACCGCAATGGGACAAGAAGGGCAAATGGCTTACAACGCTGTACCGGGTGCTATTTTTACAACGCCTGAAATCGGGACCGTCGGCCTGAGCGAAGAGGAGGCCAAATCCAAGGGCATGGATGTTGAAACGGCCAGCTCCAATTTCAGGGTTCTGGGCAAGGCCCAGGCCATTGATGAGATTGCAGGCCTGGCCAAGATGGTGGTGGAAAAAAACACAGGGAAGGTGCTGGGGGTTCATCTCATTGGGGCCCATGCCACAGATCTCATTGCAGAGGCCACCCTGGCCATTGACAAGGGATTAACAGCCCAAGAGATTGCCCATACCATCCATGCACATCCGACCCTGGCGGAAATCATGGGTGAAGTGGCCTCAAAAGCATCCGGGTTTACAATTCATGGATAATCATCATCTCACGCTGGCGACCATTTACGCCCCCTTGAATTCAGGTTTAAAAGGGCCAGAAAAATGGAATCAGCAGGCTGGATAAACTGATCACGATAAAATTAAGGGGAAGCCCCAGCTTTAAAAAATCTGAAAACCGATACCGTCCCGGACCATAGACCAAAAGGTTGGTCTGGTATCCGATGGGCGTGGCAAAGCAGGCACTGGCACCAAAACAGATCCCAATGATAAAGGGTTTGGGATCAACACCGAGGCTGTCTGCCGTGGACACGGCAATGGGCAGCAGGAGAACTGCCGTGGCATTGTTGCTCAGGATATGGGTGCAAATACTGGATAAAAGGATTATGCCGAACAGGACCACCCCCGGGCCTGTGCCCTCAAACAGGCTGAGGAATGCATCGGCATACAATTGGGTAACAAAGGTTTTCTGCATGGCCGAACCCAGGGCAATGGTGGCGATAATCAAAAGCAGGATATCAGACTCAAGAGAACGATAGGCATCTTTGAGTCTCAGGCAATGGGTCAGGGTCATCAAAAAAACACCGGTAATGGCGCAGGTCATGATGGCGGCCAGGCCCAGGGTGGCAGACAGCACCACACCTGCAAAAATCAGGGCGCCTGTCCCTGCCTTTTCAGTATCGGTCATGGCATGGTGAATATCCTCGATCACGATAAAATCATTTGAGCGGCGCAGCTGGGGCAGTTTTTTTCTGGGACATCGGACCAGGATGGTGTCCCCGATTTTCAGTTTTACGGTGTTGATTTTTCGATAGGAATAGTGATGCCGGCGGGTCCTGAGGGCGATAATCCTCATTTCCGGGTCATGTCTCAATTCAGTGGATTCCAGTTTTTCCCTTAAAAGTCCTGACAGGGGCGGGATGACCAGCTCAATGATAAGATCGTCCTTGCCGGCCGGGCCAAATGCCAGATCCTCTTCTCCATGGGCCAGGGCCAGGATATTTTTCTTCAATGCCGATATGATGCCCTCGGCCGACCCCTTGACCAGAAGAATGTCGTTCTGACGAATGGAGAGCTTTGTCCGGTTGGGGTCAAAAATATTGTTGTTCCGAAAAATTTCAATCACGGTAAGTCCCAGACTATTCTCAGCCGTCTCCACAATCTGTTGTTCACCGACCAGGGGACTGTTATCCGGAATGATCACCTCAGCAATATACCGGGTGGATTTGGAATCGTCCAGCTCACAGACCGGAGCCGTGCGCCCGGGCAGAATTTTAGGAGAGACAAAAAAAAGATAGACAAGGCCGACCAGGGCAATTGGAATTCCGGCCCGGGCAAGCTCGAACATGGCAATGGGTTGGAATCCAAAGCGGGTGGAAAGATCTGAAACAATAATGTTGGTGGATGTCCCGATCAAGGTGCAGGTACCGGCCAGAATTGAAACATAGGACAGGGGGATCAGCATCTTGGACGGGGAAAAATCGCATTCACAGCTCAACCCCATAACAATGGGGATGAACAGCACGACCACAGGGGTGTTGTTAATAAATGCCGAAGCCAGGGCAACGGTCAGAAGGATCAAAATAAAGGCTTTGGTTTTATTCCCTTTTGAAAATCGCAGGGTCAGTTTGGTCACAATGCCCACGGCCCCTGTCCGGATAAGACCGTAGCTGAGCAGAAACATGGCGCCAACCGTGATAACCGCTGGATTGGCAAAACCGGCAACCGCCTCTGCCGGTTTCAAAATACCGGTCAGAACAAGGGAGACCATGATGCCGATGGCAATTTTATCCACCGCAATTTTTTCGGTAACCAAGAGGATAAGAGCAACAATCAAAATCAGGGTTACCAATATCATGGGTGTGGTTAATCCGAACATAATCTGTTTCCCAATTGATTATTATCCAATTTATTTCATTCAATGTAACCACTAATTCTGAATTTACAAAGTCAGAAAATCATGGGCTTGGGATAACATCCATGCGTCCCGGGGTAAGGTTTTTGGCAAACACATGCCATAAAGATATACCTCAAGGCCCCCTGATTATGATATGCGTGAAAAAGCATAGGAATTAATGTGGTTCTATGGGATACTGAAAAACCACACCTGCTAAAGGAAAACTGCCATGACGCCCCGGATGAAAAAAATTTGGTTTGTCTGTCTTCTGCTGATGATCGCAGGAATCGGGGCGGCCCACTATGTCACCCCCGGCCACCTGATTCTCTACCATGATACATACCGCAGGCTGGCCTATTTCCCCATTGTCATCGGAGCCATTCTGTACGGTGTCAAAGGAGGGCTGGCCATGGCAGTGCTTTCCTGTCTCTCGTTTGTGCCCCATTTATTCATGTTTTGGTTCCAGGGAACCCAGGTCTACTATTCAGAATTATCGGAAATATTATTTTATTTGGCCGCTGACCTGTTTATCGGCATGGTTTCCAGCCGGGAAAACAAGTTGCGGATCAGGTACCAGGCCTTGTCTGAACAATTGGCATCTTCTTACCAGAGGCTCCATGACCAGGCTGGACGTCTGGTCCAGGCAGAAAAAGAATTGGGCCAGGAAAACAAGCTGTCCATGCTGGGCCATGTATCTGCATCCCTGGCCCACGAGATAAAAAACCCTTTGGCCGCCATTAAAGGGGCTGTAGAAATTCTGGCAGATGAAGTAAATTTGAATCATCCCAAGCACGAGTTTATTGAAATCATGCGGTCGGAGGTATCCCGGTTGAACAATTCCGTTGACGAGGTATTGGCCTATTGCCGGGGACAGCAGAAAACCCGTGAAGACAAAATGGTTGTCCTGTCACAGGTCGTGGATAGAGTCAGCCAGGTGGTGGGGCCCAAGGTCAGTGAAAAAGCCATTGACCTGTCCTGGGACAGGACCATGGCAGAGGAGGTCCGGATACCGGAAAACGCATTGACCCAGGTGCTGATTAATCTGCTGCTCAATGCGGCAGATGCTGTGGATAAAAAAGGGAAAATATGGGTTTCCCATAGACTGGAATCCAAACGCCTCTGCATTGATATTGATGACAATGGTCCCGGACTGGATACAACTGCCCACAAAACGGTGTTCCAGCCTTTTGTGACCTTTAAGGCAGAAGGGACCGGACTGGGCCTGTCCATTACCCAAAGAATCTTAGAACGACTGGGTGGAACCATCCAGGTCACCCGGTCTGAGTTCGGGAGTGCCTGTTTTTCTATAAACCTGCCCGTAAAAAAAGGACCAGTATAAATGAATCAGACCATTTTGCTTATTGATGATGACCCAAGCCTGCGGCGGGTGACCGAGTATAATTTAACCGCAGCCGGTTTTATTGTGCTCGCAGCAGATTCCGGCACCCAGGGTCTTAAATTTTTCCATGCCAATGAGCCGGATCTGGTGGTTAGCGATGTAAAGTTAGGGGATTACAACGGTTTGGATCTCATGGAAAAATTCAAGGCTGTGTCTCCTGATATACCGATGATTATCATGACAGCCTTTGGTTCCATTGAGATGGCGGTCCAGGCCATGCACAAGGGTGCCTTTAATTTTATTACCAAGCCCTTTGACCGGGATACCCTGATCCTTTCCTATCAAAAAGCCCTGGAACTGCGGGGGCTTATATCCAGGACAAAAATGCTCACCCATGAGGTGAACCGCCTCACCGGAACCCAGGGCATGGTGTCGGCAAGCTCTGCCATGAAAGAATTGCTGGACACAGCGTCCAGGGCAGCCAATTCCGAGGCCACAGTGCTCATCTCCGGGGAATCGGGCACAGGAAAGGAGGTATTGGCCAGGCTGATTCATCAGAATTCACCCCGGAATAAGGGCCCCATGGTGGCGGTGAACTGTGCTGCCATTCCATCTGGCCTTCTTGAATCTGAACTTTTCGGTCATGTGAAAGGCGCCTTTACCGGGGCTGTAAAGGACAGGAAAGGGCATTTCATGACAGCCGGTTCCGGCAGTTTGTTTTTGGATGAAATCGGAGAACTTGCAATGGATTTACAGGTCAAGCTTCTCAGGGCTGTTAAGGAAAGACAGATCCAGCCGGTGGGATCGGAAAAAACCCTGGATGTTGATATCAGGATTATTGCTGCCACCAACCTGGATCTTCAGGACAGGATCTCCAGGGGGGAGTTTAGAGAAGACCTTTATTACAGGCTGTCGGTGATTCCTTTGTTTATACCTCCCCTGCGGGAAAGACCTGAGGATATCCCTGCCCTGGCAGTCCATTTTTTAAAAAAATTTGATGCGCCGGCGGATGTCTGTTTTTCTCCCAATGCCCTCAAAGCGCTGGAAGGGTATCACTGGCCGGGAAATATCAGGGAGATGCAAAATATTGTGGAGCGTTGCATTATCCTTAGATCCAGCGCCCTGATTCGAACCAAAGATCTGAATCTTCCGGGAATGACGGCTGCCCCCTCCGCCTTTGAGCCAATGATTCCGGACGGGGGCATCTCCCTGGAATCCGTGGAAAAGGCCTATGTGATAAAAGCCCTTGAAAAGGCCGGGCAGAATCGTTCTCAAGCAGCCCGGCTGCTTAAAATTCCCAGACATGTCCTTCTTTACCGTTTGGAAAAATACGGGTTGTAGGTCTGGAACACATCGAGTGTAGACTATTCTACATCCCTCTGTGGAATAGTCTACAAGACAGACCTGTGATTTCGTAATGCACTCTTATTCTTTCTTGTAAAATCTCTTTTAATTCAAGCGGGTTAAACCTTTATTTCTTTTTTGCATCCCCTGGCATCTTTTGTGAAAACAACTCTTCTTATCACTGTTATTTAACGAACAACCCAAGGAGAGATCCATGAAAAAAATGTATCTGCTTATCCTGTCAGGGGCATTGATGCTCCTGGCTGCTGCTGTGGTCGCTGCCCAGAATCCCCCTACCCAGAGGGCGGTTTTTAAAGTAGAAAATCTCACCTGCGGCGCCTGTTTTTCAAAGATTAACCAAGCACTGGGGCCTCTGGATGGATTTTCCGGCATGGGAGCCAACCTGCTGCGCAACAGGGTTGCCGTGGATTTTGCAGCGCCCCTTACCCCGGAAAAAATAGGGTCGGCCATTACCCGTCTGGGCTATCCCGCCGCCCTTGATACCGTGGATATGATTGGAGAAAAAGAGACCTTTGCCCATATGCAGTCCCGGCGAAAGGCAACCGGTTATGACAACGGGTGCTGCGGCGGCGGTGCTGCCCCTGCTGCCGCCCAGTGCCCTGGCGGCGGACAAGCCGGTTCCGGCCTTCCCCAGGCAGGCGCTCCCACCCCAAAAACCAAGGATATCTAAGCAAGATCAAGGAAATAATAATAAAAATGATAAGAACTTTAACTCTGTTTGCCCTGGCCGTCTTTATGTCGGCATCCTCTGCCCATGCCTGGTTCGGTGGAGGCAAATTTAAGGATCTGGCGCCTGAAAACGGTATGATTTCTATTCCTGTGGACAAAATATCTGACGGCAAGGCCCACTATTTTAAAATCAAGTCTGACAAGGGGGTGATGGTGGCGTTTTTTGTGGTCAAAAGCCAGGACGGTATTATCCGGGCTGCTGTGGATGCCTGTGACGTGTGTTACAGGGCAGGAAAGGGCTATATTCAGGAGGGCAATGTAATGATCTGTGAAAACTGCGGTATGCGTTTTGCCACAGACCGGATCAATGAGGTCAAAGGCGGATGCAATCCAACCCACCTGGACAGGGTTGTGGATGGTGACCGTCTTAAGATTTCCATGGATGAGATCAATGCCAATGCCTGGCTCTGTAAATTTAAATAATAGGAGAATCTATGGCCTGGGATCCTGAACGCTACAGGGAAAAACGGGAAAAAGTACTGGGAATTCAAAAACGGGGGGTCTCGTTTGGCAGTTTAACCGCCATTATTGGGAATGTTCAGAATTCTGTGTCACGGTTTCGGTTCCCGGATCTGCCTCAGCGCCAGCGGAAGTAAAAGTCAGGTCCGAGAATGGGCCTTCAATCAGCCACGTCGGAGGAGTTGATTTTTGCTGGAGTGGAGTTCCTGGAACCATCTTTTCCATCTGTAAATAAATCCCTATCAAATTCCCAGCTCTTTATCCAGCCGGCCTTCAAAGAAAATTGCCAACTGGGAAATTGTCAGTGACCAATTTTGAATCAGTAGTGTCCGGTTAGGTTGTTGCATATAAAAAGCATCTAAAATCATTGAAAAAACAGTCTGTTTTGTGTTGACAAATGTGCGTAAAAATTTTTGTGCGCCTTGAAAATTTAACTCAAGGAGCTCAAATGACGCACATCTCAGTCCCTAAAAAACAACTACGGTCCCTGAACTTTGACAATTTCAGGTGCCCTCTGATAAAGTCACTTTCAAAATCACCGGAATTACAATCTCGAGGAGACCGCCCTTTAAAAATGACATTCGAAGACCAGATAAATGCTTTGGTTTATTTCCATCTTCAGGAGCACAAGTCTGCCCGACATTTAATTCAGGATCTCAAGGAGAATGTTTTTGCTAAAGAAAATATTGCGCCAGACGGTGGTATCAGCCGTAGTAGTTTCTGTGAAGCCATCAATCACAGGGGACTCGAACAACTGCAATTTATCTTTGAGGATCTTTATAAACAGGCTCTTGAGTGTCATCCGGGTGAACACGCCGAGTTAGGAGAGTTGGTTTCCATTGACGGTAGTCTCATAAATGCAGTCCTTTCAATGCACTGGGCGAACTACAGAAAAGGAAGTAAAAAAGCCAAAGTACATTGCGGATTTGACATTAATCACGGAATCCCAAACAAAATCTTTTTTGACTGAAGGCAACGGCGCTGAACGCACTTTTGTTCCCAAAATACTTTCCAAGGGGCAAACAGGTGTTATGGATCGTGGATATCAATCCCATAAAGAATTTGACCTGCTTCAGGAGCAAGGCAAACATTTTGTCTGCCGTATAAAAACCAGGACAACAAGAACAATTATTGATAACCACGAGACCCCTTCCGACAGCTACATTTTTTATGATGCACTGGTTAAACTTGGTACTCCGAATCAAAACCAGACGAAAAGGCCTGTTCGGGTTGTTGGCTATAAAATTGCTGGCGTCAAATACTATGTGGCAACTGACAGGCATGATTTAACAGCGGAACAAATAGCAACAATTTATAAACTCCGGTGGACCATTGAGGATTTTTTCAAATGGTGGAAAGAACATCTGAAGGTATATCATCTCATTGCCCGCAGTGAATACGGCCTTATGGTTCAGATTCTTGGCGGCCTTATCACTTACCTGTTACTGGCAATCCATTGCCAAAAACAGTTTAATGAAAAGGTCACGATCAAAAGAGTTCGGCAGCTGCGAACCGCCATTCTAAATGACCTGTTTGGCTGCGAGGAGCAGGGCTCTCATAGTTCAAACAGGGACAATATTGTCAAAGATCAAAAAATTATTGAGCAAGCAAAAACCTAACCGGACATCACTGATTTTGAATCGGTATTGTCCATTTTTTACTGGCGTTCTGGATCCCCGTGTAAAGCAGCTTTAACAGGCTGTCCTGGTTCGGGAATGATCCCTTTGTTTTGGTCAGTTTTCGAAACTGTCGATGCACAGCCTCAATGGTATTTGTGGTGTATATTATCCGTCGAATCTCTTCTGGATATTTAAAGAAATGACTGAGGCGTTCCCAGTTGTTCCGCCAGGATTTTATCACAATCGGGTATTTGTCATTCCATTTATTTTCCAAGATATCCAGTTCTTCTTCGGCCAGATCCTTATTGACCGCTTTATAAACACGTTTTAGATCTGCCATAAATTCGCTTTTTATTTTTGGAACCAACGTATTTCAATGAATTTCGGATCTGGTAGACTACGCAGAGTTGAACTTCTGTGTCCGGGAATATGGTCTCAATGGCCTCGGGAAAACCTTTTAGACCATCAACACAGGCAATCAGGATATCTTTTACCCCTCGGTTTGAAAGGTCTGTTAACACCTGCAGCCAGAAGTTCGCACCCTCATTCTCGGATATGTACAGCCCAAGAACCTCTTTGCGGCCCTCGATATTCACCCCAAGAATTGTGTAAACGGCTTTGCTGCCGACCTTTCCGTTTTCTCGTACTTTATAATGTATGGCATCAAGCCATACGATTGGGTACACATTTTCCAACGGCCTGGCCTGCCATTCTTTGACGGTATGGATGATTTTATCGGTAATGGTGCTCAGAGTGGCATTTGAAATCTCAAGTCCATAGATTTCCTGTAAATGGGAAGCCATATCATTATAACTCATGCCCAGGCCGTAAAGGGCTATTATCTTTCTTTCAATTTCATCGCTGAGCGTTGTCTGATGTTTTTGACGATCTGTGGAGAGAAGGTTCCGGCCCTGTCACGCGGGGTTTCCAGCTCAAATTTACCATCCAGGGATTTAATGGTCTTTTTGCTTTTTCCATTACGGCGGTTGGCAGAAACTTCCTGCCCGAGATGGGACTCCAACTCTCCTTCAAGAGCAGCTTCAGCAAGATTTTTGATTAATGATGTAAGGACGCCGCCCTTACCTGTGAAGGGTTTACCTTCCTGGATGCCTTTAAGGGCTTTTTGAAAATCAAATTCGGTGTTTTCTTCGGTCATGTCAGTTCTCCTTATTTAGCTGAGTATATCAGCTTTCATTCAACTGACACAGAATTTTGAACGCCCTCCTCCTTTTGGCCATTTCTTCTTCTATATTCATTACATCCACAATCAAATTCCTTAAATCTGAAATAAGATTTTGTTTTTCTGATGCATCAAATTAATTCTATAATATTTTTATATTTACAAATGGCATATTGAGTCCCTTTCGAGAGTTGATGACTTATAGTTCATATTTATAAAACTTATTATCTACTTTCATTATTGGAAAAGAGCTTGGTAAATATCTTTTGGCTATTTCATTAAAACCATTTTTCCCATAGAAACTATGGGCAGCCAAAAATTTTGGTGTTGTGCCTAAATAAATTTCTCTGATTCCATTTGATTGTGCCCAATTTAAAAGTGTGTGCAAAAGTGCCTGCGCAACTTGATATTTATTTCCTCTATATCTCTTGTTGACAAACATTTTTCTTAAAGCGGCTTGCTTATGACCAATATCAAGTAAGCTTACAGTACCAACCATTTTTTTGTTGAATAAAGCAACCCAGAAATTACCTTTGTTTACTTGGTAAAAGCCTTTAATATTGCAGAGGTCAGGCTGATCTGCCGCAGTGATGTCAATACCAAATTCCTTTTGTTGTATATTAACAATAAGGTTCAGTATATCGTCCTCATATTTCATAGAAAATTCATCTATCTCGATTTGATTTGTATAATTCATCGTTAGTGCTTTCTTTTCGTTTTAAGCATAGAGCTTTAATTGATAACGGTTGCGTTCAGGGCCACCTGAAAAAGGGACAGGAATGCGCCCCTTGTGGTTCGCTGCAATGAATGGCTATAAAATTTTTTTGATTATCTCCCGAGCTTTCAACCAATCGGTCTTAGATTGAAACATATATTCTGAAAATCCGATATAAAACTCTTTTTTCTGTACAAGGGCTATGAAGGTATCGCCTTCAATGACTTTATCAAAAAAATCTAATTTGAGTTTTGATGAAGTTTTATCAGTTTTGATCAAAATTTCTCTACGTTTTAAAACACCTTCCCTTGGTTGGTTAGTTCCCTCAGTGTAGCTTTTTTTTAATTTTTTTTGAGTAGATCTGTACTGCCAATAGCAAATGCCTCCTACAAGCAATGTCAATAGAGTTAGCATGAATATAGTCTCTCCAATTCCCATAGACGCTTTCATTACTAAAAACGTAATCGCCGCTATCATTAGAATAGTTGTAATTCCATATACCGAGAATACTTTTTGGGCCTTGATTTTTTTCAGCAATCTACAATCATCTTAATATGTTAAATAACCTGAAAATATGATTTCATTCATTTTTCCACCTCTGATTTATAACCCCAAATAACCGGCTCGCCCGATTCATTTGGCTCGTTTTCGCTTTGCTCACACGATCTATCCTTATTCGTTGAAATTTGTATCGGAATAAGGCTTTTATGATAGGTAGCCTTGAACCTTCAGCAACTCGGCTGTGAGAACAGCACCGCCAGCAGCACCACGAATCGTGTTATGGTGCAGTCCTATGAACCGGATATCAAACACATTGCATCTGCGCAACCTACCTACGCTCACCGACATTGCCTTATCAGATTCACGGTCTTTTTGAGGTTGAGGGCGATCCGTTTCCCCACGATAAATGATTGGCCGTTTTGGAGCAAAGGGCAACTCAAGATATTGGGGAGTGGCACGAAACCCACGCCAAATATCCACTATCTCATCAAGTTTTGGTTTAAAATTACCAAACTCCAAACTGACACATGCTGTGTGACCGTGTGTTACTGCAACTCGATTGCAATGAGCTGATATTTTTATGGATGCCCTCTGTGACAATATAAGTGAGACACTTACCCCTTGATAAATTAGTGTAGGGCGGGTAAGGCAATACTTATATGAAACCGATAAAAATGAACCCACTACCAGAGTCCGAAAAACAGGCAGCCCCCAAGGAGGCACCAATGGAAGGAGCCCATAGGGCGACTGGAATTGGAGCCTCCTTGGGGGGACAGAATTCAATCCCTGATCCTGAAGTTCCTGAGAAAAAGCCCCGGCGTAATTTCACTGCTTCTTATAAACTGCGTATTCTCCAAGAGGTTGAAAACTGCAATGAATCCGGAGGCATAGGTAGGACACTTCGAAGAAAGGGCCTCTATTCTTCAAATTTAGCCGATTGGCGCAAAGCCCGGAATAAAGGACTTCTCAACGCCATGGCACCTCGAAAGCGAGGGAGGAAATCCAAAGAGAAGAACCCATTGGCAACAGAGGTCGCCAGACTTCAAAAAGAAAAATCTAAATTAGAGCATAAGTTAAAACAGGCGGAACTCATCATTGAAGCCCAAAAAAAAATTTCTCAGATCCTGGGAATCCAACAAAATCTGGACGACCTCAAAGGAGACGACTGATGAATGCCGCCCTAACGTTAAGTCACGATCTTGGGAAAAAGCCTTCATGTGAGGCTTTCGGTGTCCCTCGCTCATCTTTTTATAGGTTTTATTCTCCGAAAAAACAGGTGAAATCAAAGCGGGGCAGCTCTCCTCTTTCTTTGAATCCTGATGAACAACAAACGGTTTTGGATATTCTTCACTCGGACACGTATCGAGACCAGGCCCCATACCAGGTCTATGCCTCTCTTCTTGATAAAGGAAAATACTATTGCTCCATCAGAACGATGTATCGGCTTCTTCACAAAGAACATGGTTCTGTGCCGGAACGAAGACGGCAGGTAAATCGCCCGAAATATAAAAAACCTGAATTGCTGGCAACAGGACCGAATCAGGTCTGGTCCTGGGATATTACCAAGTTGAAAAGTGTCACAAAATGGACTTATTTCTATCTGTATGTAATCATGGATATTTTCAGCAGGTATGTTGTCGGCTGGATGGTCGCCCATAGGGAACAAACAGCATTGGCCAAAAGGCTTATTGAGAAGTCCTGTGAAAACCAAAATATATTACCCGGTCAGCTTGGACTTCATGCAGATCGGGGAGCCAGTATGAAATCCAAAGGGGTTGCCCAACTTCTTGTCGATTTAGGGGTAACCAAAACCCACAGCAGACCGCACGTCAGCAATGATAACCCTTACTCTGAAGCTCAGTTTAAAACATTGAAATATTGTCCAAAATTTCCAAATCATTTTGGTTCGATCGAGGATACAAGAGCCTTCTGCCAGGATTTCTTTGGATACTACAATAAAGAGCATTACCATTCTGGTATT
The DNA here is from genome assembly GCA_028768545.1 of Desulfobacter sp. NCBI lineage: Bacteria > Pseudomonadati > Thermodesulfobacteriota > Desulfobacteria > Desulfobacterales > Desulfobacteraceae > Desulfobacter > Desulfobacter sp. Next base: position 3,882,536 of record CP054838.1, read on the forward strand.
GGCCTGGTAACCCCGGAACAGTTTCATTATGGCATTGCTAAAGAGATTTATGGGTCTCGCTGTAGAACTTTGAAAGAGGCGTTTATTAAAAACCCAATACGCTTTAAGGGGAAAATCCCTCGGCCACCAGCTTTACCAGAAGCAGCCTGGATCAACAAACCGGAACAGGAAGAGAAGGATAAGATTGGAGCCTAATTTTAGGCATAAAATGTCTCATTGTCATTGACACATTCCGCTGAAAGAAAAGGCACAGATTCAAAACAGTCCTGTTTCAGGTTTTTTAACGCCAACTAATGATTGCCCTCCCTGGAAATTTGACATGCTAACCCACGGTATCAGATCATATACCTGGCTACTCAGTGGCAAAGATTATTTTATAAAAGTATTTAATTCCTTAAAACCTGCCCAACGGCCCAATATTACCATTGAAATCCGATCAGAAACCCTGGGCGCATTCCCATTTTCCCGGTTTTAAAAAGGCCTGTCTTTTAGAGCAAAAAGAATGATATCCTCTGTTACGCTGAAATGAACATAAATGGATTGTGCTAATGAAGAAAGCTGAAGATTGTAATACTGTTGATGAAGTCCTTGCATGCCTCAAAGAACTGGAAGAAGATCCAAATCGCTTGGTTCGTAACGCTAACGAATTAGAACAGATGGAGCAGGAAATCCTTGAGTATACAAATCGGATAAGCGCCTTTTTTTTAAAAAAAAGATCCAGGCCTCAGTAGATTCCTCTGAACAGGTCGACCAAGAAAAAGAATTGATGTCCAATTGGCCGGGACGGATGAAAAGCGAAGGGCTTGAGACCGTTTGGATTCAGCTTTGTACAGATAGTTCGGTTGATATTCATGTTCGATACTATCGAAGGTCCTGTGACCGCCGAAAAGGAAAAAGATATAAAGGTGCATACGCTGGCTTAATCCTTCTTGGAATCCATGATCGCTGCTCGCCTGCTTTGGCTTCTATGGTGAGTTCTTGGTCAGCCTTATTAAGTTCTTTTGAAGAAGTCCGTCAAGTGCTTTGTGACCGTGGGATGACGTTGGGTATAAAGGTCATCCGTAAACTGACCTATCGGTACGCAGAGCGGGCTCGAGCCGAACAACAAGCGGGCCGAATCCCATTAAATGATAGAGATTTACTTGAAGGGCGGCGAGTCGTTATCAGCACTGATGGTGGCCGCACTCGGCTCAGAGAGAAGAAAAGGGGACCAAAAACCCAAAAGGATAGAACCCGATTTCGTGGGGCATGGCGAGAACCCAAGCTTTTGATCATTTATGTAGTGGACGCCCATGGAAAACAAGAAAAAAGCTTTTCACCATTTATTGATGGCTGTTTCAATGGACCGGATGGTGTATTCCACTTGTTAAAGGGTTATTTGAACTCCCTTCATATTCAGAACTCAGACAAAATACTGTTTGTTGCAGATGGGGCACATTGGATTTGGAATCGAATCCCCGGACTGCTAAAAGCATTGGGTTTGGCTCCTGAGCGTGTGTATGAACTTCTCGATTTCTACCATGCAGTTGAGCATCTGGGTACAGTAGCAGGCTTAAGGAAGACCTGGTCATCCAAGGAACGCAAACGCTGGGTATCGAAGCAGCGAGGTCTTCTGCTGAAGGGAAAGGCGATTGAGGTGGTACAGGCCGTCCAGAAGCTTTGTAGAGGCAGAAACAGTAAGGCTATCAAGACGGAACGGGATTATTTTGTGCGCAATGAACTGAGGCTTAATTTCTCAACTGTAAAAGCGTTGAACTTACCTATTGGCAGCGGTGCTATTGAAAGTTCGATTCGGAGAGTCGTGAATTTACGTCTTAAAGGTCCATGCATCTTTTGGTATCGGGAGAATGCAGAAAAAATGATTATGCTGCGATCATTTTATAAAGCAGGGCGTTGGAACTGCCTGAAGCAGATGGCAAACATGCACAATCCAGTGCCAGCAGTATAACCGGGAAAATGGGAATGCGCCCGAAACCCTTTGTGCAAACGGGCCAATTCGCTCGGTAGAATATATCTTTGATGTGCTTGAAGGTGTGGGCATTGATATTCTTGAGGTAAAAACAAGCCGGATTGATCTTTGTCTGGACGTCCTTTTAGATTCAAAATTATGGACACCGGCTTTAAAAGATTAAACTTCAACAACAGCCAAATTAAAACATACCTGGGATTATGGATTTGATTTTACCGGCCTCACCATTGGCAAATGGCCATATCAGCGCCCGCCTATATGACAAGGTAAAAGAAATCAGTCAAAAATCAAAAAAGTTCTGGATGTATGGTATCTGGGGAATCCCCGAAAATTCCCTCCCGGAAAACAAACGGATTATCCGGGTAGAGTTCCAGCTCAAAAGAGAAGTCATTAAACAACTGATCAATTGCGAAATTTTCATCACTCTTGAATACCTTGATCAAATTTGGGCCTATTGCTCCCAAGACTGGTTAAAATTCTAAGACAACCCAGGAGAACATCATTCAAAACGAAATACTTTTGATTGGTGGGTTACAATTCAAAATGGATTTATGGGTATTCAGTCCCCTACCCCTTTTGTACGAACCAAGGCCAGAAAACAGGATAAAAAACAGCTCTGCGCACAGATCTACGGCCTTTTAACATCGCTTCATGCTATTTCCCTGGAAGAACAAAAGGCCCAAGACAATATCCCTGCTGACCATGACAGTATTTTATTCAATTATATAGATACACTCAGAACGGCAAAAGATGAAAAGCTCTCTATCCCGGAAATCGTTACAAGGGATACAGAAAAAAAACGGGCCAGGTATCACAACATCAAATGACCGACAAAAAGGGCTTGCACGAGATCCGTAGGAGGCTACTGCCCCTCGGATCTCGGTGACCCCTTTTTGCCAGGTCTTTTTATTTTGTGGATAAGTAGAGAACCTATAACGATCACGCCTAATGATTATGAAACCCGAATTTGTTGACATACAAGACCAAACCAAGATAATGACAGTAGAAAAGGTCGCTCATTATCTTCATAAAAGCAATAGCTGGGTTTATAAAAACTGGAAGATCCTGGGCGGAAGGAAACTCGGAGGTTCTCTATTTTTTCCAAATAAGGAGGATCTCTATGAGTGTATATTTAAGACAGAAAAAAGGATGGAGGTACGATTTCACCCGAAAAGGGATTCGGTTTACCGAGTCGGGTTTCAAAACCAAACGGGAAGCAAAGCAAGCCGAAGCGCAAAAACGGGAAAAACTGGACAGCCCGATAATTCAAAAGGATGGGCAGACAATCCCAACCGACATGGCATTCTTGGATCTGGTCAATAAACGGCTGGATTATATGCAGGCATATAATTCCCAACGCCATTACCAAGACCATACCTATCTTGCCAGACGCTGGGTAAAACAATGGGGGAAATTTCATTGCAGTCAAATCAGCCTGGAAATGGTTGAACACTATCTTTTGAAACGGAAACGGGCAACATCGGGGATTACAGCAAATAAGGATCTCAGAAATTTAAGAGCATTATTTAATTTTGGTCTGCATCCCAAACGCAAATGGATACAAGCCAACCCTACAACAGGCATTGATTTTTTCCCTGTTGAAAAACGAATTAGATATGTTCCCCCCAAAGAAGATGTTTTAAAGGTCATCTTGGCAGCCGATAAGGACACCCAGGATTATTTATGGACTATCTTTCATACCATGGGCAGAATGACTGAGATTAACCGCCTGACCTGGCAGGATATCAATTTTGAAGAGCAATGCCTTATCCTGTATACCAGAAAGAAAAAAGGCGGTCACTTAACGCCCCGTAAAGTACCCATGACCGAAAAGCTATTTGATGTTTTATCCTATCGGTACAAGTCTCGTGATAAAAGGAAACCCTGGGTATTCTGGCACCGGTATTGGAGTAGAAAAGCCAAAGAATGGATAGAAGGCCCTTTCATTGATCGCAAGTCCATAATGAAAAGCCTTTGCAAAAAAGCCGGTGTTAAATATTTCAGGTATCATGCCTTGCGACACTGCGGTGCTTCACTGCTCGATAATGCCAATGTCCCGATTGGGTCAATTCAAAGGTTTCTGGGTCATGAGAACAGACAGACCACGGAAATTTACCTTCATTCAATTGGTAACTCGGAAAGGGAACAGATTAGAGTGTTAGACATGGATTATGAAAAAGTCTCACCCCAAATAAAAAAGCTCCTGGGGTAAAACCCCAAGAGCCTTGATATCAATGGTACGCCTGACAGGATTCGAACCTGTGGCCTACGGATTAGAAGTCCGTTGCTCTATCCAGCTGAGCTACAGGCGCAAACAAGAGACTCTTTTACCAAAAAGAGATGGTTTTGTCCACAAAAAAATAATGACCATCTGATAATTTTCAAAATATATTGCTTTTAAGAAAACTGTGATAATGGTATACTTACTTTTTAATTCAACTTAAGGTTCTTTGAATGAAAAAAACAGCTGACCAGAACAACTCCAAGAAAAATAAGCGACTGACCAAAAAAGATTTCCTGGTGCCTGCCAAATCAAGGACAACCAATACAAAGGCCCTGGTGAAATCCGATCCCATTCAAAGCTACCTCAATGAGATCAACCGGTACAAGCTTTTGACCCGGGATCAGGAAGTGGAACTGGGCAAACGGATCCAGGAAGAAGGGGACCAGGAAGCCGCCTATATCATGACCACCTCCAACCTGCGGCTGGTGGTGAAAATTGCCCTGGAATTTCAGCGGATCTGGATGCAGAACCTTCTGGACCTTATCCAGGAGGGCAATATCGGCCTTGTCCAGGCGGTTAAAAAATTCAACCCCTATAAGAATGTCAAATTTTCCTATTATGCCTCGTTCTGGATCAAGGCCTATATATTAAAGTTTATCATGGACAATTGGCGGATGGTGAAAATCGGCACCACCCAGGGCCAGAGAAAATTATTCTTCAGGCTGAAAAAAGAAAAGGCAAGGCTGATTGAACAGGGATTTGATCCCAAGCCAAAGCTTTTATCCGAGCGGCTGGGCGTCTCTGAAAAAGAGGTGGTGGAAATGGACCAGCGCCTGGCCAACTGGGATCTGTCTTTGGACGAACCTCTGAAAAATGATTCCAATACCGAGCGAATTGAATTTATCAATGTGGAAACCGACTCCTCCGAGGACCGGGTGGCCAAAAAAGAAATCGAAGATATTCTACATGCCAAGGTGGCTGAATTCAAAAAGACCCTGAATGAAAGGGAGTTGGATATTTTTGACAGGAGAATCTTTTCCGATTCACCCCAGACCCTTCAGGAAATCGGAGAAATTTACTCTATCTCCAGAGAGCGGGTCAGACAGATTGAAAATAATATTCTTAAAAAAATGAAGGCCTATTTTAAAAAAGACATGCCGGATTTTGACATGTACGATCATACCCAATAACAGCGATACAATTGTGCACAAAAGGTGACGTGTTCATGAAAAAAACCAGTCTCTGGATTTTGATATCAATCCTACCTCTTTTTTTGTCCAACGGGTGTGTCCAGGGCACGGCAACGACATCGCCCCAGGGCCAGGACAGCTTAAGTGCAGGCCCTGACGGATTTCAATCTGACCCGGATGAGAATCTGACAGCCCCGTATTTTTATCTGATTGCCAGAACCCATGTAAACAAGGGCAACCTGGATCTTGCAGAACGAGCCCTTGAGACTGCCATTAAAAAGGACGAGGCATCTTCCTTTCTCAAACGCGAACTCATCCGCATCCTTCAGGCCCGTAAAAAAACAGACCAGGCCATGGCCTTGGCAGAAGCACTTGCCCAAGCAGCCCCGGATGATGTGGAAAATCTTTTACTTTTGGCCAGGCTGAAAAAGGGCAATGACCCGGAGTTGTCCACTATTCTCAAGCAGATCCTGAAAATAGATCCTGAAAACAAAGAGACCTTTTTACGTCTTGGCAAAATTTACATGGATATGGAAAACGTGACCGAGGCCCTGTCTCTGTTCAAAAAGATGGTCAAGGTCTTTCCAGACTATTATGTGGCAAGATTTTATCTGGGAGAGGCCCTGCTCATGACCGGACAGCCGGCCAAGGCGGAACAGGCCTTTTTAGAAACCTTGGAATTGGAACCCGAACTTGTGGAGCCCAGGTTCAAACTCATTGACATCTACCAGACCACAGATCCCAAAAAATACCAGAAAAAAATCATAGACAATTTTCATATGGTTCTGGAAACAGAGCCGGGCAATGAACGTGCGGCCCTTGAGCTGGCCCTGTTCCACTATAAAGCCCAGAACATGAAAAAGGCAGATCCTTTGTTTACCCAGATGGGCCAGGAACTCAAGGAAAATCCAAGACTGGTCATGACTGCAGTGGATATCTTAATTACCCGGAAACGGTATGAAGATGCCGTGATCGTCTTTTCCCAGCTTCGCCAGGCAGACCCGGCAAATACCAACCTTAATTTTTTCCTGGGCATGGCCCATGAGGCTTTGGACCATAAGGATCAGGCCATTGAATACTATCTCAAGGTGACCCCGGATCATCCCCAATATAAAAAAACCATTTTAAGCATTGCCTTTTTATACCGGGATAAGGGCAATATAGACGAGGCATTGCAGTTCCTCGAGCAGCACCACCAGCAGAGCCCTGCAGATATTGACATCCTTTCCTACCTGGCCTCTTTTTATGAAGATGCCGCCCGGTACAATACAGCCATGACCCTGCTTCAAAGGGGGTTAAAAACCAGTCCGGACAACACCACCCTGCTGTTCAAGCTCGGGGCGATCCAGGACAAGGCAGGGCTTCGCCAGGACTGCATCAAAACCATGAAATCCCTGATCCGGCTGGACCCGGAACATGCCAGCGCCTTAAATTACCTGGGGTATACCTATGCGGAAATGGGCATCCTTTTGGATGAAGCCCTGGACCTTGTAAAGCGGGCCATGAAAATCAGGCCGGATGACGGATATATCACCGACAGCTTAGGCTGGGTCTATTACCAGAAAAAAGAGTATGAACAGGCCGTTGTCTACCTTGAAAAAGCGGCACGGATTTCAAATTTTGAAACCATTATTGCAGCGCATCTAGGCGATGCCTATGAAAAAACAGGCAAATTAAAAAAAGCCATGACCGCCTATCAACAGGCCCTGGCAAATGCAAAAAAAGATCAGCAAGAACAGGTTAAAGCCATCAAGGAAAAGATCAAACGCCTTGAAAAACGGGCAGATGAATAAGCCGAGGATTAAGGGATCTTCCCGGTTTATACTACTGGAACTCTTATGCCTGGCACTCCTTGGGGCAGGTCTTTCAGGATGCGCTTCAATCTCATCTTCTCCCCGGCCTGCCCCGGACCAGCACGCCATGAACCAGGTTTTAAAGGCCAGGTCCCAAAACGCCCAGGTCACCACGTCCAAAGGCATTGGCCGGCTGACCCTGAACAACGGCACCCAAAAAGAACAATTTAAAATGGCCTGGGCAGCCCAGGCTCCGAACCGCCTTCGCCTGACCCTGCTGTTGTCGGGCCATCTCTTTGAAACCATTGCCGCCTCAGGCAACTGGGTCAGCTTTGTTTCCCATACCGGAAGGCACAAACGCCACTCTGCCGTGTCCACGGACCCGGATTTGGCCCCCTATATCCAAATCCCCATGCGGCTTTCCCAGATGATTGCCCTACTTTTGGGCCGGGTTCCGGTCCGGGAGGCTGACAGGGCCTGGATATCGGAAAAGAATCCAGACCTCATTCTTGCCGGTAAATCATTTTTCTCAACCCTCCAGAGCATTGAGTTCAACCGTCAAGGACAGGTATCAGAATACAGGCTGATGGACAAGGAGAAACACCTGATTTTCGGCATCCGTTACAAAGACTACACCCCGCAAAAAGGCGTGCTTATGCCAAGTGCGATCCTGATCTATGACCCCTCGGGCAGAACCATTGAGATCGCCCTGCCCCGGATAATTCCCAATGCACCGGTAAAAGAATCCATGTTCAGGTTGACTATTCCCGGATCATGATCATTATGTAAGAGGATTTTTATTAATACCATATCTCATAAGGAGAAACATATATCATGATTCACGACAATCCAGAACAGGCAAAACAAAGTAAGGGCTGCCCCTCCCAGGGCGGTGGAAACGACCGGGCCCAAAAACAGCAGGAACAAGAGGCCATGATCAAATCCAACCTGGCCAAAATCAAACACAAGGTCTTTGTCCTTTCCGGCAAAGGCGGGGTGGGCAAAAGCTCTGTTTCTGCCAATCTGGCCGCAAGCCTCTCCCAAAAAGGGTATAAAACAGGACTGATGGATGTGGATGTTCACGGTCCTTCCATTGCCGGAATGTTCGGCATGACCGAGCTTCTGGACATCAGCCCGGACCAGCATCTGCTCATGCCCAAACAGATCAATGAAAACCTGAAAGTGGTATCGGTCCAGGCCCTGATGCAGGACAAGGACCAGGCCATTATCTGGCGGGGCCCTGCCAAAACCGGCATGATCCAGCAGTTTGTGGGATCTGTGGAATGGGGAGAACTTGATTTTCTGGTCATTGACGCCCCTCCGGGAACCGGTGACGAGCCTCTGACCGTTGTACAGACCATCCCCGAAGCCCAGGGCGTGATTGTGACCACCCCCCAGGAAGTGGCCCTGGCAGACATTAGAAAATCCATCTCCTTTTGCAAAACCGTTAAAATGAAAACCCTGGGCATTGTTGAAAATATGTCAGGGTTTACCTGCCCCCACTGCAACGAGCACATTGACCTGTTCAAAAACGGTGGCGGAGAAAGAACGGCCAAGGCCCAGGGCTTAAATTTTCTGGGATCGATCCCCTTTGACACCCGGGTGGTGGACTCGGGTGACAATGGTGTGCCCCTGATGATGGAAAAGGCTGAAACCGATTTTACCAAAGCCTTTGCAAAAATCGTGGACAATATCCTTGAACAATTATAGCATTTTGGGATGATCCCGGACACTTCAGCCAGGGCACTCAAGGCCCGCCTCGACCAGAGGGAAGAAATCTCCTTTGGTGCCCTGGCCTGTTTTTCCCATGCCGCTGTCCGGCGGCACCCGGAACCTCGTTCCAAGACCGAGTACCGCCTGGCGTTTTCCGCAGACGCAGACCGAATTCTTAACTCCATGGCCTATACAAGGTACTCGGATAAAACCCAAGTTTTTTCCCTGATCAACAATGACCACCTCACCCACAGGGTCCTCCATGTCCAGATGGTGGCAAGGGTGGCCAGGACCATTGGCCGATATCTGGGCCTGAACACCGATTTAATCGAAGCCTCAAGCCTGGGGCATGATATCGGTCACCCCCCCTTCGGCCATGACGGGGAACGGTTTTTATCCAGGCTGACCTTGGCCTGCGGGGCTGGAAAATTTTTCCACAACCTCCAGTCCATCCAGTTTCTGGACCGGATTGAACGAAGGGGAAACGGATGGAACCTGAGCCTCCAGACCATGGATGCCATTCTCTGCCACAACGGGGAAACCCACACGGCCAGGCTCACCCCCGAACCCAGAACCCGGTTTCATGATTTTGACGCCCTTGTCAGGGATCTCAAAAACGGGAACCGAACAGACCCGATTCCCATGACCATGGAAGGATGCGTGGTCCGCATGGCAGACACCATCTCCTATATCGGCCGTGACCTGGAAGATGCCATCCGTCTCAAGCTCATCACCCGGGACCAATTGCCCGGGGAATGCAAATCCCTTTTAGGCCAGACCCAGGGCAGCATTGTATTCAACCTGGTCACCGACTTGATCCAGACCAGCCTTGACCAGGACTTTATCGGTTTTTCCCCCAAAGTCTCCAATACCTTAAAAATTCTGAAAACCTTCAACTACCGCCATATATACAAAAACCCGGCCATTAAAAAGCACCTGACCAGTATTGAAGATATTTTCAAGCATCTCTTTGAGAGCTACCTTGAGGATATTGACAAAGAAAACCGTGAATCCGTGATCTTTACCGAATTTCTCCAGGGCATGGATGAACAGTATAAAACAAGTCATAAACCCGGGGAAATTGTCAGGGACTTTATCTCGGGCATGACAGATTCCTATTTTATCCGCCAGGCCCCGGCGCATCTCAGGCCGGATACCATTGACCATGTGTGAGGCAGATCATGTTTGACAATAGAAAAACATACCGCCGATGCCACGGGAAAAAAGGGCTGACCGCCTTTACAATCACGGTCAAAGAGACCAACCTTAATATCCAGGCCCAAACAAATCTGACAGATACTGCCCTGAGGTCAATTTTAAAGTACAGGCAGCATATTGAAGCCCATATTGCCCAATATCCCGAGTTTGCCCAAAGCCTTGCCCCTTTAAAGGATCCCGGGCCTGCACCGGCCATCGTCAATGAAATGATTCACGCCGGTAACATTGCCGGTGTCGGCCCCATGGCTGGTGTGGCAGGGGCAGTGGCTGAATTTACAGGCAAAGATCTTCTGGAATTTTCGCCTGAGGTGGTGGTGGAAAACGGAGGGGATATCTTTGTAAAATCCGACTCTGAAATGGTGTTTACCATCTACGCAGGCCAAAGTCCTTTGAGCATGAAAACAGGGATCCTTGTGGCCCAGCGACACACCCCCTTTGCCATGTGCACCTCGTCGGGCACCATCGGCCATTCCAAAAGCTTTGGCCGGGCAGATGCTGCCTGTGTGCTGGCAGACTCCTGCGCCCTGGCCGATGCCGCAGCCACGGCCATAGGCAACCAGGTCAGCAGCCCCAAAAAAATCGAAGCTGCCATCGCAACCGGCCGTACCATGGAAGGGGTCCAGGGCATCGCTATCATTGCAGGCAAGCAGATCGGACTCTGGGGGGACTTAAAACTGGTCCGGATCCCGTGACTTTCGCCCAAACAAGAACATAAACACAGGGCTAAACCCTAGTAAAGCCCCCCCACCTTTTCTTCCACTGCCCTGACAATTTGTCCAGAGCAAAGCAAGGCCTTGACCTTGGCAATATCCCGGGACAATTGGCGGTCTTCTTTCATATAATCCACCTGGGTGCGGATGGCCTCATAGGCGGCCATGGTGCCTTTGCCGGCCTTGAGGTTGGTAAAAAGGTCAATGGCCTGGGCCCCGCAGAGCAGTTCAATGGCAATGACCTGTTCGACATTTTCAACAATATCCCGGCATTTTCTTGCGGCCACCGCCCCCATGGAGACATCGTCTTCCTTGTTGGCCGAGGTGGGGATGGAATCCACAGAGGCTGGATGGGCAATCACCTTATTTTCAGAGACCAGGGAGGCGGCCGCATACTGGGCAATCATGAATCCTGAGTTCAACCCCCCGTCTTCCACGAGAAAGGCGGGCAGGCCGGAGAGCTGGGGATTGACCAGGCGCTCGATCCTCCGCTCTGAAATATTGGCCAGTTCGGCGATGGCAATCCCGAGAAAATCGCAAGCCAGGGCCAAAGGCTGACCATGGAAGTTCCCCCCGGACAAAAACTCCCCGGATTCAGGGAAAATCAAAGGATTTTCAGTCGAAGAATTCATTTCCACCCGTATGACCCGGTCCACATAGGCAAAGGCATCCCAGGATGCCCCGTGGACCTGGGGAGAACACCTCAGGGTATAGGCATCCTGAACCCTGGAGCAATCATGGTGTGAAGAGATGATCTCGGAATTTTCAGTGACCTTGAGCATGTTCTGGGCCGCCTTGATCTGGCCTGAATGGGGTCTTGCCTGGTGAATCCTGGGATCAAAGGCGCTCCTTGTGCCCATGAGGGTTCAAGGGTCATGGAGGCGGCAATGTCCGCATGTTTGCAGACATTCAAGGCATCCTAGGGCAATCATGAACTGGGTGCCGTTGATCAGGGCCAGGGCCAGGTGGGCCATGGGCACAAGATCTCCCGAAGCCCCCACAGAGCCTTTTTCGGGCACCAGGGGGATGATGCCCGAATTGAGCACCTGGGCCAGGGTTTCAATGGTTTCAAGGCGCAGGCCTGAATTTCCCCGGCAAAAATCATTGATCCGCAGGGCCATCATGGCCCTGACCACATCATCATCCATGGGAGCGCCCATGCCGGCAGCATGGGACAGCAAAATTTTTTTCTGCAGCTTTTGGGTATCTTCATAGGAGATGGTTACATCGGAAAGCGCACCAAATCCCGTGGTCACCCCGTAAATTCGTTCTCCTTTTTTCACCCAGTTGTCCACCAGGTCCCTGGCCTTTTGAGGACGAAGAAACCGCAACCGTTTCCCCTTTTCTGGCAATGGTCACCAATTGTTCAAGCTGAAAACTTTTTCCGTCTAATTGAATCATGCGCCCCACCTTCCCTCGCTTAATGTATCAGGCTTATCTTCATTTATCATCGTTTGAACCGGCCCTTGAGTGTAAACCGGCTGCCCGGAGACACCAGGCGTGAATAGGTGGCAACCCTGTCAAAGGACCAGGTCCTCCGGGTCAGACAAAGACAGGGCTCTTGTGGCCCGATCTCCAGGGTCTGCCTGAGATCCGGATCCGGCTGAACCGCTTCAATCACATGTTCAGCTTCCTGGAGCGGGGCGATTTCCAGCAGATAATCACTGGGGGTAATCTGGGTAAAGTCCTGTTCCAGATAAAGGGGGGCCACCTTTGGATTGACATACCGCTCTGAATACTGAACAGGTACGCCTCTGTCCAGGTGCAGAAGAATTGAATGAAACACCTTGTCCCCGGATTCAAGCTTCATCTTACCGGCAATCTCAGGCCCCAAAGATTTTGATTCCAAAGCCAGAATCCGGGCGCAGTGCTCCCCGCCCCATTCTTTGATCTCTCGTGCAATACTCTTGATTTCAAAAAGAGAGGCTTCGGGCTTGGGCCTTGCCACAAAGGTGCCCACCCCCTGAACCCTTAAAATCCGGTTCTCTTCGGTCAATTCCTTCAACGCCCGGTTCGCCGTCATTCTTGATGCATTAAAGGTCTTTGCCAGTTGAGTCTCAGAAGGGATTCGATCATCTGGTTTTAATTTTCCGGATTCAATATCCTTGATCACGCTTTGTTTGATTCTTTCATACAGGGCAAAACTTCGTTCAGGTTTTATCATTTAATTTGCAATCTCCGGGGTTTTTGGCCAGCCCCTGGTTTATTTTATCTGCTTGACTTCACTTCTATACTTGTATAGACAAGTACTATAAAATCAATGGATAAATGTCAACACTATATAATAAAGGTGTCAAGCACCATGAAGGAGAAAAAAAGTGACTTCATCCAAAGGCCGTGACCAGGGCTCCTGGGACCTGTTATTCATCCATGCCAACCTGGCCTGCATGACAGATGCCAAATACACGACGATTAAAAACGGGGCACTGGCCGTTTCAGGCGATAAAATTGCCTGGATTGGCCGAACAGATGAATTAAACAAAGAGATATCTGACCTGGCAGACCAGGTGATTGACTGCAGGGGCAAATGGATACTTCCCGGATTTGTTGACTGCCATACCCATTTAATCTGGGCAGGATCCAGGTCCACTGAATTTGAAATGCGGCTGGCAGGCAAGACCTACGAACAGATCGCCTCCCAGGGCGGGGGAATATTTTCTACGGTAAATGCCGTGCGCAAAGCGTCCCAAACCCAGTTGTTTGATACTGCTGCCAAACGGGTCCAATATTTTTTAACCCAGGGCATCACCTGTGTGGAAATCAAATCCGGGTACGGACTGGATCTTGAAAATGAGCTTAAAATGCTGGCCGTGGCCCGGCGGCTCGGCCGGGAACTGCCCGTTCATGTTGAGCCCACATTTTTAGGGGCCCATGCCCTGCCCCCTGAATTTTCAGGCAGGTCCGACGATTATGTGGATCTTGTAACAGAGACCATGCTGCCCTGTGTCAAGGATCAGAACATTGCAACGGCAGTGGATGTGTTCTGCGAAACCATTGCCTTTTCCAAAGACCAGACCCGCACCCTGTTCAGCAAGGCCCGTGATCTCGGGTTCAGGGTCAAACTTCATGCAGAGCAGCTTTCAGACAACAAGGGCGCACAATTGGCCTCAGAATTTGAGGCGCTCTCCTGTGATCATTTGGAATACCTCTCCCTGGACGGGGTCAGGGCCATGGCCCGGAAAAATGTTGTGGCCGTTCTTCTGCCAGGAGCCTTTTATATGTTAAAAGAGACCCAAACACCTCCCATTGACCTTTTAAGGCAGTATGGGGTGCCCATGGCGCTGGCCACAGACCTTAACCCTGGCACAAGCCCCGTGTTCAGCATGGCTCCGGTCATCAACATGGGCTGCCTGCTCTTTGGCATGACCTGTGAAGAGGCCGTTGCCAGGGCCACCATCAACGGGGCAAAGGCATTGGGACTGGACTCAAAAAAAGGGAGTTTGGAAATTGGAAAGGATGCTGACCTTGTGGTCTGGGATATTGATTCTCCTGCCGATTTAGCCTACCTTATCGGCCGGGCGCCGGTAAATATGGTGGCTGTTTCAGGTAAAATCGAGTATAAGGCAAAATCCTGTTAACCCTTAATCCCAATTGCCCTCCAGGGTATGCACCCTTGGGGGAAACCCGGGCCGCCTGGATCTCCCTGGATCTGGCAGCAGCGGCCCTTATCTTCTGGTGCCTTGTGATCCCGTCCACCACTCTTTTTTTCAACAGCCTTGCCATTGGAACCCTTTTGGCTGCAGTTGCAGTCTCCCTGGTCTCTTTTTTCCCGGGCACGCCTTTAAGAAAAACACCCACGGCCCTGTATGATGAACGGGACACCATGTTTGCCAGGAACAATATCCAGCATTATCCCGACCTCATGGAGGCCTATTATACCCTGCGGCCTGAAAATTATTCCAAAGACAAGCAGATTCACAACAAACCCGAATTCGGTGACCGCAGCCAGCGTTTTCACGATGACTATGCCGCCCCCTGCTATGGGGCAGCCTTTGACTACCTGGAAAAAACCATCCCCTTGTCCCAGGGAGAACCTGCCCCTGAAAAAAAACAGGTCAACCCAGATGCGTTTAACCATGCCCTCAAAGAGATGATCCTCTTTTACGGGGGGTGTGATATGGGCGTCATCCGCCTTTGCCCCTATCATTTTTACACGCACAAGGGGCGGCATGAAAAAAACTGGGGAGAAAAAACAGACCAGAGGTTTACCACGGCCATTGTTATTGTGGTGCCCATGCGGGTTGAGATGATCAAACAGGCCCCGACCTCAACGGTGATCCAGGAATCCGCCCAAAAATACGTGGAAGCCGATAAAATTTCCAATATCATGGCCGGGTATCTCCGGCAGTTCGGGTATGGTGCCCGTGCCCACAACGATGCCAACTATGAAACCCTCTGCGTTCCCCTGGCCGTGATCACAACCGATCTGGATCTGCCCGTCACCCGCCCTGGCAAAAATATGCACATGGCAAATTTTTGCCTCATCTGTAAAAAATGTGCGGACAACTGCCCGTCCGGCTCCATCACCCACGGGCCCGAACCCGAATCCAGAGGGTTCCGGCATTGGACCATTGACCAGGAACGCTGCTTTTCATATTGGAAAACCATTGGATCTGACTGCGGCATGTGCATTTCAGTCTGCCCCTATACCAAACCCAACACCCTGATCCACAAACTGGTCAGATTCTATATTTCCAGAAACGGGATCAACCAGCGCCTGGCACTGCTCATGGACGATCTTTTATACGGACGGAAAAAAATTATACCCAAGACAAACCCAAAAAAAATTTTCAGGTGTTAAAAAATATAAAAAACCGCTTCCCTCCCTGGCCCATGAGTCCTATAATCACCCCTGTTGGCGTGTATTCAACCAGAGGAAAAATATGAGAATTTATGCCATTGCCGATATTCACGGCAAGCAGACCCATATTAAAAGCATTTATTCGGTGATCAAGGCCTTTGATCCGGACCTTGTTGTAGCGGCCGGGGATTTGACCCATTTTTTAAACTTTCGGACCTGCCTGGCCCAGCTGGACAGTCTGCCCGTAAAGGTTTTAGCCGTCCGGGGCAACACGGACTTAAAACGGATTAACTCCCACATAGACCGGGCCTCCAACATGACAACCCTCACCCATATCCCCTTAAAAATAAAAGATTTTTCCTTTGTGGGTGCAGGCGGAACATGGGTGCTGCCCTTTGCCTCCCGCATCTGCCTTAGGGAAAGGCAGAAACTTGCCGCCTTTGCCTCTCCCATGACCTTGGAAACCATCATGGTGGTCCATCCCCCGCCCAAAGGAATCTGCGACCGGGTGGGAAAAAGGTTCAGTGCAGGAAGTAAAAACATTAAAAATTTTATTCAAAAGGCCTGTCCCGGCCTTGTGATCTGCGGTCACATCCATGAGGATCCGGGATGGGCGCGACTGGGAAAAACAATTGTGGTCAACTGCAGCATGGGAAAAACCTGTGCCGGTGCCATCATTGACCTTGAACAAGGGATTGAGCCCAAGGTGACGCTAGTGCATCCGGACAGGATCTGACCTTGTTTTAAGGCCGACATAATTAAATTGATAAAGGAAAACAAGATGTGCGAATCCAATGTATATTTAAAGCAGGGAGATCAGGAAAAACTGATCATGGAAAATGTAGCGGCCATTACACCGGCAGAACCGGGCAAATTTATTCTCAAAGGACTTTTAGGGGAACAAATGGAAATTACCGGGATCATCCATGACATTAACCTCATGGGGCATAAAATTATCCTGAAATCCGTATAATGCAAAATTTTTCAAACTATCTTAAGGCCATTGCCCAGGCCAACGCTATTGGTGTGCCATCTTGCCCCCAGGCGCTTGAACCCTCCCAGGATTGTCCGGACCAAGAGCCCTTTCAGCCTTCCGGGATCGCATGGATTTTCCATCCCGGCATGCTCCAGGACAGCCCGGACAAATGGTGGGCGGATTTTAAATTTCGAAAGACCCTTCACGAGGGTATTGATATCTGCTTTTACAAAACAAAAACCAAACTCAAAGCCCTTAAACCCGGATCTAAGGTGCCGGCCATGGCCCACGGCATTCTTTTAAATATTTCCTGCGACCTGCTGGGCCATAGCATGGCAGTCTCCTATCCATATGCCCCATCTGTCCATTGTTCAGACAAAGCCAAAAATTGCCAAGAATATTTTCCGGTGCTGGTCTATTCACACCTGGACCCAAACCCCAAATTAAAACCCGGAGACAAGATTGCCAAAGGCCAGCTCATCGGACACACCTTTGATACAAGGACCATCAAATCAAAGCTGTTGTCCCACCTTCACCTGTCCTGTCTTCTCATTCCAAAGACGACCCCGGACAGGGCCATGGACTGGACTCTTTTTTCAGACCGGGAAAAGGTGGGGTATATTAATCCGGTTTTTCTATAAAGAAATCCGGGCAAACCCTTTTGGGACAAGAACCCGGGATTCATTATCTTCAGGGTGTAAACCCAAAAGAAGAATTGAAAAAATTAAAAATTTGATCTATGATCACCTTCAATTTGAAACGCAGTTGAAAAACTTAGACGGAGAGGATGAATGAAGACAATTAAATTCCTATTTTTTCTTATTATTCTGGGCCTTTTAGGCCTGCTTGTGTACCAGAACCAGGAGTATTTTCTTGCAACCTACCCATTGCACATTGATTTTAAAATATCCTCTTGGCAATACACGGCCATCCCACTTGCAAACATCGCCTATTGGGGAATTTGCCTTGGTCTCGGACTTTTAATCACAGGGCTTCGGGGCCTTTTTACTGCATTTCGCCTGGGGCGTGAAGTAAAAGAAAAAAATACCCGGATCGACCTGCTCAAAGGAGAGATCAACACCCTGAAAACAGAACTGGATGTTTACATCCATGATCCCTATATTAAAAAGCATTTAGAAAACCAGGCCGCCAGCCTCCAGGACGCACCTGAAAACGCAGCCGCCGAAAACGCGGAAGCGAAGGAAGAGGTCCAGGCGTAACCTTATAGACCATCCATGACCAAGAAAAAACAAACGCCCATGATGGCCCAGTTCCTGGCCATTAAAGAAATCCACCAGGACGCCATACTCTTTTACCGGATGGGGGATTTCTATGAGATGTTCCTGGAAGATGCCGTCAAGGCAGCCCATATTCTGGAAATTGCCCTGACATCCAGAAATAAAAACGATTCAGACCCCATCCCCATGTGCGGGGTTCCGTATAAGGCTGCGGATACCTATATTGCAAAGCTTATTGAAAGCGGATGCAAGGTGGCCATCTGCGAACAGGTGGAAGATCCGTCCCAGGCCAAGGGGCTGGTCAAACGAGAGGTGGTCAGGGTCATCACCCCGGGAATGATTCTCAACGAATCTTTACTGGACAAGGGATCCAATAATTTTCTGGTGGCCCTGTCCAGGGTCAGGGACCATGCAGGACTTGCCTGTCTGGATATTTCAACGGGCAGTTTCACCACCTGCCAGGTGAACCGCTCTTCAGGACCGCTCCCCTTGGCCCTGATCGACGAGGCCCTGAAACTTGCCCCAGGGGAAATCCTTCTGCCGGAAAGCTTTAAAAACGACCCCAGTTACGCGCAGGTCAGACAGGCCTTTTCCCATCTTCAGATCACCTATATTGACAGCCGGGCCTTTGACCTGGAAGAGGCTAAAAAACAGCTCGTCGAAAAATTTGCCACCCGCAGCCTTGAAGGATTCGGTATTGAACGCATGCCGGCGGCCATCTGCGCTGCAGGAGCGGTCATGTCCTATGTGGGGGAAACCCAGATGCAGGACACCCGGCATATTTTTAAAATCAGCCCCTATGATCTTAAGGATTTTCTGGTCATAGACGATAGGTCCTGCAAAAATCTGGAGCTGCTTTCAAACATCCAGACCCAGGATACCAAAGGCACCCTGATCCATATCCTGGATAAGACCGTCACAGCCATGGGCAAGCGCTTGATCAAAAAATGGATCCGGTATCCCCTGGTGGACAAAGAGAAGATCTGTGAGCGGCTGGACAGCCTGGATGAATTTTTAAATGCCCCGCAAATTCACCAGTCCATTACCAGCCGGTTGAAATCCGTATATGACCTGGAGCGCCTGGGCAGTAAAATTGCCATGGGCCAGGGCAATGCCAGGGACATGATCTCTCTTAAAAATTCACTTGCCCACATTCCGGATCTGATCCGGGATTTATCCCAATTCACCCATCCCATGCTCAACGGCAGCCGGATCAATGACCCTCAGGAGCTGATTGACCGCTTGGGCCAGCTTACCCGTCTCATTGAATCGGCCATCAGGGAGGATGCTGTCCATCTCCTCAACGAGGGCAATCTCATCAATGACGGGTATGACCCAGAACTTGACGAGCTTTTGGCCATTACCCGGGACGGTAAATCCTGGATCGCCAAGACCGAGGCCCGGGAAAAAGAAAAAACAAAACTCTCCTCGTTAAAAATCAAATACAACAAGGTCTTTGGGTATTTTATCGAAGTGTCCAGGGCCCAATCCGCCCAGGTGCCGGATCACTATATCCGTAAACAGACCCTGGTCAATGCCGAACGCTTCATCACCCAGGAGATGAAAGAGGTGGAAACCACCATTTTCAACGCCCAGGACCGCAGAAACACCCTTGAGTACGAAATTTTCTGCAAGGTCAGGGATGATGTGACCAAAGAGGCCAAAGCCATTCTGACCATGGCTGAATTTATTGCCCGGATTGATGTACTCCAGGGGCTTGCCAGGGCTGCCGTGGAAAATGGATATGTAAAGCCTGAAATCAATGAAAATGATGCCATCACCATCAAAGAGGGCCGGCATCCTGTGGTTGAAAAACTCATCCAGGGAGAGCGCTATGTTCCCAATTCCATTGCCATGGACAATGAGGCAAACCAGCTTTACCTGATTACAGGCCCCAATATGGCCGGTAAATCCACCGTCCTTCGCCAGGTGGCCCTTACGGTGCTCATGGCCCAGATGGGCTCTTTTGTTCCGGCCCAAAGCGCCTCTGTCTGCATCACGGACCGCATTTTCACCCGGGTGGGCGCTCTGGACAATTTAAGCTCCGGACAGAGTACCTTTATGGTGGAAATGGAAGAGACGGCCAATATTGTGAATAATGCCACAAAAAACAGCCTGATTATCCTGGATGAAATCGGCAGGGGCACCTCCACCTATGATGGGATGAGCATTGCCTGGGCAGTGGCGGAGTATCTCCACGATCTTCAGGGTAAAGGGGTAAAAACCCTCTTTGCCACCCACTACCATGAGCTGATACGATTGGAAAAGACAAAACCCAGGATTAAAAATTATAATATTGCGGTTAAAGAATTCAAGGATAATATTATATTTTTGCGCAGGCTTGTGCCCGGGGGAACCAACAAAAGCTACGGTATCCAGGTGGCAAGGCTTGCCGGGGTGCCCGACCCGATCATTGATCTTGCCAAAGCCGTGCTTGCTGAGGTTGAACAAGAACAGCCCCGGGTAGTTGAACCCATTCTTCCGGTAAAAACGAAAAAAAAGGCGAAAAAGGCAACCAACAAAGCGCAGATGGACTTGTTCGGTCCTTCAAATTCAGAACTCAAAGAGATGCTGGACCAGGTGGATATTGCCATGATGACCCCCCTTGATGCCTTGAACTTTCTCAACAAACTCAAGCAAAAGGCCTGTTCATGAAAAAAGCCTGGCACCATATTGTCCTTTTGCTTGTCCTGATGGGATTTTGCTCCCTCGTCGTTGGGCACAAGGCCGTGGCAGGCCCTGCCAAGTCCAAATACCTGTCAGCAGATGGCTGCATCAAGCGGGTTAAAAAATCTCCTGTTGAACGCCAGAAAATTTCTTCATGGCTCAGGTGCATTAACCGATACAAGGATGTATACCAGCTTTATCCCGAAGATTCCTGGGCACCGGCAGGCATGTTCAAGGCAGGAGAACTCTATCACCAGCTTTACCGGCAGTCGGGCAGCATGGCCTATGAGGACAGGGCCCTTGAACTATTGACGCGGATTACTAAAAAATATCCCCAAAGCGCCTACAGCGGCAGGGCTAGAATCCTGAAAAAATCCATTGGTAAAAAACCATCCCCAGCAATCAAAACCTTGACGTCCAAAAAGGCAAAAACAAGGGATGACAGGGCCATTGCCCTTTACCAAAAAGAACTCAAGTCAAAACTTCGAACCAAGCATGCCAAACCGGTCCAGGCCAAATCCCCTGAAAAGAAAAGACCCGATCCCCTGCCCCTGGCAAGGCCTAAAAATATCCCGGTTCCTCTTCCTTTGCCCAAAACAGACACCCGGGTGACCGGCTTAAGGTTCTGGTCAAACCCGGAGTATACCAGAATCGTTGTCAACGCCGAAGGAGAAAGGCCCTATGCCCACAGGCTCCTGAAAAAAGATCCAAAGCTGAACAAACCCTTTCAGCGGCTCTACGTGGACATTGAAAAGGCAAGGCTTGGCAACAATGTATCCGAACACACACCCATTAACGATAATTTACTCAAACAGGCCAGGGCAGGACAATATAAGCCCCACACCGTCAGGGTGGTGGTGGATATAAAGGCCTTTGAAAACTATAAAATATTTTCATTGAAAGATCCTTTCCGAATTGTCATAGATGTCTGGGGGAAAAACGGACAATCTGCGCCCATGGACCAGATGCAGACCGCCTTGAATACAAAAGCCCTACCGGAAAAACAAGACCGGGTGACCACGGACAATCTTAAATCCTCGGACATTGCAAGACAGCTGGCCCTTGGGGTCAGAAAGATTGTTATTGACCCTGGACACGGGGGCAAGGACCCTGGGGCGCCCGGCTATATCAAAGGGTTCTGGGAAAAGGATATTGTACTCAAACTATCCAAAAACCTGGCAGAAAAACTGCGCAAGCGGCTCAACTGCGAAGTGCTGCTCACAAGGACATCGGACAAAAAACTCACCCTTGAAGAACGCACCGCCATTGCCAACACCCAAAGGGCAGACCTGTTTATTTCCATGCATTGTAATGCCGCCCGAAACAAACGGCTGGCCGGTATCGAGACCTATATCCTCAACCTTGCAACCGATGACCAGGCCATTGCCGTTGCTGCCAGGGAAAATGCCACATCTGAAAAAAATATCTCAGACCTGGAATATATTCTGAGCGATCTGATGAAACATGCAAAAATCGAAGAATCCACCCGACTGGCCAATGATGTTCACAAATCAATGGTAAAGGGAATGAAGAAAAAACATTCAAAGATCAACGATCTTGGGGTAAAACAGGCTCCCTTTTACGTTCTTTTAGGGGCCAGGATGCCCTCTATTCTCATTGAATCCTCCTTTATCTCCAATAAAACAGAATGCAAGCGGCTCATGACCCAATCCTTTAGGGATGATATCTGCAACGCCATCACCGACGGGGTTGAAAAATATATCAATGCCACAAACCCAAAACATCTATAATCTATTAATAAGGAGAAGCCCATGTCTTTTGAAAACATTATTCTCGAAATCCAAGAGAGCATTGCCACAATTTTTTTTAACAGGCCAAAAGCGCTGAACGCATTGAACAATGCCCTGTTTAACGAGCTGGACACGGCCCTTGACCAGATTATTGAAAATGAGGATATCAAGGTTCTTATCCTTACCGGCACAGGAGACAAGGCCTTTGTGGCAGGAGCGGATATCTCCGAACTGGCCAAAATGACCCCGCTTCAGGCAAAAGCCTTCTCCCGCAAGGGACAAAAGGTCTTTTCAAAAATCGAATCCCTTTCCATTCCCGCCATTGCAGCGGTTAACGGATTTGCCCTGGGCGGCGGCTCTGAAGCAGCCCTTGCCTGTGATTTTATCTATGCCTCTGAAAAGGCCATTTTCGGCCTGCCTGAAATCAGCCTGGGCCTGATCCCGGGGTTTGGCGGCACCCAGCGCCTGGCAAGACTGGTGGGAAACAACCGGGCCAAGGAAATGGTATTTACCGGCAAAAATATCCCTGCTGACAAAGCCATGGAATATGGTATGGTAAACCAGGTATTTCCCCATGAAGAACTCATGGAAAAAACGCTTAAAACCGCGGGCCTCATCGCTTCAAAGGGTCGGGTGGCATTACGGGCGGCAAAACAAGTCATCCACAACGGAACCGCAGCAGACCTTGAAACCGGATGTATTATTGAAAATGATGCCTTTGGCATGACCATGACAAGTGAAGATGCCAAAGAGGGGACCGCAGCGTTCATGGAAAAACGAAAACCAGTATTCAAAGGCACCCTTAAATAAAGGGGGCTTAAAATAATTTAGGGAGAAAAACCATGCCCATTTACGACATTGACTTTGAAACCATGCCCAGGGAAGGCCTGGAAGCCATACAATTACGAAGGCTCCAGACCACCATTGAGCGGATTTATGCCACCGTCCCCTTTTACAAGGAGACCTATAAAAAAGCCGGTATCACTCCCGGAGACATAAAAACCTTAGATGACTTGAGGCGTCTGCCCTTTACCACCAAAACAGATCTGCGGGACAACTATCCCTATGATATGTTTGCCGTGCCCATGGAACAGGTCGTCCGCATCCATGCCTCTTCAGGCACCACAGGCAAACCCACGGTGGTGGGATACACCAAGCGGGATATTTCCACCTGGGCAGATCTCATGGCCAGAAGCATGTCGGCAGCCGGTGCCACCCAGGGAGATATCATTCACAATGCCTGGGGCTATGGGCTTTTCACCGGAGGGCTTGGGGCACACTACGGTGCCGAACGACTGGGCGCATCTGTGATCCCTGTTTCCGGCGGCAACACCAAACGTCAGATCACCATCATGCAAGATTTTAAACCCACCATTCTCTGCGGAACCCCCTCTTATATTCTTCACCTGGCAGAGGTTGCCGATGAAATGGGAGTCGATTTCAGGGATCTCCACTTTAAATCCGGTATTTTCGGGGCAGAGCCCTGGACCGAAAAAATGCGCCAGGAACTCGAGGCAAAGCTCAACCTAAAAGCCGTTGACATCTACGGTCTGTCCGAGGTGATGGGCCCAGGGGTCTCTGTTGAATGCGTTGAAGAACAGGCTGGCCTCCATGTATGTGAAGACCATTTCATCGTCGAGGTGGTGGACCCGGATACCCTGGAACCCGTCCCTTACGGAGACCCGGGAGAATTGGTGTTCACCTCTATCACCAAAGAGGCCTTTCCTGTCATCCGCTATCGGACCAAGGATATCACCTCTTTGAATCCTATTCCCTGCACCTGCGGCAGAACCCATGTCAGGATGAACAAACCCACGGGCAGAACCGATGACATGCTCATTATCCGGGGGGTTAATGTATTCCCCTCCCAGATCGAAAGCGTTCTCATGGAAACCCGTGAAATTGCCCCCCACTATCAAATGGAAGTGGACAGGGTAGATAATTTAGACACCCTGACCGTAAAAGTAGAAATTGACGACACCATGTTCAGTGACGATATCAAGGGGCTCCAGTCCATGGAATCCAAAATTTCCCATGATATTAAAGAACATCTCGGCGTTTCTGCCAAAGTGGCTTTAGTGGAGCCTAAAACCATTGAACGAAGCCAGGGCAAAGCCGTCCGGGTCATAGATAAACGTAAACTATAAGCTCAAGGGTAAAAACACCTTAAAGGAGAAAAAATATGATGGCTGAACAGATATCCGTATTTATCGAAAACAAGGAAGGCCGCCTGGCTGAAGTCACCGCAATCCTAAGGGACGCCCAGGTCAACATCAGAGCCCTTTCCCTTGCAGACACCACGGATTTTGGTGTGCTGCGCCTTATTGTGAACGACAATGACAAAGCCACGGCAGCTCTAAAAAGTCAAGGATTCACCGTGGGCAAAACCCAAGTGCTTGCCGTGGAGGTCAGTGATGAGCCCGGGGGCCTGAACCGGGTACTGGACCCCTTAAGCGAGTTGGACGTCAATGTGGAATACATGTACGCCTTTGCCAATCCCCAGTGCAAAAATGCCATCATGATTTTCCGGTTTGACGATATTATAAAGGCAAAAGAAATTCTTACACAAAACAAAATAAAAGTCATTAACGCCCAGGAAATCTGTAGCCTATAATGGTTTCAGATCCTTCATCCCTTGTGGTCACCCACAAGGGATGATCTTGGGATACTCCCAAAAGCCAGCCTCTCCTCCCAAAACGTACCCCAGGACTGCAATTGTTCAGATCAAAGATTCAAGGGAAGCCTGACAATAAAACTGGTGCCCCTGCCCTGCATGGAATCCACTTCAATCCGGCCGTTGTGATTTTCAGTGATAATAAAGTAGGACACAGCGAGTCCCAGACCGGTGCCGGCCCCGACCGGTTTGGTGGTGTAAAAAGGTTCAAAAATCCGCTTTTGGTTTTTTTCTTCCATGCCTTGGCCATTGTCCCTGATCTCTACGCAAACCTGATCTTTTTTCATGAAGGTCTTCATGAAAAATTCAGGCGCATCTTTTGACGGCATGTTAAACATGGCCTGGGCCCCGTTGGAAAAAATGTTGAAAAACACCTGTTGAATTTCACTGGCCCGGCACTTCACCTTTGGAAGGTCAGGGTCATATTGCCGGGTAATTTTAATCTGCTTGAAATCAAACTTCTTTTTCAGGTTGTAATCACTTACGGCCAGTTCCAGGGTCTGATCAAGGAGCAGGGAAATATCTTCAGCAATAAAGCCTGAATCACTTTTTCGTGAAAAAGAGAGCATGTTGGCAACAATGGCAGCGGCCCGCTTGCCGGCATCCATGACAGAATCGAGCATCTTATGAATATCCCGGCGGTGCATATAGGTGTCCATGGCGGTGAAGCTCAGTCCCAACTCCTCTGCCGTGGCCAGATTTTTCTGAATGGGCTTTTGGATCCGATTTCTGATGACCTGGATATTCTGAAGAATGCCTGCCAGAGGATTGTTGATCTCATGGGCCATGCCGGCCGCAAGTCCACCCAAGGAGACCATTTTTTCAGATTGGACAATCATCTCTTCGAGCCTGAGTTTGTCATCCTGTTGTTTTTTAAGGCTCAGGGCCTCTACCAGGGCCATGGAAAGCATCTTGGCAGCATCCCTGTCTTCTGAGTTAAACCCGTTCTGCCTGCCGGCAAAAGCCACCATCCCCAGCACCTTGGATCCCAAAACCATGGGAATTCCCATAAACGAGTCCACCTGAAGATGGTCTTTGGGCAAAAAGGCAAAATCCGGATGTTCAGACGTATCGTTTACAACCACACATTCCTTGTCAACAAGGATTTTAGACCACCCGCCCTGGATCGGTTTTTCAATATCCTCCATCCTGCGGCCGCTTCCCATCTTTGGGCTGTCCTGACCGGACCTGTCCGACATGGCCAAAATATTTAAAAGAGAGCCGTCTTCACTGATTTCTCCCACAATCCCACAAAACAATAGGGGCCCGGAATTACCGAAAGGGCAATGGGGATAAACAATTGAGCGATCTGCTCGTAAGAATCGGCCAGCATGGATTTATGAAAAAACATATTCACAGATGACATGACCTTGCTCTGGTGAAGTATCTTTTTTTCCTTGAGAATTTTCTGCTGGATCTCATCTTCGAGGTCGGCATTGGTGTGGGCCAGATCTTCAATCTTATCTTTGATGGCATCACGCATGATGGCAAAATTCCGGGATAAGATCCCGACTTCGCCCACCCCGCTCTCCTCGATCTTTTTGTCCAGATTGCCGGCAGCAATCTCCGAGGCAACGTCTGCCAGAGTGATCACAGGCTTCATCAGGGCATTGATTACAAAGACCAGCACAATGGCCAGCACCAGGATAACCGAAAAAGTAAACCAGAGCATTTCCCCCCGGAATCCGGCCAGTCTTTTTTCGATCAGGCTGGTGGAGTAAACCACAGAAATTTTACCCAGTTTCAACCCGTTATAATAGATGTAAAAACTTTTATGAATATCCATTCCGCCGGGATCAAACTCGCGTTCCAAATAGATGTCAATATCAATATCTGATTCGAAAATACCGATACTCTTCATATTTTCATCATCAAAAAAGGTTCCATATTGACTTTAAGCGTTTCTAAATCGACATTGTAGAGGGGACGGGTATTGACCAGGCGCATGACATAGGCGGCCTTGTCGATTTTGGTCCGCAGACTTTGAAGCTCAATATCCCGAACCTGCTGGGTAATATAAAAGCACAAAAACAGGCTGATAATACTGCATGCAACAACGACAACCGTGATAATTCGCGATCTCAGGCCCATGAATTTTTCATTCCTGTGAATGCAATCTCAACAATTTTAATTGTGACGTCTCTCTATTTTCCCCAACAGCCAACTCTCCTAATTCCGGGATATTTTTTGAATCAATGCCCTATAATCTTCCGATGCGGTTGAGCCCGGTGCGAATTCAAAAATGGTCTTGCCAAAAGAGGGTGCCTCAGCCAGGCTCTCGTTGTATCGGATAGGGGTGCACAAATGCTGGGGATATAATTTTTGAAGCTGTTCATAAAGGGCCTGGGGCCCCTTGATCCGGGCATCCAAAAAGGTGGGGACAATATATTTCAGCTGGATTTCCTTTCTGTACTTCTGGATGGCCCCAAGGCTTTTGATAAACTCGGAAAGACCGTGAAGCGGCATGACTTCAAGGGCCACCGGCACCAGAACCTCCCTGGCATAAAAAAGCACATTCACGATCAGCTGGTCCCAGCCCGGGGAGGTATCAATGAGGATAAAGTCAAAGTCCCGGTCCAGGGGGGTCAATGCCTCGACCAATGTCCATTCCGCACCAAAACTCTTGCGGTCAATGATCCGCTTTACACCGGCCAGAGATTTTCCGCCGGAAAGCAGCCATAAATTCTTGCGGGCCTCGACCAGGCACTCTTTAACAGGCAGTTCCTTGGTCAACAGTTCAGTCAAACCGGCTTTGGGCCGTTTGCCGAGAATATATGAGGACTGGCCCTGGGTGTCGGTATCCACCAACAATACCTTATATCCGGCCAGGGCAAGGCCTGCGCCAAGATTCACACTGGTGGTTGTCTTGCCCACACCGCCTTTGCTCAAGGTAATACAGATTTTTCTGGCAGGCAGCCGGTCCTGGATTGGGGGAGGGGCGTCTTGATGAGGCCCGAGCAATGTCTCCATGGCTACCGGAAATTTGAATTTACACGAACGGCAGGTGACCAGAAGATTTTTTCTGCCGCTTTTGGCATATGCTTTGATATTGTCAGGATTAACCTTGTGTTTTCTGGCACATTTCGGGCAGGTGATAATCACTTAGGATCCCTCCTTTTCTAACTCAGCCATAATGGCATCCACTGCAATACTAGCCAGTTTCCTCATGGAAACATGGGTCGCCTCACCCGAACCGACCTTGATCTTAATCTTGGCCTTTCCTTCCCAGATTTCAACCGAGACATTTCCCTTGGATGCCTTCCAGGAGGCTGGAGAGGCAGGTTCAACAACCTCTTTTTTACTTGCCTGATTTCCGGTGCGGTAAATCAGGCAGTCCAGTTCACGGGTTGAGCTTTCAAATTCCTTGTCATCGGCGCCAAGGATACTCTCCATGACATCTTTCTTTTTCGCCATTCTTACACCACCGCCTATTGTGCCTGCTCGTCAGGCAGATCATCTTTTTCCAGGGCCCTGGCCTTCATTTGCCCAAGTATTTTTTCTAGCTTTTGTCTTTTGTCATTGGCCATATTCAACCAGACCATTCCGAATTGAAGGTCGCCGGAGTCGTGAACAGAGCAATGGATTACTTTGGCGGTAAGGTTGGTGATCCGCTGGGTCCCCAACAGAAGTTCGGCATCTTCAATCTCCTGGTTGGATTCAAATGCAAGACAGGAATCTGCACGGATGGCAATGCCGCTGACCGAAACATTGGCCACAGAATAACTCTGCCCAAAAAATACAGCCAGAATATTGTCCTTGTCAGACGCCGGTACTCTGAAAAAATGGCGTACTGACTCGTCCTCATTATTGTCGCCGGGCATGGGCTGGAATTCTATGGAATTTTCATTCATTCTTATCCTCCTGCCAGCAATTATATTCAGAAAAATTTATGACATTTATTACATAACATTCAAAACATATCAGTTCACCCGGAGCCATGCAAGAAAAAACCCGGGGAATTGGAGATAAAAAAAAGGGGGTTCTCCAATTTCTGGAAAAACCCCTTTAAAACTTTCTAATGAAAGCTATACGGCTTAATGTCCGCCAAGTGCAGCTACTGCAGGAGCGATAGCAGGATGAACAAAAAGAAGAATCATTGCAACAACGAGAGCATAGATACAAAGAGACTCAATAAGAGCCAGACCGATCAGCATGTTCACCTGAATTTTACCGGCTGCTTCGGGGTTTCTTGAGATACCGGCCATTGCGCCGTTCAAACCAAGACCCTGACCAATGCCGCAACCAAATGCTGCAATACCGATGGCAAGACCTGCTGCCCATACACTACCAACTAGAAATTCCATGTTTTACTCCTTAAAATGATATATATTATAAACAAACGGGGCTTCTTCCAAAAATCCCGTAAAACGCTTAGATTAATGCGCCTCTTCTATGGCACCCGCAATGTACATGGTGGGCAGTAAAAAGAAGACAATGGCCTGAATCAAAGAGACCAAAATACCCATTGCCATGATGGGAAGGGGTACGAGGAACGGTCCTGCCAGCATGAGAAGAATTCCAACAACCAGCTCATGGCCCATCATGTTGCCGAAGAGACGAAGGGTCAATGAGAGCACCCGTGCCAGATGGCCGATGACTTCGATAACAAAAAACAGGGGCATCAATGCTTTGACCGGCCCTAGAAAATGTTTGATGTATTTGATTCCGTGCATCTGAACGCCGATGACATGGCTCCATAAAACCACGATAATGGCCAATGCCACTGTGGTATTGATATTTGCAGTCGGCGGGTACAATGCCGGAACCAGTCCGAACAGGTTGCCCAGAAGGACAAACAAAAAAACAGTCAGCAGCAGGGGAAAAGATTTTCGGCCTTCTTCACCGGTAATCCCCACCATAAACTCTTCAAGGCCGGAAATGATGACTTCGAATACATTCTGGATTGTATTGGGAACCATGGAGATTCCTTTGCCGCCCAGCCAGCCGAGAATAACCAAAATAACCATGGCCAGCCACATATATGTTACATGGGGATGACTTGCCGCCCATTCTTCCAAACCGAACATGCCGAACAATGAAGTAAGAATTAAATATGGATGTTCCACCTTATACTGCCTCCTTGAATAATAATCTGGTTAACTCAATCGCCGCCGCCAGAAAAGTGCTTGCAACAACAACCGAAAGGCCCGCCAGAAGACCTATCGGATGCACAATATGGTTTGATATCAGCAGGAAGATAATGGCTGCGGTCAATGTAAACCGAAGATAATACTTGACCAGGATATTCCCGACCAGGGATTTTCCCTTTTCCATCACCCGTTCCTCACAGATATTTTTGGTGACCGTTCTCTTGAGCATTTGAAAATTCACCGTCACGATCAGACCGCCCAGCAACACCCCCAGATATACCTTGTGGGGCGCAAGCCAAAGGGCAATAAGGCTGGTTCCCAAAAAGATCAGCCAATTGCTCCGTGTGATAAAATTTACAATTTTTTCAAGATCCGCCATCAATTTTTCTACTCTTTTGCCCTGCCCTGATGATGTTGCTGAATCCGGCTGCAATACCGAATCCCAATCCCACCATCAATAAAACAGGCTGTGTGTCAAATTTTTTATCCAGCCAGTATCCAATGGCCATTCCGATACAAATGGATAAAGCCACGGACATGCCGAGACTGGCAAAATACCCAAGTTCCCTGATGGTTTTGCCCTTATCCTCTTTCATCTTTAACCTTTGCAGCCACTGGTCTTTTCGGCTTTCAAATTATCAAATATCATGAGAGCAAATATCATATGCTTTGGACGAAGTCAATGTGAAAAAAGGGTAAAAAAACCCTTTTAAAATCTTCTTTTTGATCCAAAACACATCCTCGTTTACCACCGAATCAGCCCCGCTCCTTTGTCACAGCAATCACAGCCCCGAACCGGCCTGTATTTTTTTCTTCCCGAAATGAAAAAAATCGATCCGTCCTGCATTGAGTGCAAATTCCCATGGAAAGGATGTTCTCCTTTTTTACCCCTTTTTCAACAAGTTGATCACAGGACAGCGTCCAAAAATCAAAATATGAACCTCCCTTTAATTTATAGGCCCACAAAGATTTGGGAATTTCTCTTTTATAATGGATAAATTCAGCACAGCAGGGCCCCAGAGAGGGAGAGATTCCGGCAAAAATATCCCTGGGCTGAGATGAGAACGCTTCTGCCATGACCTGAACACAACGGCCTATAATATTGGCAACACTTCCCCGCCATCCGGAATGGACATTGGCAATCACCTGGTTCACAGGGTCATAGAGCATTACCGCCTGGCAGTCTGCCACCTGGATGACAAGGGCCAGATCCCTGATATTGGTAACAATACCGTCAGCCGAAATGGGGCAAGGGGTCCTGCCAAATCCTTTATCCCAGGTCACAGCCTTGATATCCTCTCCCTGCTTGAGCACCTTAATCTCTGTGCCGTGAACCTGGTTTAAAAAAACAGCCCGGACCACCCCAAGGGTATCCATCATGTAATTCCGGTTTTGAACCACGGCAGGTTCATCGTCCCCGCAGTTCAAACCGATATTCAGGCTGGCATGGGGCCCTGTGCTCATCCCGCCTTTTCTGGAAAACACCCCGTGAACCAATTGGGGAAAAGATTTAAAATGATCAAAGGCCAGGATATCAGGATGCGCCATAGAAACGCTTTCCAATCCGCTGGATGATTTGGGTGGTGGAAATATCCTGGTCAAAGGCAATCCGGGCCACCTGCCCCTGATTGGCCTTGACAAAGTCGCCCCCGATAATTTTATCCTCAGGCCAGTCCGCCCCCTTGACCAAGACATGGGGAACAATCACCCGTATCATATCCCCCGGATCAGGCGCATCAAAAATCACCACATGATCCACAACCTCCAGAGCAGACACCACACAGGCCCGCTGTTCCTGGGAGACCACCGGCCGCTGGTCCCCCTTAATTTCCCGAACCGAGGCGTCTGAATTCAATCCAACCACCATCACGTCTCCCAAGGCCTTTGCCCGGGTCAGGTAGGAGACATGACCGGCATGGAGAATATCAAAACATCCGTTTGTAAAGACCACGGTCCTGCCCTGGCTGCGGTATTCATAGGACAACCGGCACATCTCATCCAGGGTAACAATTTTCTTATCCATATATATCCTCTCTTCTATCCTCTATTATAGGGATCAGGGCCCTTGCCCGGTCCACCTCGCCCATATCCACCCCTGCCGTGATCGTTCCGGGATCATCATCGGCCTGGGCCAAAATTTTTCCCCAAGGATCCACAATGGCGGAAAGTCCGGGAAAAACAAGGTCCTCATCCTCTCCTGTCCGGTTGCTGCAGATAAAAAAGGCCTGGTTTTCAATGGCCCTGGCCTGGATCAGGGTCTGCCAATGCGCCTTTCTGGGACTTGGCCACTGGGCGCAGACTATACATATTTTTGCTCCCTTTATAAAGAGATGCCTTGCCAATTCCGGAAATCTTAAATCATAACAGATCATCAGCCCGACTCGGCCAAAGACAGTATCAATCACCACCGCCTTATTTCCGGGGGTATAAAACGCATCCTCACAGGTAAGCCTGAAAAGATGAAGCTTATCGTATGCCCCTTTTATCTCTCCTCTTTGATCAATAAAATAAAGGGTATTAAACACCTTGTCCCCTTCTGCCCTTGCAAAGGTGCCTGCAACGGCCATTGAACGCTTCTTTGCAAATTGAGCCAACCGGTCCAGGCAGTCTTGGGTTGTCCGGGCATGAAACCGGATGTTTTCATTGTCAAACCCCGAGGCAAAAAGCTCGGGCAGCACCCCTAAAGAACCGCCCTGGTCAGCCAGGCAACCAAGATAATAAAGTGCCTTGTCCATATTGGCATTAATATCTCCGTTGATAATATCAAACTGGATGACCCCTGCCTTAAATTTGTTGGTTATCATTTTCTTTTTCCTCTACTCCCGGGTATCTGTTCCATGCGTTCCTGAATCCGATACCATAACGATTCATCAGATTCAGGTCAATATTTTGCTTTTGCAGTTGCAGACGATTCTTGGCAAAAATCAGTGTAATTTTTTTTTAAGGGATTTAGATAACGATTGGATTTTTTGACCCGGCAAAACAGATCGGCTGCCCTGTGCCCGTAGGATTGAACAGCAGCGAACCGTTCGTGGCCTGGACTAAAATTATATCTATTTGTTTTTTTAATAAAAAATTGCCATAATGGCCAAAGCATTTGTTCAAGATATTACCTCTTTGACCGGTCTCAATAGATGCAAGGATACAAAATGAGAGAGCCCACGATCAAAAGCACCTACAAAGATTCAACCCGGGATATTACTTTTGAAGTCATTTATTTTATCCCAATTCAGTAGTGTCCGGTTAGGTTGTTGCATATAAAAAGCATCTAAAATCATTGAAAAAACAGTCTGTTTTGTGTTGACAAATGTGCGTAAAAATTTTTGTGCGCCTTGAAAATTTAACTCAAGGAGCTCAAATGACGCACATCTCAGTCCCTAAAAAACAACTACGGTCCCTGAACTTTGACAATTTCAGGTGCCCTCTGATAAAGTCACTTTCAAAAGCACCGGAATTACAATCTCGAGGAGACCGCCCTTTAAAAATGACATTCGAAGACCAGATAAATGCTTTGGTTTATTTCCATCTTCAGGAGCACAAGTCTGCCCGACATTTAATTCAGGATCTCAAGGAGAATGTTTTTGCTAAAGAAAATATTGCGCCAGACGGTGGTATCAGCCGTAGTAGTTTCTGTGAAGCCATCAATCACAGGGGACTCGAACAACTGCAATTTATCTTTGAGGATCTTTATAAACAGGCTCTTGAGTGTCATCCGGGTGAACACGCCGAGTTAGGAGAGTTGGTTTCCATTGACGGTAGTCTCATAAATGCAGTCCTTTCAATGCACTGGGCGAACTACAGAAAAGGAAGTAAAAAAGCCAAAGTACATTGCGGATTTGACATTAATCACGGAATCCCAAACAAAATCTTTTTGACTGAAGGCAACGGCGCTGAACGCACTTTTGTTCCCAAAATACTTTCCAAGGGGCAAACAGGTGTTATGGATCGTGGATATCAATCCCATAAAGAATTTGACCTGCTTCAGGAGCAAGGCAAACATTTTGTCTGCCGTATAAAAACCAGGACAACAAGAACAATTATTGATAACCACGAGACCCCTTCCGACAGCTACATTTTTTATGATGCACTGGTTAAACTTGGTACTCCGAATCAAAACCAGACGAAAAGGCCTGTTCGGGTTGTTGGCTATAAAATTGCTGGCGTCAAATACTATGTGGCAACTGACAGGCATGATTTAACAGCGGAACAAATAGCAACAATTTATAAACTCCGGTGGACCATTGAGGATTTTTTCAAATGGTGGAAAGAACATCTGAAGGTATATCATCTCATTGCCCGCAGTGAATACGGCCTTATGGTTCAGATTCTTGGCGGCCTTATCACTTACCTGTTACTGGCAATCCATTGCCAAAAACAGTTTAATGAAAAGGTCACGATCAAAAGAGTTCGGCAGCTGCGAACCGCCATTCTAAATGACCTGTTTGGCTGCGAGGAGCAGGGCTCTCATAGTTCAAACAGGGACAATATTGTCAAAGATCAAAAAATTATTGAGCAAGCAAAAACCTAACCGGACATCACTGATCCCAATTAAAAAAAAACAAATAAAACAAATAAAACAAATAAAACAAATAAAACAAATAAAACAAATAAAACAAATTCTGGACGAATATTACCGAAAATACAATATTGTTTTCCCTGAAAACGGAAGCACCGTAAAAGTTGTTTGCGACCATTTAAGCCCCCGCCCTCCGATCCGCCCGATATAAAAAAGCCTCGCCTTTTAGTTTAAAAATTTGAGTTGTTCCCAAAAAACGCTCCCGAACAGTTCATCCAACAACTTGCATAGGCCAATAAAACAGATCAAAATGAACCGATACGTTCATTCAAACAAGCTATCGCGAACAGAGTCTTCCAGCAAAGTGTCATATCAACGCAAAAAACAGGGCGGTCATCTAAACTTAGCAATCGATCCGTATCAACCGATCATCAGGTTGACTCTTTCTTCATCATAATCCGCGTGTTCAATAGCTATTTTTCTAAACTCTTCTTTTAATTGCCAAAAAGCCTCAACCATGTCCGGATCAAAATGACTGCCTTTGCCCTCCATTATAATTTCAACAGCTTTGGAGTGGGTAAAAGGTGGTTTATAGGCCCGCTTGCTGATCAAAGCATCGTATACATCTGCAATGGCCATCAAACGGCCTGACACAGGGATCTTGTCTCCCTTTAATCCATTCGGATATCCGGAACCGTCCCATTTTTCCTGGTGGCTTTCAGCAATTTCAAGTGCAAGAAGCAAGAAAGAATCACCTCCCAGTTTATTTTCCTGGATGGCAATTGCCTCCTTTCCATAGGTTGTATGCTTTTTCATGATTTCAAACTCTTCATCGGGGGCGCATTCCCATTTTCCCGGTTTTAAAAAGGCCTGTCTTTTAGAGCAAAAAGAATGATATCCTCTGTTACGCTGAAATGAACATAAATGGATTGTGCTAATGAAGAAAGCTGAAGATTGTAATACTGTTGATGAAGTCCTTGCATGCCTCAAAGAACTGGAAGAAGATCCAAATCGCTTGGTTCGTAACGCTAACGAATTAGAACAGATGGAGCAGGAAATCCTTGAGTATACAAATCGGATAAGCGCCTTTTTTTTAAAAAAAAGATCCAGGCCTCAGTAGATTCCTCTGAACAGGTCGACCAAGAAAAAGAATTGATGTCCAATTGGCCGGGACGGATGAAAAGCGAAGGGCTTGAGACCGTTTGGATTCAGCTTTGTACAGATAGTTCGGTTGATATTCATGTTCGATACTATCGAAGGTCCTGTGACCGCCGAAAAGGAAAAAGATATAAAGGTGCATACGCTGGCTTAATCCTTCTTGGAATCCATGATCGCTGCTCGCCTGCTTTGGCTTCTATGGTGAGTTCTTGGTCAGCCTTATTAAGTTCTTTTGAAGAAGTCCGTCAAGTGCTTTGTGACCGTGGGATGACGTTGGGTATAAAGGTCATCCGTAAACTGACCTATCGGTACGCATAGCGGGCTCGAGCCGAACAACAAGCGGGCCGAATCCCATTAAATGATAGAGATTTACTTGAAGGGCGGCGAGTCGTTATCAGCACTGATGGTGGCCGCACTCGGCTCAGAGAGAAGAAAAGGGGACCAAAAACCCAAAAGGATAGAACCCGATTTCGTGGGGCATGGCGAGAACCCAAGCTTTTGATCATTTATGTAGTGGACGCCCATGGAAAACAAGAAAAAAGCTTTTCACCATTTATTGATGGCTGTTTCAATGGACCGGATGGTGTATTCCACTTGTTAAAGGGTTATTTGAACTCCCTTCATATTCAGAACTCAGACAAAATACTGTTTGTTGCAGATGGGGCACATTGGATTTGGAATCGAATCCCCGGACTGCTAAAAGCATTGGGTTTGGCTCCTGAGCGTGTGTATGAACTTCTCGATTTCTACCATGCAGTTGAGCATCTGGGTAAAGTAGCAGGCTTAAGGAAGACCTGGTCATCCAAGGAACGCAAACACTGGGTATCGAAGCAGCGAGGTCTTCTGCTGAAGGGAAAGGCGATTGAGGTGGTACAGGCCGTCCAGAAGCTTTGTAGAGGCAGAAACAGTAAGGCTATCAAGACGGAACGGGATTATTTTGTGCGCAATGAACTGAGGCTTAATTTCTCAACTGTAAAAGCGTTGAACTTACCTATTGGCAGCGGTGCTATTGAAAGTTCGATTCGGAGAGTCGGGGAATGTTCAGAATTCTGTGTCACGGTTTCGGTTCCCGGATCTGCCTCAGCGCCAGCGGAAGTAAAAGTCAGGTCCGAGAATGGGCCTTCAATCAGCCACGTCGGAGGAGTTGACTTTTGCTGGAGTGGAGTTCCTGGAACCATCTTTTCCATCTGTAAATAAATCCCTATCAAATTCCCAGCTCTTTATCCAGCCGGCCTTCAAAGAAAATTGCCAACTGGGAAATTGTCAGTGACCAATTTTGAATCGGTATTGTCCATTTTTTACTGGCGTTCTGGATCCCCATGTAAAGCAGCTTTAACAGGCTGTCCTGGTTCGGGAATGATCCCTTTGTTTTGGTCAGTTTTCGAAACTGTCGATGCACAGCCTCAATGGTATTTGTGGTGTATATTATCCGTCGAATCTCTTCTGGATATTTAAAGAAATGACTGAGGCGTTCCCAGTTGTTCCGCCAGGATTTTATCACAATCGGGTATTTGTCATTCCATTTATTTTCCAAGATATCCAGTTCTTCTTCGGCCAGATCCTTATTGACCGCTTTATAAACACGTTTTAGATCTGCCATAAATTC
This sequence comes from Desulfobacter sp., assembly GCA_028768545.1. Lineage (NCBI taxonomy): Bacteria > Pseudomonadati > Thermodesulfobacteriota > Desulfobacteria > Desulfobacterales > Desulfobacteraceae > Desulfobacter > Desulfobacter sp. The sequence continues at coordinate 3,919,830 of CP054838.1, forward strand.
CTTTTTATTTTTGGAACCAACGTATTTCAATGAATTTCGGATCTGGTGGACTACGCAGAGTTGAACTTCTGTGTCCGGGAATATGGTCTCAATGGCCTCGGGAAAACCTTTTAGACCATCAACACAGGCAATCAGGATATCTTTTACCCCTCGGTTTGAAAGGTCTGTTAACACCTGCAGCCAGAAGTTCGCACCCTCATTCTCGGATATGTACAGCCCAAGAACCTCTTTGCGGCCCTCGATATTCACCCCAAGAATTGTGTAAACGGCCTTGCTGCCGACCTTTCCGTTTTCTCGTACTTTATAATGTATGGCATCAAGCCATACGATTGGGTACACATTTTCCAACGGCCTGGCCTGCCATTCTTTGACGGTATGGATGATTTTATCGGTAATGGTGCTCAGAGTGGCATTTGAAATCTCAAGTCCATAGATTTCCTGTAAATGGGAAGCCATATCATTATAACTCATGCCCAGGCCGTAAAGGGCTATTATCTTTCTTTCAATTTCATCGCTGAGCGTTGTCTGATGTTTTTTGACGATCTGTGGAGAGAAGGTTCCGGCCCTGTCACGCGGGGTTTCTAGCTCAAATTTACCATCCAGGGATTTAATGGTCTTTTTGCTTTTTCCATTACGGCGGTTGGCAGAAACTTCCTGCCCGAGATGGGACTCCAACTCTCCTTCAAGAGCAGCTTCAGCAAGATTTTTGATTAATGATGTAAGGACGCCGCCCTTACCTGTGAAGGGTTTACCTTCCTGGATGCCTTTAAGGGCTTTTTGAAAATCAAATTCGGTGTTTTCTTCGGTCATGTCAGTTCTCCTTATTTAGCTGAGTATATCAGCTTTCATTCAACTGACACAGAATTTTGAACGCCCTCGAGAGTCGTGAATTTACGTCTTAAAGGTCCATGCATCTTTTGGTATCGAGAGAATGCAGAAAAAATGATTATGCTGCGATCATTTTATAAAGCAGGGCGTTGGAACTGCCTGAAGCAGATGGCAAACATGCACAATCCAGTGCCAGCGGTATAACCGGGAAAATGGGAATGCGCCCCTTCATCGGTTAATTTGCCGGGCTTGAGCAAAATATTATCCGGTATCCCAACCTTGCCGATATCATGAAGAGGTGCAGACTTATATAAGAGCTCTATGGTTTCATCATTTAAAGCATCTTTGAATTTTGGATGATCTTTTAATTGGGCGGCTAAAATTTTAACATACCCCCGGGTTCGCTTAATATGCCCGCCTGTTTCCGGATCCCGATATTCGGCCAGGGTGCCCATACTTTCAATGGTGACATCCTGGGTCAAAGAAATTTTTTCTTCTGCCGCTTTGAGTTTGGATATGTCCTTGGCGATTGTGGCGATGCCGATGGGGTGATTATTGTCATCTTTTAAAACAGACAGGGTTAATAATACGGGAATAATTTTTTTTTCTATGTTCCATCTTAACCCCTCTATATTTTTGACCCTTTCTCCTTTTTTACTCCGCCTGAGCAAATCATCCGCCTCCTTGTACCGTTCCGGAGGTACTATGGTTTTTATGGGCTTGCCCACAAGATCTTCATGGGACCATCCATAGGCAAGTTTGGCTTCATTATTCATATCAATGACAATACCGTCAAGATCCTCAATAAGAATTGGCACGGTTGCATCCATAAACACCTTAGACATTCGTCGATATTTTTCTTCTAATTTTTTTTGCCTGCTAATATCTTTTACAAATGTCGCCACGGCCGTTGGTTTTCCAGCCTCGTCTTTGAGCAATGACAAGGTGATCAAAACCGGTATAATCGTCTTGGATTTATCCCATCTCAACCCTTCAACATTTCTGACGCCCTTACCTTCCCTGCAACGTTCCAGCAGTTCATCTGCCTGCTTGTGCCTGTCAAAAGGAACGATTGTTTTGATCGGTTTTCCGATCAACTCTTTCCTGGACCATCCATAAGATCGCTCGGCTTCTAAATTCATATCCACGACAATCCCATGAAGATCTTCAATAAGAATTGGATCGGTGGCATCCATGAATACTTTTGTCAATAAGTGGGTGTTGACTTTATTTTTTTCAATCTGAGTCATACGATCCTCCAGTGAATCGAACAGCCATGATTTAGCAGCCGTGTCTGCAGGGTGCTATTTATTGCTGAATCAGGACCTCTTGGTTGTTTTTAAGTCCAATACCAATTTTTTTTCGAGGGGTGGTATAAACAGACAGGATCATTTCATCCCTCTTTGATATGCATCGTATTGTCACGTGTTAAAATCGCCGCCCGGGCAAAGAGCGAACACGCCATGGGCTTAGGACATTCCGGTAATATTATTTTCTCTGTAACCTTTTATTTATCTTCCGATAATTGGCCAAATCAAAAAAAGAGTAGCACACCACCTGAAATAATCATCCCTGGTACTAAAAAGCAACAGAAAACCGATAATACACGACTCACCTATTCGGTTGTCATAAACATTGGCATGCACCCAAATTGTTTTTTGGCAACAGATCAATTTCAGCTATTCAGATTTAAACATACTCCTTGGGATTTGGTTTCCAGAGGGCTCAGGCCCAACGGAATTTATGATAGCTATTCTCTGTAAAATATTTTATATCTTTTTTGATGCCCCTTGTTTAAGTGTTTGCTTAAATGCGGGACTTACCCAAACCACTATAGGAAAAAGGTTTTTATATGACCCCCAAACTGATTCCAAATGGATTTCACCACGTGGGAAATTGCATCCGCCCGCCAAGTGAAGCCAATGCCATACTCCTCCAGGCAACACTGGGTTGCTCCCACTCTAAATGCACCTTTTGCGGTGCTTATGAAGGCAAACCATTTGCCCTGAAAGAAAGAAAATACCTGGAAGACGATTTTGAATTTGCCAAAAGATACTGCCGGCACCAGGACCGGGTTTTTGTCATGGACGGAGACGCACTTATCATGCCCATGAAAGACTGGAAATGGCTCCTGGAGATGATCCACGAGCACCTGCCATGGGTCAAAAGGATCACCTGCTATGCCAATTTAAAATCCATTTGCCTTAAAACAGATGAGCAATTGGCCTATCTTCATCAAAACGGTCTAAAGGCTGTTTTTCTCGGGTTGGAATCAGGCCATGCACAGGTCCGAAAAGAGATCAAAAAAGGCGGCACCCCAGAAGAGTTAATCCGGCACTGCCGGCGCCTCAGAGCTTCGGGCATCAAATTGGTCACCATTGTGCTGCTGGGACTGGGTCAAATTGAATTGAGCCTTGCCCATGCCCGGGAAACAGGAAAAGCCCTGACGGCCATAGATCCTGAAGCGGTCAGTGCCCTAAGCCTCATCCCCTTGCCAAACACCCCCCTAGGCCGGGCCTTTGAACGGGGTGAATATAAGATTCCCGATGCCCTGGGCATGATAAAAGAACTCAGAGAACTGGTAAAGCACACCACCCTGACAAGGGGGGCGTTCCGGTCGGTTCATGCCAGCAATTATTTGTCGGTTGATGCCAGGTTTCCCCAGGATAAAACAGCAGTGCTCAAAACCCTGGATCTGGCAATGAACGGCGATATCGACCTTAAACCGGAATGGATGCGCGGACTATAATACCTTTTAAGGATTTTTTCTTCCCCGGGGAGGCCATGGTCAGGCAATCAACATTGACATGCCTGACACCCCCATGGTTCTGGCCGGTGCAAAATAATATTTTTTTATATTAGGAACTTTGTTCAAATCCATTAATTTTCTATACCTAAAAAAAGATTTCACAGAACTTTCACAGGTATTTCCAGCCCTTCCCCTTTGATCTGGTTTGGCGCAAGTATCTGTGTTCTTTAAAAATGCTTAACACCTTTGGCAGGGTCCTTTAGGTATGTACGAGCCTGTACATTTTAAATTTGGAGAAAAAATGATTTTCCGGTATTTTAATTTTTTTATATTTACACTCTTTAGCGGCTTCTTTATGGGGTCTGCCTGTGGAGAGTTTATGTAAAATATCGGAAGATATCAGGTAAACTCGAACCATGGGCAGACTGGCAGCCAGTACCCATGGTTTTTGTATTTAAGGGACTGTGGGGAAATTCGACCCGCATTTTAAGTTTTCAGTCAGTTCTGGGTCGAGCCAATAAAACCCATGGGTAATTTTCATATTTTAATCATTTTTTTAAATTAAAGGAGAAAATGAAAATGGTAATGAAAAAAATGGCAATTGCCGCCCTGGCCCTGACCCTTATCTGTTTACCCGCATCAGGCCTCATGGCCGGGACCGTGTATAAGGTGGGGGGCATTTTCTCTTCCACCGGCCGGGCCTCTTTTCTGGGGGATCCGGAAAAAAAGACCATGGAAATGATGGTCGAAAAAATCAATGCCCAGGGCGGTATTGACGGAGTCATGCTCGAAGCGGTGATCTATGATTCAGAAGGCGACCCTGCCAAGGCGGTGAGCGCTGTAAACAAGCTGATCCACAAGGACAAGGTTTTGGCCATCATCGGTCCTTCAACCACACCCACAACCCTGGCCATTGTCAATTTTGTAGAACGGGCAAAAGTGCCTTTGATCTCCTGCGCCGCAGGCGTTAAGATCACCTCGCCTGTAAAACCCTGGGTATTTAAGACCGCCCAGAGCGATCTTCTGGCCGTGGCTGCCGTGTATCAGCATATGCAGGCGGCAGGCATTAAAAAAATCGGGGTGCTGACCGTGTCCAACTCCTTTGGGGAAAGCGGGAAACACCAGCTTTTAAACCAGGCTGAACATTTTGGTCTGGAAGTAGTAAAAGCGGAAAGCTTCGGGGCCAAGGATACAGATACCACAGCCCAGCTTACCAAGATCAAGGCCGCCTCTCCTGATGCCATTGTCTGCTGAGGAACCAATCCCGGACCTGCGGTTGTCGCTAAAAACGTCAAACAGCTTAAGATTGATCTTCCCTTGTACCAAAGCCATGGGGTTGCCTCTCCCAAATTCATCGAGCTTGCAGGGGATGCAGCAGAAGGCATTATTCTGCCCACAGGCAAAATTCTGGTCACCCCGCTTTTAGATGAGACTGATGTTCAAAAAAAGATCCTCACCAGCTACCAGAATAACTATCACGCCAAATACAAGGGCAATGTCTCAGGGTTCGGCGGGTATGCCTATGATGCTGTAAACATTCTTGCAGCAGCCCTCAAAGGAAGCAATGGAGACAAGGATAAAATCCGCCAGGCCCTTGAAGCCACACAAAATCATGTGGGCGCCACAGGTGAATTTAACTTTTCGGCCAAGGATCACAATGGGCTGTCTCCTGAAGCCTTTGTCATGGTGGAAATTAAAAACAGCACCTGGAAACTGATCAAATAAACATGGTCACCCATGAAAATCTCCCAGCTTATTATTTAAGGTAAATCCATGCAGGAAATCATTCAGTATCTTTTTTCAGGCATTACCACCGGCGCCATATATGCGGTGATTGCCGTGGGTCTGTCCATGCTCTACGCCTCAACCGAACTCATCAACTTTGCCCATGGGGAATTTGTCATGGTCGGAGCCATGGCACTGGTCACCCTCTGGGTTCACCTGGGCCTGCCCCTGCCCATCGCAATGGCAGGGGCTGTGCTCCTGGGCTGTGTCCTGGGGCTCTTGTTTGAACGATTTGCCATACGCCAGGTCAAAACCCCCAACCCCATTGTCCTTGTGATCATCACCGTGGGGGCCTCTATTTTTCTGCGGGGCCTTGGAATGGTGGCCTGGGGAAAAGACCCTTTCAGCATTCCCTCTTTTTCCAGTCATGACTCCATTGAAATTGCAGGGGCAGCACTTTTGCCCCAGAGCATCTGGATTGTGGGAACAGCCCTGCTCCTGGCAGGAGGCATTCATTTTTTCCTTAAAAAAACCCTCATGGACAAAGCCATGGTGGCCTACGCCGTAAATCAGACGGCTGCCTTTCTCACTGGCATTCCATCGGAAAGAATGGGGGTGCTGGCCTTTGCCATCAGCACGGGATGCGGCGCCATTGCCGGGATCTTTATTGCCCCCATCACCATGAGTTCCTATGATATGGGCACCATGCTGGGGCTCAAAGGCTTTTGCGCGGCAATGATCGGGGGACTTGGAAGTCTCTGGGGCGCCTTTGCCGGAGGAATTTTGCTGGGGGTGCTGGAATCTTTGGGCGCCGGCCTGATTTCATCGGGCCTCAAGGATGCCATTGCCTTTATTCTGCTTCTCCTGATCCTCTATGTCCGTCCCGGAGGCATTTTTTCAGCCCAGGAGGCCAAACGGTTTTAATATGGATGCCATCAAGAAACAACACTGGAGAGAAAACACCATCTTTCTGGGACTGATCCTCCTGGCCGGAGGCATGACCGAAAACACCTACTATCTCCAGATCATGACCTTTATCGGCATCAACACCCTTTTGGCATTGGGGCTTAATATGCTCATGGGGTATGCAGGCCAGGTATCACTTGGCCATGCCGCCTTTTACGGTATCGGGGCCTATACCACGGCCATTCTGTCCGGCAGCTTTGGATTTTCCCCCTGGATCGCCCTGGTCTGTGCTGTGGCCTGTGCCGTATTCATTGCCCTTGTGGTGGGACTTCCCACCCTCCGTCTCTCGGGATACTATCTGGGAATGGGCACCCTGGGGTTTGGCATGATCGTTAATATTTTATTCAGGGAATGGTCCAGTGTGACCGGCGGTGCTTCCGGGTTTGTGGGAATTCCCGTACTCCAAGCAGGACCGGTCTCTTTTATGTCGGGGAAAAACTATTTTTTTCTGGTCTGGGGAGTGGTGCTTCTGGCCATCCTTGTCTGCAAAAGAATTTTATCCTCGCGCATGGGAAGAGGGCTGCGCGCCATCCATGACGGGGAAAACGCCGCCCTGGCCGTGGGCGTAAACACCCATTATCTAAAACTTCAGATCTTTATGTTTTCGGCAGCCCTGGGCGCTGTGGCCGGATTCTTATATGCCCATTTTGTCCTTTTTATCTCCCCTGAGTCCTTTGGATTCATGGTTTCAGTAAAAATGGTAACCATGGTGGTTATCGGCGGGATGACCAGTGTCTGGGGGGCTGTTTTAGGGGCTGCCCTGCTCACCCTTTTACCCGAAGTTCTCCACGGGTTTGCCGAGTATGAAATGATCATTTTCGGCCTGATCCTCATGACGGTGATGATTTTCATGCCCCAGGGCCTGACCCGGGGATTTATTGATATTTACCAGAGGGCAAGGAAAAAAAGACAATGATATCCCCTTCAAAAAAAGAGATGGACCGTTCCAGGGATGATAAAAAGAGCCAGGCCCGAAAAATTCTCAAGGTTCAGGGCCTGACCAAGATGTTCGGAGGGGTCAGGGCCCAGGACAATATCAGTTTTTCCATTGAACAAGGCATTGTATGCGGGCTGATCGGCCCCAACGGGGCAGGCAAGACCACCTTGTTCAACATGATCACAGGAATTTACCCCCCGGACAAGGGACAGGTGATTTTCAACGAGAAAGACACCCGTAAAATGGCGGTGCACCAGCGGGTCAAGGCCGGCATTGCAAGGACCTTTCAGCATGTGGAGCTGTTCAGCTCCATGACCCTGGTTGAAAATATCATGGTCGGCATGCATGTCAGAACAAAGACCGGATTCTGGGGCGCTGTGACCTGCCTGCCCTGGGTACAAAAGGAAGAAAAACAGGCCCGGCAGAAAGCCTTTGATCTCCTTGAGTTTACCGGGTTGAGCCCGTATGCCCAAACCCCTGCCTGCGACCTTCCTGTGGGCCGCCAGAAAATGGCGGAGATTGCCAGGGCCCTGGCCTCAGATCCCCTTTTACTGCTTTTGGACGAACCGGCCGCAGGCCTCAATGCCGTAGAGACCGAGACCTTGGGCAAACTCATTGCACGGGTCAAAAAAAAGGGGGTGACCATGATGCTAGTGGAACACGACATGAGCCTTGCCATGGGGATCTCAGACAAAATCATTGTCCTTGACCAGGGCATAAAACTGGCCCAGGGCACCCCAAGACAAATTCAGAACAATGAAGCGGTCATGGCCGCCTACCTGGGACAGGGGTAATTCATGCTCAAGATTAAAAATCTTAAATGCCGTTACGGCAGTATTGTGGCCATTCACGGGGTCAGCCTCTCGGTTAAGCAAGGAGAGCTGATCTCCATTATCGGGGCCAACGGGGCCGGAAAAAGCTCTTTGCTCCTGGCCATTTGCGGGCTTTTAAAAAACTGGTCAGGAGAAATCTTTTTCAAGGATCTCCCCATCAAGGGGATGTCTCCTCCGGCCATTGTCAAGTCCGGTATCAGCATGGTGCCCGAAGGCCGGCAGATTTTTTATCCCTTGAGTGTCATGGACAATCTTGAAATGGGGGCCTTTACCCGGTACCAAAAGGGAGAAAAAAAACAAGTGGCAAAGGACTTTGAGATGGTCATGGATATGTTCCCCATTTTAAGGAAACGGGCAGACCAGCTGGCAGGGACGTTGTCCGGCGGAGAGCAGCAGATGCTGGACATTGCCAGAGCCTTGATGGCAAGACCCTCCCTCCTTGTTCTGGACGAGCCCTCCATGGGGCTTGCCCCGAAATTTGTGGAGATGATTTTTAAGACCGTCCAGCACCTGAGAAACCAGGGGGTGACCATCCTTTTGGTGGAACAAAATGCCAGGGCCGCACTCAAAATTTCTGACCGGGGCTATGTGCTTGAAACCGGAAAAATGGTACTCCAGGGCAGTGCAGATGAACTTTTAGTGGATGATGATGTCAAGCGGGCCTATCTGGGTCAGGATTATGGGAATTTTTATGACGGGAGGGATTGATGATGCCGGATATGACCTTTGAAGAAAAAGAACAACTCAAACTGGAAAGACTCCAGAGCACCTTGAACCGGGCCTATAAAAATGTTCCCTTCCACCGCAAACGGTTCACGGAGAATACGCTTCTTCCCCAGGATATTGTGGCTCTCAAGGATATTGTGGCTCTCAAGGATATTGAAAAACTGCCCTTTATGGACCGATCCCATTTGAGCACCCATTACCCTTACGGTCTATTTGCCGTGCCCCTAAGGGACATCGTTCGTATCCATACCGCTCCCGGAACAGGAAAAAATCCATCCATCAGCGGATATACCAAGGCAGATCTTTTGATCTGGAAAAAACTTGTGGCCAGAAGCTATGAGGCTGCCGGCATCACCCAGATGGATATTATCCAGATTCACCTGCCCCCGGGACTTGCCAATTGGGGACGGGATTACAAAGACGGGGGCGAGGCTGTGGGGGCAGGGGTTATTCCAAACAGCTCACTTTCCCTGTCAAAAACCTTGATGGTGATCAGGGATTATAAAACCACCACCCTTGTCACCACCCCTGCCTTTGCAGAAAAGCTCATGGCGCATATGTTTGACCTGGGCCAGAACCCCAATGAACTCAACCTCAAGCGGATCATTCTTGTGGGAGAACCTGTGACCGGGAAAACCTTATCTAACCTGGCAGAACGCCTGCATGTGGATGTGTGGCTCAATTACGGACTCAGTGAAATCCCGGGACCAGCCATTGCCCATGACTGCGGCACAACACCCTTGGGAACAGACCATGGCCATCGCCTCCTCCACATCAATGACGATCATATTTTACCGGAAATCATAGATCCTGAAACAGGCACCCGGGTTGAATCCGGAAAAAAAGGAGAATTGGTACTGACCACACTTTCGGCCAGGGCCTTGCCCCTGATCCGGTTCCGCACAGGCGACATGGCAAAATTTGTGACCCAGCCCTGCGGGTGCGCCTCTGTTTTGATGAAAATTGAATGGCTGGACGAACGGGCGGATAATGCGATCATCATTTCCGGAATCAAGGTCAGCCGGGACCAGGTAAAACAATATCTTAAGGCCGCCTTAAAATGCAAAACCCCTGACTGCACCATGGAAAAAATCCGCCAGAACGGCAGTGAAATCCTCATGATCTCCCTGGTCATGGATGAGACGCTTTTTTCCGACGAAATCAAGGGACTGGAAAGACTCATGGCCGGCACCCAGAAAAAACTCACAGAACAGACAGGCATCCCTGTCAAAATCGGCCTGGTTCAAAAAAGGGAATAAAACGAATCGGATTCAAGCATAATAACCGTGGTTAAATTCAGTCTATGGTTTGAAATTCAAAATCGGGTAGAGATCTGAATTTTCTGATTCATAGAAAGGCTGATCTGTACCTAATGTTTCAACACGGCTGTTTATCCGAACTCAGAGGATTGTTAATAAAGCTGGAACCTTTTTGGCTATCTTGACAGATAGTTCACCCAAGGCACGAATCCTGCCGGCCAATTGAGCCTGATTTTCGTTCCTTGCAGAGGCTTCCTGAACAACGGCCATTAATTGCTCATACATGGCCTCGTCACGGGTATCGGGTGTGATGTTTTCGATTGTATCAGGATCAAGGCTCCGCAGGCCTTTATACTCGTTTGCAAGAGAGCCTTCAAGTGCCAAACGGGCGCGTTCTGCCGCAAGGTCCATTTGTGCAAACAAGGCGTCAAGATCAGTATAATCAGTCATTTTAATTCTCCTCAGGCTTTATTTGGTTGATGGTCTCTTTTATTTTCAACAAAACCTCTTCGACTTTGTCCATTTTCCCTTCTGCTTTTTCGAGGGCGTTCAAAATTCTGTGTCAGTTAAATGAAAGCTGATATACTCAGCTAAATAAGGAGAACTGACATGACCGAAGAAAACACCGAATTTGATTTTCAAAAAGCCCTTAAAGGCATCCAGGAAGGTAAACCCTTCACAGGTAAGGGCGGCGTCCTTACATCATTAATCAAAAATCTTGCTGAAGCTGCTCTTGAAGGAGAGTTGGAGTCCCATCTCGGGCAGGAAGTTTCTGCCAACCGCCGTAATGGAAAAAGCAAAAAGACCATTAAATCCCTGGATGGTAAATTTGAGCTGGAAACCCCGCGTGACAGGGCCGGAACCTTCTCTCCACAGATCGTCAAAAAACATCAGACAACGCTCAGCGATGAAATTGAAAGAAAGATAATAGCCCTTTACGGCCTGGGCATGAGTTATAATGATATGGCTTCCCATTTACAGGAAATCTATGGACTTGAGATTTCAAATGCCACTCTGAGCACCATTACCGATAAAATCATCCATACCGTCAAAGAATGGCAGGCCAGGCCGTTGGAAAATGTGTACCCAATCGTATGGCTTGATGCCATACATTATAAAGTACGAGAAAACGGAAAGGTCGGCAGCAAAGCCGTTTACACAATTCTTGGGGTGAATATCGAGGGCCGCAAAGAGGTTCTTGGGCTGTACATATCCGAGAATGAGGGTGCGAACTTCTGGCTGCAGGTGTTAACAGACCTTTCAAACCGAGGGGTAAAAGATATCCTGATTGCCTGTGTTGATGGTCTAAAAGGTTTTCCCGAGGCCATTGAGACCATATTCCCGGACACAGAAGTTCAACTCTGCGTAGTCCACCAGATCCGAAATTCATTGAAATACGTTGGTTCCAAAAATAAAAAGGAATTTATGGCAGATCTAAAACGTGTTTATAAAGCGGTCAATAAGGATCTGGCCGAAGAAGAACTGGATATCTTGGAAAATAAATGGAATGACAAATACCCGATTGTGATAAAATCCTGGCGGAACAACTGGGAACGCCTCAGTCATTTCTTTAAATATCCAGAAGAGATTCGACGGATAATATACACCACAAATACCATTGAGGCTGTGCATCGACAGTTTCGAAAACTGACCAAAACAAAGGGATCATTCCCGAACCAGGACAGCCTGTTAAAGCTGCTTTACATGGGGATCCAGAACGCCAGTAAAAAATGGACAATGCCGATTCAAAATTGGTCACTGACAATTTCCCAGTTGGCAATTTTCTTTGAAGGCCGGCTGGATAAAGAGCTGGGAATTTGATAGGGATTTATTTACAGATGGAAAAGATGGTTCCAGGAACTCCACTCCAGCAAAAGTCAACTCCTCCGACGTGGCTGATTGAAGGCCCATTCTCGGACCTGACTTTTACTTCCGCTGGCGCTGAGGCAGATCCGAGAACCGAAACCGTGACACAGAATTCTGAACATTCCCGCTTTTCTGCCTCTTCAATCAAACAACTGATGCGGTTGGATACTTTTTCGGTATTTTCAGATAATTTTTCACGCATTCCTTCAAGACCGACAGTCTTCAGGACGTCATTCTGGGCATCATGGACGTTTCGCACGGAGGCAAGATGACCGGAAATTATTGCTTGAGCTGCCTGCAATTGCCGATGAGAGGCATCTATGTCCTCGATAAGCTGATTTCGCTGGGATCTTACCGGATTGAGCAGTTCGCCTCTTTTCTTCTCAATGACTTCGTAGGATTTTTCCACAAACCGGGTCAGTACCGGCAAAAGATTTTCAGGCGCATTTTCTACAATCCCTTTGACCTTATCATCCAGCCTGTAATCGTCTGCAAACTTTTTAATGTATGCAGGCGCTTATATCTCATCAATAAATTTGTTGATATCTTTTTCCATAATATCAAAAAGAAGTGAGGCCAATGCTCTGTGAGCCCTGTGGACTTCCTCAAGATCACGACCAACGGTATTGGCCAACTCAATTGACGCCTTGGGGACACTTGCACACGAACTCAAAATAAGTGCAAACCCCAAAAATATAAAAAGCAGAACTCTTTGAACAGGATGTTTGGTTAATTTCATCTTGGCTCCTATTTTTAAATTATTGTCAAATTAAAGGCCCTTGTTTTGCCATTGAATCGTCAAGGCTAAGTTTATGACTTTCATGTAATTGCTGCTCTATCTGAAAAACTTCGCCGAAATAAGCGTCTCCATTTTCAGTTTTGGCATCAAACGAACATGAATTTTCGCTTCATTGAGAAACAATACCACAGCGAGGCATTGTTCAATTATGGGGTTGGTCCCTGAATTGACAAGGGCAATTTTACCCAGGCCGTTAAAGCATCGTGACCTTACTGCGAAAGGTCTGCAAAGCCGCAGATAAATTAAAACCGGTTCGCCCCAAGGGTGACAATTTACCCCTTAAAACTGGCGTGGCAACTTATTACAAGTCACTGTATTTAATACTCTTACAATTCAATTTACCCAAAGTATCATGAAATATCCTGGCCAAACCATGGAACCTATATATTTATACCCGATGCTCTTCTTCCAAATCCAGGGTCAGTTTTTTTTTGTCCTTGATGCTGTCAATAACAAAAGATGATTGGATTTTTTGGATCCCCTGAATCTGGGTGAGTTTGTTGTTCATGAACTCGCCATAAGCCTTGATATCCCTGGCGATGACCTTGAGAATGAAATCATTGGCTCCTGCAATCTGATAGCACTCAATCACCTCTTCAAGCTGGCAGAATCGTTCCTTGATCTGTGCAACCGAGGACAGCTTGCTTAAACTCAGGGAGATGGAAACCAGGGCCATGATGGAAAAACCGATCTTTTCGTGGTCCACCACTGCCGTGAAATGAGAAATCACCCCTGAAAGTTCCAGGCGCTTGACCCGCTCCAGAGTTGCCGGCGCAGAAATCCCCACAATTTTAGACAATTTTGCATTGGTCATTTTCCCATTTTCCTGAAGGGTATTAAGTATTTTTTTATCGATTCTGTCCAATAGTCCATGTCCCCTGAATTAAATTAAAATTTTCGCCTTTCCATGGTTATAGTTTTATGATCCCTTTCGCAATACTTTACCCTGATTCGTCCAAAAAACTTTGTATTTTAATTGTAAAAAGGCCTTTGATGAATATCTTTTAACTTGCCTGGTGAATTATAAGTTAATCTATTTTTCAAAATTTGAAGGGAAACATTTTGTACCCAAGCCTGTTAAACAATCCAATTCTCAAACCGATATTCTACCTGGTTGCCAGGATAGGACTCTTTATCTTTGGATGGAAAACCTGCGGCAAAATGCCTGCTATGAAAAAATTTATTCTCATTGCAGCACCCCATTCCTCCAACTGGGATTTTGTTTTTTTTCTGCTCATCATTTTTAAATTCCAGATTCCCGTGCACTGGATGGGAAAAGACACCATGTTCCCTCCCCTGTTCAGCCATTTGCTCAAACGGCTGGGGGGAATCCCCATTAACCGATCCCAAAAGGGAAATACCGTCAAACGCATGGCCCAGGAGTTTAACCGGGCAGACCAGCTTATCCTGACCATTGCGCCTTCAGGCACCCGGCAGAATGTGGACCAGTGGAAGACCGGGTTTTACAGGATTGCCCTTGAGGCAGAGGTACCCATCGTCTGCGGGTTTGTGGATTATAAGCGTAAAACAGGAGGGATCGGCCCCATTGTTCACCCCAGCGGCGACCTTGAAACGGATTTAAATCAAATGCGCCGATTTTACAAGGACAAGTCCGGCCGGTATGATTGATGAGCGTCCGGCTAAAAACGCTTTGTGAAATATGCGGGCTAGGTCTTGATTGATCAGTCCGGGCAAAGGTATGCCAGCAAGATATTTCTCAATTCATTTAAATGACCCGAATAAAAATGATCCCCGCGGTCAAGAACGGCAAGCGTTGGCGATATGCCCCATTGGTCAGCAAGGGATTGAATTTTGTCCAAAGGCGCCAGGTCATCGGCATCGCCGGCAATGATCAGCCCGGTGCTGGGCAGCCTTGGAATGGAATCAAAAGAAAGAAAAGCCGCTGGCGGGGAAACCATGATATGATCATCAACCCTCGCTCCTGCGGCCACCACATGGGCATTGACCCAGGCCCCAAAAGAATATCCGGCCAGAAAAAGAGAGGAGACATGATGTTCTTTAAGCCAGTCCAAGGCCGCCTGCACATCCTTTTGCTCCCCGTCCCCGTTGTCATAAAACCCAAGGCTTTTACCCGTGCCCCTGAAGTTAAACCTCAAGCAGGTGAATCCGGCTTCAAAAAACGAATTTGCCATCTGCTTCACCACAGGACTATCCATGGGGCGCATTCCCATTTTCCCGGTTATACCGCTGGCACTGGATTGTGCATGTTTGCCATCTGCTTCAGGCAGTTCCAACGCCCTGCTTTATAAAATGATCGCAGCATAATCATTTTTTCTGCATTCTCCCGATACCAAAAGATGCATGGACCTTTAAGACGTAAATTCACGACTCTCCGAATCGAACTTTCAATAGCACCGCTGCCAATAGGTAAGTTCAACGCTTTTACAGTTGAGAAATTAAGCCTCAGTTCATTGCGCACAAAATAATCCCGTTCCGTCTTGATAGCCTTACTGTTTCTGCCTCTACAAAGCTTCTGGACGGCCTGTACCACCTCAATCGCCTTTCCCTTCAGCAGAAGACCTCGCTGCTTCGATACCCAGCGTTTGCGTTCCTTGGATGACCAGGTCTTCCTTAAGCCTGCTACTGTACCCAGATGCTCAACTGCATGGTAGAAATCGAGAAGTTCATACACACGCTCAGGAGCCAAACCCAATGCTTTTAGCAGTCCGGGGATTCGATTCCAAATCCAATGTGCCCCATCTGCAACAAACAGTATTTTGTCTGAGTTCTGAATATGAAGGGAGTTCAAATAACCCTTTAACAAGTGGAATACACCATCCGGTCCATTGAAACAGCCATCAATAAATGGTGAAAAGCTTTTTTCTTGTTTTCCATGGGCGTCCACTACATAAATGATCAAAAGCTTGGGTTCTCGCCATGCCCCACGAAATCGGGTTCTATCCTTTTGGGTTTTTGGTCCCCTTTTCTTCTCTCTGAGCCGAGTGCGGCCACCATCAGTGCTGATAACGACTCGCCGCCCTTCAAGTAAATCTCTATCATTTAATGGGATTCGGCCCGCTTGTTGTTCGGCTCGAGCCCGCTCTGCGTACCGATAGGTCAGTTTACGGATGACCTTTATACCCAACGTCATCCCACGGTCACAAAGCACTTGACGGACTTCTTCAAAAGAACTTAATAAGGCTGACCAAGAACTCACCATAGAAGCCAAAGCAGGCGAGCAGCGATCATGGATTCCAAGAAGGATTAAGCCAGCGTATGCACCTTTATATCTTTTTCCTTTTCGGCGGTCACAGGACCTTCGATAGTATCGAACATGAATATCAACCGAACTATCTGTACAAAGCTGAATCCAAACGGTCTCAAGCCCTTCGCTTTTCATCCGTCCCGGCCAATTGGACATCAATTCTTTTTCTTGGTCGACCTGTTCAGAGGAATCTACTGAGGCCTGGATCTTTTTTTTAAAAAAAAGGCGCTTATCCGATTTGTATACTCAAGGATTTCCTGCTCCATCTGTTCTAATTCGTTAGCGTTACGAACCAAGCGATTTGGATCTTCTTCCAGTTCTTTGAGGCATGCAAGGACTTCATCAACAGTATTACAATCTTCAGCTTTCTTCATTAGCACAATCCATTTATGTTCATTTCAGCGTAACAGAGGATATCATTCTTTTTGCTCTAAAAGACAGGCCTTTTTAAAACCGGGAAAATGGGAATGCGCCCTTATAGGTTCTGCAGGTTTTAAAGTTGAAATTCTTTCCTTTGTAAGTAAAATAGTAGGTGTAGTAGGTGGTCTTGCCTCTGAAGTCAGCACTGTTTGAGATATGGTAGCCTTGTTTCACACTGGCCTGGCAACAGAACATTGGTGGATTGCTCGTTAACCCTTAAAACGGTTTCGCTGCCGTCCAAGTGTTTAACCTTTCTTTTGGATTTACCACAGGGATACTTTGTACCGTCGGGCTTGGTGCAGAAATGAGCCATCTTTTTAAATGCATCAATTACAACCTTGGTAAATTTGATTTCAGAATCCGAATGATTTTCCGTGATGATTCTGTAAAACATACGATATTTTGTTGATTCCCAGCCTTTGCCGATCTTTTCATTGTTAAAGGGCTTGGTTCCCATATATGTGGATTGAAAATCCATGATATGGTGGCCAAAAGGATCATAAATTTTGAGCATGGCCTCGCATCCCTTGCCATGGCGGTCCACCTTAATGGCGGAGGAGGTCTGAAGCGTGTTCTGATCAGGTGTTGACTGCGGTTGATCGGCACCCGGATAATACCAGGTATTCATGGCATGCCTGACCTGCTGCCTGTCTTTCAAAGACAAGCCCTGGAACACATAGCTCACCCCTTTGTACCTTGACGCGACCAGGGATGAATCAAAGAATGCGCCATTGGGGGTGTGCCCGGAATATACCCGGGTTACGGCGGGGTATCCAGAGACCTGGCCGGGTTGTTCTGAAATAAAATTCTGAAAGGGCAGGCCCTTGTTGGTCATTTCCCTGGTCCAAAAATCCAGGAGTTGCTTGAGGGGAATTTCCTGTCCGGGAGCTGCATATAATTCAATGACTGCGTCCTGTCTCGGGGCAATACATTGTTTTATGAGATCATTTCCCCTTGCCGAGGTATTGTCCGTCCATCCCTTCGGGCATTGCAGCCCCTGGGACATATCCATTCCAAAGGCGGATGAAATAAAAATCAAAGATGCGAGGATACTCAACCACAAAACATTAGAGGCCCGGTTCATTTTGTTCTCCTTTAATTTTCAACTATTTTATTCGATAAAAAAT
Organism: Desulfobacter sp.; assembly: GCA_028768545.1. NCBI lineage: Bacteria > Pseudomonadati > Thermodesulfobacteriota > Desulfobacteria > Desulfobacterales > Desulfobacteraceae > Desulfobacter > Desulfobacter sp. The sequence continues at coordinate 3,937,291 of CP054838.1, forward strand.
CACTTTAACATCATTGGAATGCTTTTCAGACAGGTTAAGACTGTCAGGTCTATAATTTTATATTCAGGGTCAACCCCAAATATGGCACCTCACTTTTTTTTCTTTTCAAATTTTACAGAGGCATACCGGATTGTTCTGACGGCATATCCCTGCTCGTTTGTAATGGTGGCCACAAAGGGCATGAGTACGGCAGCATCCCATCCAAGGGCGGTACGCTGGTATTCAATATAGCAGTCATGGGTGGTTTTGGCTGCCGTATAGATCAACTTGAGTGCAATCAGCCGTTTTCCCGCCTGGTCAATGGCCTTGCTTCCCCACTTCGTAACCCCTGCGCCAGCCTCAAAAAGCCCGTATGCCGTTGAGCCAAGCTCAATGGCATTTTTCTGGGCAGACAATTGCCCGGAAAAGGGTCTTCCCCCTTGGGCCATGGCCCTGAGGGACAGACCGGCTTTTGCATTTTCAAGAATTGCCCCGGACACCGCCAATATCTCGTCTCCGGTTACCCCTGCGGTGATATACCTTCCAGCCTTGGACTGCATCTCTTTGGCAGATGTCATCACCATGGCGGCATGGTCTGCATCAAATTTTGCCTTGGCAGCTGCCTGCTGGAATCCCTGGGCCCAGTCCATCTTGTTTTGGGCCGCTTTTTTCATCCGATCAACAGCATCTGTTGATCCCACCCGGGTGGTGCCGTATTGGTTCATCAGGTTTCCGCCCAGCTCCCCCACGGCCAGCTCGACCACGGAATCAGACATGGCCTTTCCCATGGCCATACCATAGTCAGGAATATCATTGAAATCATCAGCCCCTTCAACCCTGGGCATATAACCGAAAAAAAGACTTGGATCATTGTCCGTCCAGACCTTAACGGTTTTATCCGCCTCATATCCCTTGACCCTGAACCTGCCGTATGCCTTGAGTTCCACCTGGCATTGATTTTCACTTAAGATCAGCTGTCCCCTTGCAGAAGGCCACTTCCCATTCCAGAGGCCCGGCAGAACAAGTTTTAAAACCCTGGGATATGGATTCCCGTAATTCACAGACGCTGTGACCGATTTCTCAGTCATCCCGTCAACAAAGGTCACCTCCCCTGAAATGGGAAACAATAGATCTGCAGGATTCTCCTTTGGGGTCTGCTTTAACAGATATTTTTTCACCCTGGGCACGGGGAATAAAATCTTTGCCCGGCCCTGTTCGTCGGTGGTAAAAGCGGTTGAAAGACCTGCTGGAAAGGGTCGCTCAATATACCATACCGGTATTCCCTTGACCATGAACCTGGAAGGCGGATTGAACATCATTTTTTTGTTTGCCCAGGGCTGCCCTTGATTGGTAACAAGAATCTGGGCTTCCAAGGATCGGCCGTCAGCCCGGGGCATCTGGTCCGTATTAAAATCAATACTCACGCCAAGGGCGTTGGGAGTGGTCTGAAGGACAAAATCCTGGGTATGATTTAAACTGCCCTTACCGTCAACAAAGGCCAGTTTGAGGCTATATTTCCCGTCTTCATCGGTTTTTGCGGTCTCATCATATTCATCAATGCGGATGAGGGCTCCCTCAACCGCGTCCCCTGTTTCATTTTTTACAACGCCGCTGACCCTGATGGTCTGGGGTTCAGTTTTACTCCCAACGCTCCGGACTTGGGTTTTATACCCGGTTGCCTGGCAGCTTATATCCACAATATAAGGGTCTTGCCCTGTCTTTTCGACCATTTTCCCCCCAGACCCCATGGCCTTGAACAGCCCGTCTGCAGCCAGCCTGAAAACATCAACAGGAATATCGTCCCCGACCCTCTGGGGGCGCAAGGAAACCGCCCAGCACCCTTCAGTCATCCATGCATTTTTGCCCCCCCGGTCATTGACCAGCTGAATGGAGTTGCCCAAAAGGGTTTCAACCCTTTGCCCCCTGGGAAAAAAAACATTGTACTGAAAATTGGGTTTCTGGGTTGCCGATTGGGCAAGGTTTCCGGAAAACCCATAGATTTCAAGTGTGAGAATCATCCGGGTTTTTGCATTGCTGGACACAGGTCTGGCCTTTCCCCCTTTATGGGTCGCCCCCATGGTATATTCGGGTTTTAAAGAAGGATAGGCCTGCCATGCCGCTTCAAACGTAGGCTTGACTTTGCGCTGGAGCATATTTGAAGAGGCCGCGGTAAAATACAGGGTATAGGCTTTTTTCATAAATAAAATCAGTAGTGTCCGGTTAGGTTGTTGCATATAAAAAGCATCTAAAATCATTGAAAAAACAGTCTGTTTTGTGTTGACAAATGTGCGTAAAAATTTTTGTGCGCCTTGAAAATTTAACTCAAGGAGCTCAAATGACGCACATCTCAGTCCCTAAAAAACAACTACGGTCCCTGAACTTTGACAATTTCAGGTGCCCTCTGATAAAGTCACTTTCAAAAGCACCGGAATTACAATCTCGAGGAGACCGCCCTTTAAAAATGACATTCGAAGACCAGATAAATGCTTTGGTTTATTTCCATCTTCAGGAGCACAAGTCTGCCCGACATTTAATTCAGGATCTCAAGGAGAATGTTTTTGCTAAAGAAAATATTGCGCCAGACGGTGGTATCAGCCGTAGTAGTTTCTGTGAAGCCATCAATCACAGGGGACTCGAACAACTGCAATTTATCTTTGAGGATCTTTATAAACAGGCTCTTGAGTGTCATCCGGGTGAACACGCCGAGTTAGGAGAGTTGGTTTCCATTGACGGTAGTCTCATAAATGCAGTCCTTTCAATGCACTGGGCGAACTACAGAAAAGGAAGTAAAAAAGCCAAAGTACATTGCGGATTTGACATTAATCACGGAATCCCAAACAAAATCTTTTTGACTGAAGGCAACGGCGCTGAACGCACCTTTGTTCCCAAAATAGTTTCCAAGGGGCAAACAGGTGTTATGGATCGTGGATATCAATCCCATAAAGAATTTGACCTGCTTCAGGAGCAAGGCAAACATTTTGTCTGCCGTATAAAAACCAGGACAACAAGAACAATTATTGATAACCACGAGACCCCTTCCGACAGCTACATTTTTTATGATGCACTGGTTAAACTTGGTACTCCGAATCAAAACCAGACGAAAAGGCCTGTTCGGGTTGTTGGCTATAAAATTGCTGGCGTCAAATACTATGTGGCAACTGACAGGCATGATTTAACAGCGGAACAAATAGCAACAATTTATAAACTCCGGTGGACCATTGAGGATTTTTTCAAATGGTGGAAAGAACATCTGAAGGTATATCATCTCATTGCCCGCAGTGAATACGGCCTTATGGTTCAGATTCTTGGCGGCCTTATCACTTACCTGTTACTGGCAATCCATTGCCAAAAACAGTTTAATGAAAAGGTCACGATCAAAAGAGTTCGGCAGCTGCGAACCGCCATTCTAAATGACCTGTTTGGCTGCGAGGAGCAGGGCTCTCATAGTTCAAACAGGGACAATATTGTCAAAGATCAAAAAATTATTGAGCAAGTAAAAACCTAACCGGACATCACTGAAATAAAATATCTGTATCCGGGATGCTGCGCTCCTTGCCGCCCCCGGATTGCCGTAGTTCTGACCAAACATAGGGTCCGGTTGTCCTGGACCAGCCTTTTCTGATAAATTCCTTAAACCCTGGCAGAGATTTTTCCGTGTTGATCTTGGCGGCAATAATTCCAGGATCCGGCGCACCGGCAAACCCAGGGCTGCTGCCCATAAACATCAAAAAAAAGATAAATACAAGTCTCATATAAACGCGCATCTGCCTAGTCTCCCATCAATTTTTTCAATGCATTTTCAGCGGTTATCCCAAGGGTGGAAAGCCTCATGGCACTGGCCCTGAAAACCCTTTCAATCTTCCAGTTGTTATTTCGTGCACGCCGCATGCAGACCATAAACGGCTCATTGATCTTGAACCGTTCTTTTCCATCCCCCCGGATCACCTCACCATTGACCCTTACCTTGACAATACACCCGGTGCCGTCGGCACTGTATTTTTTTCCATAATATCCAGGTCACGGATCTTTTGGTCCACAGAACTGAACACCAGGCGGTAGGCCCCAAGCTCCTGACTGAGACGTCCTCCTGGAGAAGCAATTAAAATAGTTTCAAGGGCGTTAAGGTCCTCAGACTCCAAAATCCCATAGTAGGTTTTCACCATCTGTTCAGGTGAAACCGTCCCCTTGGTTTCAGGCCGGGGCTGCTTTGAGACGGGTCCTGCTGTTTTTTTGGGGGCCCTGCCCGGTGTAAAGGTTGAAAAAGCCGATAAAAGAGGACCGCCATAGGTCTTGTAATCTTTTGGATAAATCCCCACCACAATGACAATAAACCCGTCATACTGCATAAAATTTACGATGCATCCAAGGGTTGACCCATTGTGCACCCCGGAGTAGGTTCGCTGGATGGCAGGGGTGTTTTTATAGGCATAGGAAAGGTGTTTTGAGGTATGTTTATAGGTCAGATAAGGGGTGCCCCTTTGACGGCCGGCACCTTCCCACTGGTCAGCCATATTTTCTAAACTGCCTACGGATCCCTTGTTATAATACACTTCAATCATGGCATTATTGCCCGGTTCCACAATCTGATGAAGCAAATCCTGTGAGAGATTTTTTCTTTGGGCCCACCCCGCGGGTGTCTGAATTCCATACTCAGGATAATTAGCAGCCAGACCAGCACTGCATAAAAATAAAAGTACCGCAGCAGCAATAACAAAAATTTGTTTCATAACATATCCTTTTTTATCCAGGCATAATCTATTCAACCATTTTAATCTTGATTATAAAAAAAAATCTCCGTCCAGCGTATGCCAGTTAAACTGGCTGGTCAAAACGAATCAACCAGGATCATCTGGATAGGCCATCTCTCCTCCCGAATTGACAAATTCAGAAAGATCTCGACGCCAAGAGACTCTGGGATGCAGTGCTGGGTTTTTCGCGGACCGCCTTGCTCCCCTATTGTCCAAGAAGAGACTCAATGGTTTCGGCCAGATCATTTCTGCCCTGTTCTTTGAGCAGGGGAATCATGGGCCGGTAAAAAGGCGGCCGGACCCGGATGGTAATATCATATTGGGCAATATCTTCAGGCCGGACCTCATCGGCCTCAAAGGCCCGGGTCTTGTCCAAAAGGCCCAGGGCGGTAAGCTCGGTCATGGTGCGCACGCATTTTTCACATTTCCCGCAGTTGAGCTGGTCCTCCACATTGGCCAGGCAGACCCGGAAATTCTGAAAGGCTGCATCCCATTGGGAAACAACCTTTATTTTTTCCAGGCGGGACAATTCATAATCCCTGTGCCGGATCCGCATCCCATAGGAAGAATATTCAGGATCCAAAAGGGGATGGGATCCGCAGGGATGAAGATTGGTAATATCATAGGAAGAGGGAATGAACATCAGGTTAATCCTGCCTGAAAACGCGTGGGCCATGGCCGCCAGAACCGCGCCGAAAAAAGAATCCAGCCAGAGTTCTCTTTCATCACAAAGATGGCGCAGGTTGGTATACACCGGAACAAGGGTTGTGCCGGCATCCTGGGTCACCTTTGAAATGGCCTCAACAGCCCGGTCAAACACATGGTACTTCATCCCCCGTTCCACAACCCCGCCAATATCAAAGCCGTGGAGAAAAAATGAATCCTTTACCCGGGCAGGATGACCCTCAGGATAGTGAAGATGGTTCAGCCTTAGCCCGGCCAAAGAATCCATGCCCCCGGACATGACCATCCCTGCCCTGGGGCTTTGGGGTAATTTGATCTGTTTACGGACCTTTGTTTCCAAAGCAATGGGGGCATACCTGCCTAAGGTCCAATGGGAAAAAAGATTCATGGCCACCTCTAATCCCTCTTTTAAAAAGGGAGAGACCTCCTGGTCCACAAAAATTCGTTTTTCTCCCAGGTGAAGGGCCGGCAAGAGCGCCCCCACCAAAAAGGCATCCGGGTTTGCACCAAACCCATGGGCAAACTCTTTTTTGGTTTTAATAAACACGGTCTTGTCTTTTTGATCTGTCTCTTCAAACACCACACGGGCTGAGGCCGTTTGCATATCTGCATTGGTTTCAAGATTAAAATCCGAAATTTTCATATCTATATCGTATCCTTATTTATTTAGGGTAAATCAGGTGTCTCGGTCAGGGACAGGACATGGTCGAGAATCTGTCCTGCAATATTTTTTCTTGTTGCCCCTTCAAGCCCCCTAAATCCAGGGGAATAGTTGACCTCAAGAACCTTGACCCCATGGTCCGGGGTGAGGATCATGTCGACCCCGGCGATCTCAAGGGAACAGGCCCGGGCCGCTGCAACCGCTATTTTGGCCATGGATTCGGGCAGATCAAATTCACAGGCACTGGCCTGCTGGTGAATATTGGCCTTAAACTCTCCAGGTGCCGGAGTCAATGCCATGGCAGCGGCAATTGTATTTCCCGTGACCAGCACCCTTAACGCCTTGACATGGTCTATGAAAGACTGAACCACCACCCCTTTTTGGGCAAGAAAATTTGAGGCCATAAAATCCGCGGCATCCTGGTCGCAGGTGAGCATGGCCACCCCGTCCCCGCCCATGCCGTCCACCTGCTTGGCCACCACGGGAAATCCGCCCAGCCGCTCTATGGACTTAAAAAACATGGATTTGCAGGTCACAAAAAAAGACTTGGGTATGGGCAGGCCTGCCCGTAAAAGCTGCTGAAGACTGATATATTGATTCCGGGCAATCATAACCCCTTCAAGTGAGTTGACCAGAGGGATGCCAAGGGCGGCAAACTGCCCAAGCAGCACAAATCCGTATTCTCCCATGGGAGAGCCCTGTCTGGGCATGACAAGGTCGGGCAGGCGTTCATCCTTGTCCATGAATATGGCGGGGCCAATGGTTTGGTCAAGAACACAGCCCATGCCGTAAGGATCGATAAGCAGGATCTTATGGCCTTTTTTTTCAGCCTCGGCCCTGAACCTTGAGTTGGGGTGAAAATCAAAATTATTCACCGTCATGATACCAATCTTCATTTTTCAGCCCCTGTTGGATCAGGATTCATATGGGCCGGCATCCACACCCCCATTTCCTTTTTAAGTTTTTCTGAAAAATAGGTGGTGATTTTCCGGGTATTGTTTCTCTCGGCAATTTTCTGGGTGGCCAGATTATCCTCTGAAATAATGGAAAACACCTTTTTATCTTTTGCCCGTTTGGTCAGTCCTTCGAGCAGTCTTGCCCCGATTCCCATGGCCCGGTATTCTGGCCTGACCGAGGTATATCCTCGCTCCACGCAATGGGTAAAGTCAAGGCCGGTAATCCCTTTGATCCGGTCAATAAACACCTGCCGGGGATGCTTGAGACTTGAATTACCCACAATACACCCGTTTTCAACTCCATACCCGATCAAAAAGGCCCGTTCAAGATTGGCACGGACATGGGTGATATCCACAGACCCGCCCGCATCAACCATGGCCACAATCTCATCTAAAATAGGGGGGGATATCTGCCCGGGCTTTTTAAAATAAAATTTAATGTTCTGGCCCAGCCGGGACAGGGCCCCGTTTGCAGGACTCACTCGCATTCCGGCCAATTGCTTTTTTTCCATCTGCCCTAAAAAGGTCAAAATAAGGCCGGGATCCCGGACCGCCTGCCAAAGTGGAATATTGGGCAGGCAGCCAAGCCTGCCATAGTCCAAAAGATCGTCAGGCACCTGAAACCGATCAGACATGGTCCCATTTGCCGGGCTTAAATTTTCAAAAGAATGGACAATATTGGGAGTATTGCCAATCCAGGCGGCCAACGTTTTTTTTTCAGGATCTGACCCAAAAAGATCTATACCTGACACATGGTTCCAGACGCCCTGTTTTGACACCTGCCACAAAAGGGCTCTTGGCAGCTCTTTTCCATGGGGACCAAGACGCCAGTGAATCATCCTCAACCCCTTTTGATACCAGAAGGCCAGCCTTGATTTGACCCGGGTAAAATCCATTCCAGGAAAAAGACAGATTTCCAGACTAAAGGGGGAGGAATCTGATTTTTGATTCAGCCAGGGAGCTAAAAAAGCATCAAGCGCTTCAAGTTCTTGGCCCGGATCTTTTCCTGGCATACAGGTCTCGGACTTTCCTTTTAGATCAACGGCCCATAAAAATGAAATGGCGTGGGGTAAAATTGTTTTTACACCTGTTTCAATATAGTTTAAAACCCCATGACCATCCTTGAATCCCCACACACAGACCGGCAATACCGCCATGGGCATTTGTCCGGACAAAGGCCTTGTTTTGGCCGCAGAACACAAAACAAACCCGTGATCCCCCTTCTTTGACATTTGGATGCCCGGACAGGCCTCAAAAATCATCCGTTCAAGAACAGGCCCCCAACAATCATTAGGGGGTAAAAGTATCAAAGCAAAACAAGGGACCTGGCACAAAAGGATCTGATCCAAAGCGGTTTTTAAATCTTTGATAATTTCTTGCTCACCCTGGACATCCACAACCCTGCGAATGAAAAAACCATCGGCGTTGTGAGAAAAGGACAGGCCTGCACAGACCAGTTCAATTCCGGCAAAAAAGCCTTGGGAGCATGGTGCAAGTCCTTGGGTGATATTTGTTTCAGGTCTGCGGACAAATAAGATAGGTGACAAATTCATGGTGGAATATTATTAAACACAGGGCCGGCATTAAGTAAACCCCTTTCAAGCTTTTATTGACAATGAACAACCCCATGGCCTATTTTAAAGTAACTGACCCCACTTGTGACCCCGGCTAAGGAGGCAATTGATCCATGATCAGACACATGCTGGTATGGGCTTTTTTTTTAATTTTCCTGTTCCCGGCAGGCAGCATTGGCCGGACAATACCAAGGTGGACCGGGGATTTTGACCAATTGGTTGATCATAGAGTCATCCGGGCCTTGGTCCCCTACAGTAAAACCTTCTACTTCCTTGACAAGGGCCGGCCAAGGGGACTGACCTATGAAAGCCTCACAGCCTTTGAAAAAATGATCAACACCCGCCTTAAAAGCCGGCATCTGAAAATTCACCTGGTCATCATCCCCACCCCGAGAAAAGAATTAATCTCATCCCTTGTTGAGGGCAAAGGAGATATAGCTGCCGGAAACCTGACCATGACTGAAGAACGGTTGAAAAAGGTATATTTTTCCCATCCTTTTTTTACCCAGGCCACTGAAATCCTCGTCTCAGGCCCGAAAAGTCCCAAAATGACAGATATCCAGGACCTTGCCGGCCAGACAATCCATGTCAGGTTCTCTTCAAGCTATTATGCGAGTCTGGTCAAACTCAACACCCAATTCAGGCTTCAAAAGAAAAAAGCGATCCAGATCATCCGGGTTGATGATTTTTTAGAAGATGAAGATCTTCTGGAAATGCTGAATGCCGGAATGATCTTTCATCTGGTTATGGACAGCCACAAGGCAAAATTCTGGGCAAAAATTTTTGACCACATTGTTCTCCACCCCAAAATCGTGTTGAGAACCAAGGGACAAATTGCATGGGCCGTAAGAAAAGGCAGTCCCAAACTGATGGAACAGATCAACGCCTTTGTGGAAACAAACAAAAAAGGCAGCCTTCAGGGCAATATCTTGTTTGAACGCTACCTTAAAAATACCCGGTTTGTAAAACCTGCCGATCAACACCGGACAAATTTTGAAAAAACAGCTCAGATTTTTAAAAAATATGGGGACCAATACCAATTTGACTGGCTCCTGCTCAAGGCCCTGGCCTTCCAGGAATCAGGCATCAACCAAAATAAAAAAAGCCATCAAGGGGCGGTGGGAATAATGCAGGTTATGCCCTCGACCGCAAAAGACCCCAATGTCAACATTGGCGACATCCACCTTTTGGACAATAATATCCATGCCGGTACAAAATATCTCAGATTTTTAAAAGACCGGTATTTTTCCGATGCCCAAATAGATGACAGAAACCAGACGCTGCTGGCTTTGGCAGCCTATAACGCCGGTCCAAGACAGGTGGCACGCCTGAGAAAAAAGGCAAAAGAATTAAACCTGAACCCGAATATCTGGTTTAAAAATGTAGAAGTTGCCGCGGCCATGCAGATTGGGCGGGAAACGGTTCAATATGTAAACAATATATTTAAATATTATATTGGCTACAGCCGTATCCATACAATTCAGGATCAAAAAAAAGAGGAGAGATAAGCCTTTCTCCTCTTTCTTTAACAGATCGAACAAATGGCTTATTCAGCCGTCTTGGTTTCACTGGTGCTTGAGGGTCTGCGAAGGTAATATTCCCAGCCAAGCTCTCTCATGCATCGCCTGGCATGATCTGTCTCATCTTTATAGGTCATCTGCTCACGACGCTCCATGGTATATTCCCGGGCTTTTTTCTCGCAATAGGCCTGATCTTCATAATATTCCTGATTGCTTTTTTCAGGGTGTTTGGCCATAAACTGATAACATCCGGCCAGTCCGAGACTTAAAACCAATACCATTAATGCAAATAATAATCTTTTCATTTTTTTTCTTCCGTTTGTTTTAAATCAGACTTTTTTTATTGTTTTTCTTCTGTGATCACGACCACCAGCTGTTTTGATATAAGCTTGCCTTTGACTCTGAGGGCAAGACGAATACCATTTTCACCCGGAGGAAGAATACCGCTGTATATCCCGGACTTATCCTTGCCTGCGGCATAATCACTGCGATGGGCAATGGCCAGCTTCTCCACGGGAGAAATCTGCCTGGAAAAATGTTGCCCGGGAGCAATCTGGGTTTCCGGGATGGTCAATTCTTTGATTTGCTCGGGGTTTATGCCTTTCCACACAAAAGGCCCCGGTGTTTTCCATTCAAAAGGTAGGCGGTCTTGTTCCAGTCAATCTCAATGGGATCCTGGGACAGGTTCTTTAAATCAAGCTTAAAATAGGTAAAATAACGGGTTTGATTTTTCTCTGGTGTAAACCTGGCTTGAAACAACTCCGTTTCAAGATTCTGGGATACGGGTGCGCTTTGATAATCATAAACAGCAACAGAGCACCCGGCCAAAACCAGGGCCAAAATACAGATTTTAATTACAAAAATTATTGGGATCTTCATTGAACCTCCGGGCAGATGTGGCAACTTAGGGTTACAATTGATACCCTAAATTGTATTCAAACTTGAGGATGAAGTCAAGATGAGAAAATTTTGTTTAGCATGGACAAATCCGGTATAAAAAGGTATGACCCAGATAGAAGCAGGCGCAAATCAGGCTCTGCTTTACCTGCTTTTGTCCTCTGAAACCAAAAAAATATTGACAAGCCAAAGAAATAATTATAGAATTCAGAGTTTTTTAAACTTGCAAAAAAGTATTGAGATAATGAAGGAGAGTGTAACATGTACGCAGTAATCAGAACCGGTGGAAAACAATACAAGGTTCATGAAGACCAGGTACTGAGAGTTGAAAAACTGGACGGATCCGAAGGATCTGAGATTGAATTCAACGATGTCCTCTTGTACTCTGATGGTGAAACCGTCACCCTTGGAGCGCCCCAGGTCGAAAATGCAATTGTCAAAGCCCATGTTCTTGAACAGGGCCGGGACAAAAAACAATTGGTATTCAAGTACAAACGGCGCAAAGGCTATCGTAAAATGAGAGGCCACAGGCAGCATTACACTGAAATCAGGATTGAATCCATTTCAGCATAATTCAGGCCTGTTGGTTAACTTAAATCAAGATTTACAAGAGAGAAAAAAATGTCACATAAGAAAGCAGCAGGTAGTACTAAAAATGGTCGTGATTCAAACGCCCAGCGGCGTGGAGTTAAAAAATTCGGCGGAGAAAAAGTAGTTGCCGGAAATATTATTGTCAGACAGGTCGGCACCAAAATCCATCCGGGCAACAATGTAGGTGTGGGTAAAGACTATACCATTTTTGCTAAAATGGACGGTGTTGTGACCTTTGAAAGAAAAGGCCGCGACAGAAAAAAAGTCAGCGTTTATGAAGCGTGAAATTTGTAGATGAAGCAATTGTTACCATCAAGTCCGGTGACGGTGGAGCTGGCTGCGCCAGTTTCAGGCGGGAACGGTTCATTGAACGGGGCGGACCTGATGGTGGAGATGGCGGCGATGGAGGGGATGTACTTTTCCGGGTAAACCCGGCAAAACGGACCCTCTACGATTATCGCCGTCAAAAGCTCTTTAAGGCCAAAAACGGGGCTCCCGGGCTTGGCCGCCAAAAACACGGCAAAAACGGTCCTCACTGCGTTCTTGAACTTCCGCCAGGCACTCTGGTTTCCGATGCCGAGACCCTGGATCCCATTATGGATCTCACCGACCTTGACAGGGAATTTGTCATTGCCCAGGGCGGTAAAGGCGGGCGGGGAAATAAACGGTTTGCCTCGGCCACCAACCGAGCCCCCCGATATGCCCAGCCCGGTCTTCCAGGCATGGAAATGAAACTGCGCCTGGAACTCAAGCTTTTGGCGGATGTTGGCCTTGTAGGCCTTCCCAATGCAGGAAAATCCACCCTTATTTCAGCCATGTCTGCAGCCCGTCCCAAAATTGCAGATTATCCTTTTACCACCCTGACCCCCACCATCGGCATGGTCGAGCCTCCCTTTGGAGAGCCTTTTGCCGTGGCAGACATCCCAGGGCTGATTGAAGGGGCCCATGAAGGCATCGGTCTTGGAATCAAATTTTTAAAACACATTGAACGGACCGGTATCCTCATCCATCTCATTGATTGTGGTGGTATTGATCCTGAGGACCCTTTGGCCGCCTTAAATCTGATCAACAATGAATTGTCCATGTACTCCAATACCCTGGCAGGAAAAACCCAGATACTGGTTCTTAACAAAATCGATCTCACCGGAACCAAAAACCGGATCAATGCCTTTAAGGAACAACTGCCGGACCGTGACATTCTGACCATTTCCGCGGCAACCGGTCAAGGGGTAAAGGCCTTGATCAAAACCCTGGCAAAAAAATTAAAAAAAGACTAGGCCGACAATGGATGCAGGACTTTTTGGAGGGACATTCAATCCGCTTCACAATGGTCATTTGGGTATCATCCAATATGTAAAAGACCATTGCGGCCTGGATAAAATCTTTTTATTCCCGTCTGCAACACCGCCCCACAAACCAGATCATAACCTGGCCCCGGCAGAAGAACGGCTGGCCATGGTGACGGATGCCATAGAGGAATTGCCCGGTTTTTTTGCCTCGGATATCGAACTCAAACGCCGGGGGCCCTCGTTCACCATCGACACCATCCAGACCTTTAAAAAAATCCATGGGCCCCATTTAAACTTTTCTCTTTTGATGGGATCTGATGCTTTTTTTGATATCACCACCTGGAAGGAAAAAGAAAAAATTTTTAAAATTGTCCCGATCATTGTCATGCTCAGGGGCAAACCCATTGGACTTGATTCCATTGTATCCTTTATTGACGAACAGATTTCAAAAGGATACACATTAAAAGCAGAAAATTTTTTTATCCATGACCAACTTAAACCCATCCGTATCTGCAAGGTACCCAGGATAGATATCTCATCCACCCAGATCCGGAACAGGGTTAAGGCAGGACGCCCCATCACGGGGTTGGTCCCGCAAATCATAGAGACACGCATTAAAACAAAGGATTTATATAGATGACTTTTCTGACCCAAGAGTACCTCCCTTATATCACCCCGATATTTGAACGCAAACCCAAGGCTGTTACGGCGATCAATGTAAAGGACATGACCTCGTATACGGATATGGTGGTCATTGTGGAGGCAGGATCCAACCGCCAGGTCACCTCTTTGGCTGAACATCTGATCAAAACGCTCAAAGGACAGAATATCAAGGCCATGGGGGTTGAAGGGGTAAAACAAGGAGAGTGGGCCCTCTTGGATTTCGGCCATATCATCATTCATTTTTTTGAATCCCAGGCCAAGGGATTTTATGATATTGAAGGGTTGTGGAGCGATGCGCCAAGGGTGGACCTTGCCGAATTTGCCAAAAACATCCCGGACCCAGAGGACGATGATGAGTTCTGAAGCCTTGCCCGTAAACATCCTCATGATTCTGGACGGATGGGGAATCAGTGCACCCGGTCCGGGCAATGCCGTTGCAAAAGCCAACACCCCGTTTCTGGACCATTTGACCGAACAATTTGCCCATACCCATCTTAAATGCTGCGGCCCTGATGTGGGTCTGCCCGACCGGACCATGGGCAACTCAGAGGTGGGGCATATGAATATCGGTGCCGGACGCATTGTCCCCCAGGACTTTGTCCGGATCAATACCGCCATTGAAAACAAGCGCTTTTTTGAGAATTCAACCCTGAAAAAGGCCATGGTCCAAATCAAAGCCCAAAATCAATCCCTCCACCTTCTCGGCCTGCTGTCCGATGGCGGTGTGCACAGCCATATTTCCCACCTTTTTGCCCTCATGGACATGGCCAAGGCCATTGGCATCCAAAATCTGTATATTCACCCCATCCTTGACGGCAGGGACACCTCTCCTCGGAGCGGAATCAGCTTTATCAGACAGGTCCAGGAAAAAATCAAGGCCTTGGGCTTGGGCAAAATTGCCACCCTTGCAGGACGGTTCTGGGCCATGGACAGAGATACCCGGTGGGACCGGGTTCAAAACGCCTATGATCTTTACACCCAGGGCAAAGGCATTTTTTCTGCCGGACAAAATCCTGTTGATCTTGTCCAAAAGGCCTATGACCGGGATGAGACCGACGAGTTCATCAAGCCAATCTTTCTGGGCAAAAAAAATGAGGGGGTTATCCAGGACCACGACGGGGTTATTTTCTTTAATTTCAGGGCGGACCGGGCCAAGGAGATCACCCGGACATTTACCCAGAAAGAGTTTACAGAATTTAACCGGCAAACCTGCCCGGATTTATCTGCCTTTGTGTGTATGACCCAGTACGATGAAACATTTAACCTGGATTCAGCCTTTGGCCCCCAGCATCTGACAGGAATTTTAGGTGAGACTCTCAGCAAGAATAAAATGACCCAGCTGCGCATCGCAGAAACAGAAAAATATGCCCATGTCACTTATTTTTTCAACGGGGGAGATGAGGCCGTATTCAACCTTGAAAAACGGATTTTGGTTCCCTCGCCAAGGGATGTAGCCACCTATGACCTCAAACCTGAAATGAGTGCTCAAAAAATAGCTGACAACGCCTGCGAGCAGATTGAATCCCAAACCGTCCAGTTTATTGTCCTCAACTTTGCCAACATGGACATGGTCGGTCATACCGGGATCATGGATGCGGCAATTCAGGCCTGCGAAACCGTTGACAGATGTGCTCAGCAAGTGGTCGAGGCCATCTGGAAAACCTCCGGTACCGCCTTTATCACGGCAGACCACGGTAATTCAGAACAGATGATTGCAAAGGACGGGTCTGCCCACACGGCCCATACCCTGAATCCTGTCCCCTTTATCCTTGCAGGGGAGGCCTTTAAACAGACACGGCTCAAAAACGGAAAACTCGGGGACATTGCCCCCACAATTCTAAAGGCCCTGGGGATCAAACCGCCCAAAGAGATGACAGGCACCCCTTTATTTTAACAGCTTAGGCTAAGTTCGGGCCGGTTTTACTCTGGCCTTACCTTTAATAGAACAGGATATACCATGTTTGATCAGATCACCGATTTTATCACGGGACGTGAAATAGACAATGTCGGCGCAGAAGCCAGCCGGCAGATTTTTGAAAAGTTTTTAGTAAAAACCAAGGGGTATGAAAAAACCGATATTCAGGTGGATGTGCCGCTCATTGTCCAGTTTAAAGGAGAGGATTACCACTCTGCCATAGACCTTGTGGTCTTTTGCCAGGACCGGCCCTTGATGGCCGTCACCTGCGTGGCCGGATCCATTGGCTCCTATGAAAGGGAAATCCTGGCCGGGGCCCGCCTTTGCCATGATCATATGATTCCCTTTGCCGTGAGTACAGATGCCAGGGATGCCATTGTAATGGACACCCTGTCAGGAGAAACCGTGGGCAAGGGCCTTGATTCAATTCTTTCCCAAAAACAGGCCCAGGCAGAAATAAAAAACATCACACCCGCACTTTTAGATCCGGCCAAACGAGAAGGAGAAATGATCATTTACCGCTCTTTTAACCTGGAAAAGGTCAACAAATAGCCGAATATGTCATCACCTGAAGGTCAGAAACTGACAATTTGAAAAAACCGGATCTTAATATCTTTAAATATGCGGAGTGTCCTTTAACCCGCATATTTCACAAAGCGTTTTTGCCTTAGATGCAAGGCACAGACCGAGAAGCCGTAGTCTTTACTGCGAGCGGACTGTAACCCAGCAGATGAGGTAAAACGCTTTGCCCGGAGGGTGAGATTTTATATAATGGGAAACGACTTAAAAAACGACCACAAAAAAAAACGGTACCACAGAAAAGAGTTCTTGGGTACCGCTTTTTTTATTCTTTTAAAAAAATGTCCTGCCTTGAATTCAGGCCCGGGACACCTCTTTGCCGCAATGTTTACACACCTTGGCCCGTCGCTTAATAATCTCGGCACAATAGGGGCATTCCCTTGTAAAATGACGCTCATGGAGCTGGTCTATGGCCTTTTTCACCCCCTCCTGAAGCACGGGCGTGGGAAAATTATGGTTGAGCAGATGCTCTGCAGCCTCGGTATCTCCTAGTTCTCCGACCATCTCTGCTGCCTTGAGCCTGGCCTTGGCCGGTATTTTGGGATCCAGACAGATCTTGAGGATCTCATCCCAGTCCTTGGAAATATAATAATCAGTGAGCAGAGAAAAAGTCTGCTTCATCAACTCTTTTCTGGCCTCCTGCTCGATCAGGGCCGCATCATCCACCTTGCCGCCGGTCCCGCCCATGGGGCTGAACACGGGCATATAGTCAAAATGGTCATTGCCCGGCTCATTGATACACCGATAGGAGGCCGGTGATGCCATGGTCTCCTGAAGATGCTCCCACCCCTTTCTAAAGGAGGGGCAGTCGTCATTAAAGCAGATGAACAGATATGGGGTTCCCCATCCCAAGCCATCGGAAAAATTAAAGGGCGGCACCTCCCAAAGCGTCATTTCCTGATCACAATGGGGACAATGGGGTTTGTCCATTTTTAAATATTTTTCAAGAAGTTCTTCTCTTGTTTCAAAAGCCATTATTACTCTCCTTATGCGGGTTCTAAAATACCTTGAACCAGCATAATAAGCATGGGAGTTTGCTTGTCAAACTCCCATGCCCTATCCAGATTACTCGATTGTGGCAAGTACATCATCCTTGGCCACGGAATCACCCGAGTTGTAATGAATGGCTGTAATGGTGCCGCTGGCCGTTGCCGGCAATGCGTTTTCCATTTTCATGGCTTCAATCACCACCACGGTTTCCCCTTCATTTACCGCATCCCCCACATTTTTTTCGTACTTGATGACCATGCCGGGCATGGGCGCCTTGACCGGGGTACCGGCACCTGTATCCGCAGCAGGCTTGGGTGCGGGTGCCACAGGCTTGGGAGCCGGAGCTGCAGGCGCTGCTGCCGGAGCAGGCTTGGGTGCGGGTGCCACAGGCTTGGGAGCCGGAGCTGCAGGCGCTGCTGCCGGAGCAGGCGGTGCAGGAGCCGCAGGCGCTGCAGCAGCTGGAACTGCAGCAGCAGGAGCTGCGTAGGTGATCACAGGAGATCCGCCCACCTCATCCACGCCAACCTCAAAATATTCCCCTTCCACAAATACATTAAAGGTCCTTGCAAATTCACTCTTTTCAGGCATCTGCTCAGCCGGTTCAATGAGTTTGCCTGCCTTGGCCTTTTTAATGATCTCGTCTTGTTTTTTCACGTCATCCAGGGTAATGGGCTTGATGGCGTCAGGCACCTGCTCCTTGCCGTATTTTTGCATGAGATATTTTTTCCCGGTCACCGGAAACAGGGTGTAAAGGATAAGATCTTCATCATCCATGGCCAGATCTCCGATCTGTTCTCTGGCCTTTTCAAGTTCAGGCTCAAGCACTTCGGCAGGACGGCAGGAAATGGGTTCTTCACCCCGGTCATAGCCTTTGAGGGCCTTTTGCTGAACCTCGGCATCAATGGGCACGCTGGTTTTTCCGTACAGACCATAGCAAAGATCTTTGACCTGGGCGGTAATCATCTTGTACCGCTCGCCATCACCGTCAAACAAGACGTTGTTCACAGTCTGGGTGCCAACGATCTGGCTTGTGGGAGTCACCAGGGGAATCTGGCCCAGTTCTTTTCTCACCCGGGGCAGTTCCTTGTATACCTCATCAATCTTGTCAATGGCATCCATTTCACGCAGCTGGTTGACCAGATTTGAAAGCATGCCCCCCGGCGTCTGGTGAAGCAGCACGTTGATATCGATCATGGACACCTTGGTGTCGTCCAGAAGATGCTTGTACTTGGGCATGACATCTTTTTCCAGGGTCTCATTGATGGCGGCCAGGGCCTTAATGTCAAACCCTGTATCCCGGTTGGTTCCCAAAAGGCTCATGACCAGAGGCTCAAGTGCGGCATGGGAGGTTCGGTAGGCATAGGGCGTCATGCAGGTGTCAATGATGTCCACACCGGCTTCCACAGCCTTGAAATGGGTCATGGGCGACATGCCGGAGGTAAAATGAGAATGAAGATGAATCAAGGGTTTAACCTCGGCCTTCATGGCCTTGATCAGTTCATAGGCATCATAGGGAGACATGAGCCCTGCCATGTCCTTGATGCAGATGGAATCGGCCCCCATGTCCTCAAGGTCTCTTGCCTTTTGAAGATAATAGTCCAGGTTGTAGACCTCTCCACCCAGGCGGGGTTCGGTCAGGGTATAGCAGATACAGCCCTGGAAATGGGCCCCGCATTCCTTGATCACAGGGACCACGGTTTCAAAGTTTCGATAGTCGTTGAGGGCGTCAAAGGTTCTGAACACTTCCAGGCCGTTGTCCACCGTCTTTTTAACAAAGAGCTTGGCCACGTCATCGGCATAATTCCGATAGCCCACCAGGTTCTGGCCGCGAAGGAGCATGGAAAAAGGGGTTTTCTTAAAGTAGCGTTTCAAGGTCCGCAGCCGCTCCCAGGGATCTTCTCCCAAGAATCTGTGCATGGTGTCAAAGGTGGCCCCGCCCCAGACTTCAACCGCCCAGAACCCGATCTCATCCATCTGCTCGGCCACCGGAATCATATCTTCTGTGCGTCCCCTTGTGGCAAACAAAGACTGATGGCCGTCACGCAGGGAAAGATCTTCCACCATCAAGGGCTTTTCCGCCTTGGGCCGGTCCTTTTTGTAGTTCATCTCAACCATTTTAACTTGATTGTGCTCACTCATAATGTCCTTCCTTTATATAAAATATTTATCTCTTTTTTTTCGTTGCAGGATCTTTATTCCATCATTTGAACATCCGCATCTGCATCATGGTGTTGGCGTTCATTAACGCCTGTCTTCCGGTCATGCCCCAGGCATTCATCAAAAAGGCCTGGGCGTTGTGTGAAGGTTCACTCACAGCCTGGGCAGGCGGCTCAACCGCGGTTGCGGCAGCCGTTTCTTCCCCGGTTCGGATGGCCATGTACACGGCAGCCATGGCTGCGGCCAATTTTTTATTCTCCATTGTATTTTCCTCTCCTATGGCGTTGATTAAACCGGAATATTTCCGTGCTTCTTGGCCGGCCGCATTTCCCGTTTGGTGGACAATGCCTCCAGGGCGTCTATGAGTCTTGGCCGTGTTTCAGAAGGAACAATCACCGCATCCACATAGCCCCTTGCTGCCGCGCAATAGGGATTTGAAAACTGTTCATTATACTCATCAATTTTTTCCTTGCGTTTGGCCACAGGATCATCTGACCCTTTGATTTCCCTTGCATGGATAATATTAGCGGCACCCTCAGCGCCCATGACCGCAATCTGCGCCGAGGGCCAGGCAAAGGCCATATCTGCCCCAAGGTGTTTGGAGCACATGGCAAGATAGGACCCCCCATAGTCTTTTCGGGTGATGAGCAAAAGCTTGGGCACGGTGGCTTCGGAATAACACCAGAGCAGTTTGGCCCCATGGCGGATGATCCCGCCCCATTCCTGATCTGACCCGGGCAGGTAGCCGGGCACATCAGCAATGGTGAGCATGGGGATATTAAAGGCATCGCAGAACCGGATAAACCGGGTGGCCTTGTCCGAGGCGTCAATATCAAGACACCCTGCCATCACCTTGGGCTGATTGGCAATAATCCCGATGGGCCGGCCGTTAAGACGGGCAAAGCAGATCACGATATTTTTGGCAAAATACTGGTGGGGCTCAAATATGGATCCATTATCCACGATGGAAGCGATCACCTCTTTGATGTCATACCCCTGGTTGGGGTTGTCCGGAATAATGGTATCCAAAGAGGCATCCATGCGGTTGGGATCATCACTTGGGGGCAAAATTGGCGGATCTTCCATGTTGTTTGAAGGCAAAAAAGATAAAAGTTCTTTCATCTGATTGATGCAGTCCTCATCAGACTCGCAGGCAAACTGGGCCACCCCTGATTTTTCATTGTGGGCCATGGCACCGCCCAAGTCCTCAAAACTGACCTCTTCGCCAGTCACCGCCTTGATCACATTGGGGCCTGTGATGAACATGTAAGAAGATTCTTTGACCATAAAAATAAAATCGGTCATGGCAGGTGAATATACGGCCCCCCCGGCGGTGGGTCCCATGATGGCCGATATCTGGGGAATGACGCCGGAAGCGCCTGAATTTCTAAAAAAGATTTCCCCGTATCCTGAAAGGGCGTCAATTCCCTCCTGGATTCTGGCCCCGCCCGAATCGTTCATCCCGACGATGGGCGCACCTGATTTCATGGCAAGATCCATGACCTTGCAGATCTTTTTGGCCTGCATCTCACCCAGAGAGCCTGCCCGGGCAGTAAAATCCTGGGCATAGGCAAAAACAACTCTTCCGTCCACCCGGCCATGACCTGTGACAACCCCGTCTGCCGGAATTTCCTTGGTCTCCATCCCGAAATTGGTACACCGGTGGGTCACAAACATATCCACTTCCCTGAAACTGTTGTCATCAAAGAGCAGGTCAAGGCGTTCCCTGGCATTGAGTTTGCCTTTTTCACGCCGTTTGGCCAGGGCTTTTTCCCCGCCCATGGCCTTGATCTTTTTTTCTTTCAACTTTAATTCCTGGATCTTGTCCGATACGACTCCCATAGTACAATCCCTTCCTTATATATTTACAATATCTTGTTTTATCATTTATCAAGGCTGAACCGCCATGCGCAAAACCATTCCTTGGGATGGGCATCCGGCGGGCAGCCAATACATTGGGTCTTAATCCGAGTATCAATGGCCTCGGCAAAATAGGCATATTCAACGAGCCCTGCGGACTTGCAGGGGTAATCGTCCAGATTTTTCCTCTGCCTTGCCAGCTGAACCCTGCATTCATTCATCTGAAATACAAAACTTTTGGGTCCCTCGTCAACAATTGTCTGCTGGTTTATGAAGGCGTACATCCTGAAATTCAAAGCTTTTTTCAGCCCTTCCAGCCCTGGATTTTCTCCCAGCCCCAAAATATTTTTTATGGCATGGGCCTCATAGGGTGAAAATTTTGTCCAACACGAATCATTGCACCGTTTGGCATCGTTCATTCCATGGTCAAACTCCACCGCCTGGAACCAGACCCCGTCATTGGCCAGCCAGGATTTGGCCACGCCGGCCATGAGCTTTTCCATGGTATCATCCTCCAGATTTACCAGGGCTTTGGGCATTTTGTTGTCCAATTCAAAGCCCAGAGTCGCGGACAGATGCTTCATGGCAATGGCCACAGAATTTTTTGTGGCCTTGTCCAAAGCCGTTAATGCTTTTTCCATACCCATCTGGTGGCGAACCTCATTAAACCAAAGACCGTGGTGAACCATGATCCGGGTGAGCATGTCAACCACCAGGGCGGATTTATCCTCTTTGCTGAACTGACCGGGACCAAAAGAATCAAGACCAACTGAATCAAAATTAGACGGAGCATCTTCCATGGGGCAAGCCTCCTTTTTTATAAAAAACCATCGTGGGTAATTTTCCAAACTAATCAATCCCTCCGCACCTTGTCAAGCACCTTGTGCATATCCGCCCTGTTTGCCTCTTTTAAATGCCTAAAAAAATAACCACCAGGATAATAAAGGTCAACGGCCAGGCAGGATAACAAGAATAAAAAGAAAGGCGCCCCAAAAACCCATAAACGGGGCCCCACAAAAGTAACCATAGAGAGGTTCGGCTGAAAATTCAATCTTGGCAAACCTGATATAAGGTAAAATCCCATAAAAAGCGGGCTTGAGCCTTAGGTCTTCTTGTTCATGATCCTGGACTCCCTAAAATCAAGTTTTATTCATCCGGACTGCCCTTTGGAGTGGACAATTGATTTTATTTTTATTAGAAATTGTCTCTAACTCCTGAATATTATCAAACATAAACGCCAGCAGAGGAGATCATGTCCATGACAGCATATCTTGGAGCCGTAGACCAGGGAACCACCAGTACACGATTTATCATCTTCGACAAAAACGGGGCCATCATCGGTTTGAGTCAGATGGAACATGACCAGATATGTAATCAGCCCGGCTGGGTTGAACACGATGCAATGCAGATCTGGAACAATACCCGGGTGGTGATCCAAAAGGCCCTTAAAAAAGCCGGCATCAAAGGAAGCGACCTGGCGGCCATTGGGGTGACCAACCAGAGAGAGACGGTTATGGCATGGGATAAAACCACAGGAGAACCGCTTTACAACGCCATTGTGTGGCAGTGCACAAGAACGGATAAAATCTGCCGGGAGTTGGACAAAGTCCATGGCCAGAACGGATTTAAAAAAATAACAGGCCTGCCCACGGCCACCTATTTTTCAGGACCGAAAATCAAGTGGATGCTCGAAAATGTACCGGCGGTAAAACAGGCCGCAGATAAAAATCAGGCCTGCTTCGGCACCATGGACACCTGGGTGGTTTGGAACCTTACCGGAGGCCCGAAAAAAGGCCGATATGTCACGGATGTGACCAATGCATCCAGAACCCTTCTCATGAATTTAACCACCCTGGAATGGGATAAAGATATACTCAAAGCCATGGGTATCAGCCTTGGCTGTCTGCCAAACATCATTGCCTCTTCAGATGCTGAAAATTTCGGAAGAACCGATCCTGAGGGTCCTTTGGGAACAGATGTCCCCATTGCCGGCGCTTTGGGTGACCAGCAGGCCGCCCTGTTCGGCCAGACCTGTTTTTCACCGGGAGAAGCCAAAAACACATACGGTACCGGGTGTTTCCTTCTATTTAACACCGGCAGTGAAATCAGGTTCTCCAGCCATGGACTGCTCACCACTCTGGGATACCAGATCGGCTCCCAGCCACCGGTGTATGCCCTGGAAGGTTCAATTGCCTATGCCGGAGCCCTGGTTCAATGGGTCAGGGACAATTTAGGGTTGATCAAAGATGCACCCCAGATTGAAACCCTGGCCAATACCGTTCCGGATAATGGGGATGTCTATTGCGTGCCTGCATTTTCAGGTCTGTTTGCCCCCTATTGGCGGTCCGATGCCAGGGGCGTGATCACAGGACTCACCCAGTTTGCAAACAAGGGACATATTGCAAGGGCCGTGCTTGAAGCGGCTGCCTTTCAGACCAAGGATATTGCCCAGGCCATCCTCAAGGATCTTGAGGATGACCAGGAAAAGGACTGGGAGCTTAAATCCCTGAAAGTAGACGGGGGCATGGTGAACAACAACACCTTGATGCAGTTCCAGGCAGACATGCTCAATGTCTCTGTCACCCGTCCCAAGGTGGCTGAGACAACGGCCCTTGGCGCCGCCTATGCCGCAGGACTGGCCGTGGGATTCTGGCCGGACACCCGGGCGCTGAAGGAAAACTGGCATGTTCATTCCACCTGGGACCCCAAAATGGAAGATGACCAGCGTGAGGACCTTTACAAAGGATGGAAAAAGGCCGTGGACCGGACCTTTGGCTGGAAGGATCAGGCGTAAGCCAGACCGCCGTCCATGATCCAGAGCTTTGCCATATCTCTCACTAAAGCCGGATTTCAGCAAGGAAAGGGACATCAATACAGCTATGTTTACCCAATAGGCTTGATTTTATACCCCTTTCCCTTTAAACTGTTAGCAGTTATAATAGGGTGAAATTCTTCAGCTTAACCTTAAAAAAGGCTCTTTCATGACGCTTAATTCCGGACATCCCCCCCATAAACACAAGGTTTTGATCGTGGCTCACAAAGTGCCCAAAGACCAGACAGTCGGCCCTGTTCTCGAAGATCTGGGCCTGGGATTTATCCACGATGAGACCGGAGAAGAGGGCCTTGAAAGCGTCAGAAAAGCAACCACTCCCTTTTCCCTGGTGCTGTGCGACCAGCGTATGCCCGGCATGAAGGGCAGCCAGTTTCTGGCAAAGGTAAAAGAAATTTCCCCTGAAACCATCCGGGTTCTGATCACGGGATATTCTGACATAAAGACCATTATCCGGGCGGTCAACAAGGGCGCGGTTCAACGGTATATCTCAAAGCCCTTAAAAAATGATGACATCACCCAAACCATCCGGTCAGGCATCGCACAATATGAAAAATACCTGGAAAGTCAGCAATTATATGGGGTGGCCAAAAAACAAAACAAAAAATTGTACGAACTCAACTGCGAGCTTATGGAAGCCACAAAGGCCACGGAAAAAAACTCACCCGTCTTGAAAAGGAAATCCTGACCATTGCGGCCCAGCTCAAACAAAAGACCGCCCAAAGGCCCCTGACCCAGGCGCAGGCCGTTGGCCTTGTGGTAAAATGTATAGATGCCATCCCGGGCGACAGCCAAAAAGAGTTGAATTTTCTGTATGAAAAGTCCATCCAGACCCTGTACAAACACTTTGAAGAACTGGCCTTGAGAAACGGAATTGAAATGCCTGATCCGCTGGGCCAAGGGGAGAACCATGACTGAGACCCCCAGAATCCTTATTCTTGAAGCAGAAGAGGCCGTAAAAAACAACACCAGACAACTATTGGAAGAACGAGGATGGGATGTGGTCTGTGAAACCGTTTCCAAAGACGCATTGGACCGCCTGGAACAGGCAGGAACCTCTTTTTTTCATCTTTTTATATCCAGTTTTAAACTTCCCAAAATGGAAGGAGATGATATTCTTGAAAAAGCCAGGGCCCTCTCCCCGTTGACCCAGCGCATGCTCATGGTCCCCTCAGACCAGTCCGAAATGGTTATCCGGGCCATCAACAAGGCTGAGATAAATGCCTGCATCGTGACCCCGGCATCGGACCAGGACCTTTTAAGCCAGGTTGAATCCAGCCTGAGAAGATTTGCCAAAGATATTAAAAATGAACGATTAAAACGGGTGATTGCCCATCAGAACAAACAAATGTTTATTGTTGCCCAGCGGCTGAAGAAAAAACATGCACTTTGCCAGGCCCGGATTAAAAACAAAACAGCAGATAAAATAAAGCTGGGTTCAAAATTGAGCCAAGCCAAAAAGCAGCGCAAAGATCCTGTAACTCTTGTAGAGAGGATTGACTTTTTCGGCATTCCCATCACTCCCCAGACCCTGATGGATGAGTTTGAAAAACTGGCCGGACACACCCGGGAACTATTTGTCAAAGCTGCGGCCCAAAAAGATCTTGACACCACCCTGCCAGAGCCCCAAACCATTATGATTGCACCGGAGACAGATCAGACAGAGACTGAACCAGACAAAAAACAAAAAATAATGGCCAAAATTCTCAGATCTGTTTTTTCCCTGGCGGAAACCCCGGATACAGACATGTCAGAGGACAAAAACAAAACCGCTGGGGAAGATGCCCTGTTAGACGAATTTATTGATGTATTGATATCCAAGGATCAGGCCCGGGCATTTATCAAGATGAAAATCCGTCCTGAAAACAAGGATGTCCTGACCACGGAAAGCCTTCTTGAATTTCTTCGCCAAAAAGGAATCAGCTTTGGCATTGTTGATGACAAGGCCATTGAGACCTGGATAGACTCTGCAACCCCGAAAGATGAAACCTTTATTGTGGCTCAGGGTAAAAAACCGATTTTAAGCACAAACGGCACCATCACCTATGAATTTGAAACCCTTTACGCCAACCCCGGAAAAATAATGGAAGATGGCCGCATTGATTTTCGGGACAGGGGTGATATCCCCTATGCAAGCAAGAATGACCTTCTGGCCACCAAAACCCCGGCCCAGGAAGGCAAGGACGGAATCAGCGTTGCCGGGTTGCCCATCCTTATAGAAGAGGCGGAAGACCCTGTCTTTACGGCCGGAAACGGCACCCGGCTTTCCCAGGACGGATTAAAAATTTACTCGACCCTGGACGGCCAGCCCCACCTGGACCCTCTGGGCGAAATCAGTGTGAACCCGGAACTTTCCATTGCCGGAGATGTGGACTTTGAGACCGGGAATATTGATTTTAAGGGAAATGTTGTTGTGGCCGGAACCATCGAGGGCGTTCAAAATTCTGTGTCAGTTGAATGAAAGCTGATATACTCAGCTAAATAAGGAGAACTGACATGACCGAAGAAAACACCGAATTTGATTTTCAAAAAGCCCTTAAAGGCATCCAGGAAGGTAAACCCTTCACAGGTAAGGGCGGCGTCCTTACATCATTAATCAAAAATCTTGCTGAAGCTGCTCTTGAAGGAGAGTTGGAGTCCCATCTCGGGCAGGAAGTTTCTGCCAACCGCCGTAATGGAAAAAGCAAAAAGACCATTAAATCCCTGGATGGTAAATTTGAGCTAAAAACCCCGCGTGACAGGGCCGGAACCTTCTCTCCACAGATCGTCAAAAACATCAGACAACGCTCAGCGATGAAATTGAAAGAAAGATAATAGCCCTTTACGGCCTGGGCATGAGTTATAATGATATGGCTTCCCATTTACAGGAAATCTATGGACTTGAGATTTCAAATGCCACTCTGAGCACCATTACCGATAAAATCATCCATACCGTCAAAGAATGGCAGGCCAGGCCGTTGGAAAATGTGTACCCAATCGTATGGTTGATGCCATACATTATAAAGTACGAGAAAACGGAAAGGTCAGCAGCAAAGCCGTTTACACAATTCTTGGGGTGAATATCGAGGGCCGCAAAGAGGTTCTTGGGCTGTACATATCCGAGAATGAGGGTGCGAACTTCTGGCTGCAGGTGTTAACAGACCTTTCAAACCGAGGGGTAAAAGATATCCTGATTGCCTGTGTTGATGGTCTAAAAGGTTTTCCCGAGGCCATTGAGACCATATTCCCGGACACAGAAGTTCAACTCTGCGTAGTCCACCAGATCCGAAATTCATTGAAATACGTTGGTTCCAAAAATAAAAAGAAATTTATGGCAGATCTAAAACGTGTTTATAAAGCGGTCAATAAGGATCTGGCCGAAGAAGAACTGGATATCTTGGAAAATAAATGGAATGACAAATACCCGATTGTGATAAAATCCTGGCGGAACAACTGGGAACGCCTCAGTCATTTCTTTAAATATCCAGAAGAGATTCGACGGATAATATACACCACAAATACCATTGAGGCTGTGCATCGACAGTTTCGAAAACTGACCAAAACAAAGGGATCATTCCCGAACCAGGACAGCCTGTTAAAGCTGCTTTACATGGGGATCCAGAACGCCAGTAAAAAATGGACAATGCCGATTCAAAATTGGTCACTGACAATTTCCCAGTTGGCAATTTTCTTTGACGGAATGTGTCAATGACAATGAGACACTTTATGCCTAAAATTAGGCTCCAATCTTATCCTTCTCTTCCTGTTCCGGTTTGTTGATCCAGGCTGCTTCTGGTAAAGCTGGTGGCCGAGGGATTTTCCCCTTAAAGCGTATTGGGTTTTTAATAAACACCTCTTTCAAAGTTCTACAGCGAGACCCATAAATCTCTTTAGCAATGCCATAATGAAACTGTTCCGGGGTTACCAGGCCAATACCAGAATGGTAATGCTCTTTATTGTAGTATCCAAAGAAATCCTGGCAAAAGGTTCTTGCATCCTCAATCGAACCAAAATGATTTGGAAATTTTGGACAATATTTCAATGTTTTAAATTGAGCTTCAGAGTAAGGGTTATCATTGCTGACGTGCGGTCTGTGTGGGTTTTGGTTACCCCTAAATCGACAAGAAGCTGGGCAACCCCTTTGGATTTCATACTGGCTCCCCGATCTGCATGAAGTCCAAGCTGACCGGGTAATATATTTTGGTTTTCACAGGACTTCTCAATAAGCCTTTTGGCCAATGCTGTTTGTTCCCTATGGGCGACCATCCAGCCGACAACATACCTGCTGAAAATATCCATGATTACATACAGATAGAAATAAGTCCATTTTGTGACGCTTTTCAACTTGGTAATATCCCAGGACCAGACCTGATTCGGTCCGGTTGCCAGCAATTCAGGTTTTTTATATTTCGGGCGATTTACCTGCCGTCTTCGTTCCGGCACAGAACCATGTTCTTTGTGAAGAAGCCGATACATCGTTCTGATGGAGCAATAGTATTTTCCTTTCTTTATCAAGAAGAGAGGCATAGACCTGGTATGGGGCCTGGTCTCGATACGTGTCCGAGTGAAGAATATCCAAAACCGTTTGTTGTTCATCAGGATTCAAAGAAAGAGGAGAGCTGCCCCGCTTTGATTTCACCTGTTTTTTCGGAGAATAAAACCTATAAAAAGATGAGCGAGGGACACCGAAAGCCTCACATGAAGGCTTTTTCCCAAGATCGTGACTTAACGTTAGGGCGGCATTCATCAGTCGTCTCCTTTGAGGTCGTCCAGATTTTGTTGGATTCCCAGGATCTGAAATTTTTTTTTTTTTGGGCTTCAATGATGAGTTCCGCCTGTTTTAACTTATGCTCTAATTTAGATTTTTCTTTTTGAAGTCTGGCGACCTCTGTTGCCAATGGGTTCTTCTCTTTGGATTTCCTCCCTCGCTTTCGAGGTGCCATGGCGTTGAGAAGTCCTTTATTCCGGGCTTTGCGCCAATCGGCTAAATTTGAAGAATAGAGGCCCTCTCTTCGAAGTATCCTACCTATTCCTCCGGATTCATTGCAGTTTTCAACCTCTTGGAGAATACGCAGTTTATAAGAAGCAGTGAAATTACGCCGGGGCTTTTTCTCAGGAACTTCAGGATCAGTGATTGAATCCTGTCCCCCCAAGGAGGCACCAATTCCAGTCGCCCTATGGGCTCCTTCCATTGGTGCCTCCTTGGGGACTGCCTGTTTTTCGGACTCTGGTAGTGGGTTCATTTTTATCGGTTTCATATAAGTATTGCCTTACCCGCCCTACACTAATTTATCAAGGGGTAAGTGTCTCACTTATATTGTCACAGAGGGGAAGGCCGGCTGGATAAAGAGCTGGGAATTTGATAGGGATTTATTTACAGATGGAAAAGATGGTTCCAGGAACTCCACTCCAGCAAAAGTCAACTCCTCCGACGTGGCTGATTGAAGGCCCATTCTCGGACCTGACTTTTACTTCCGCTGGCGCTGAGGCAGATCCGGGAACCGAAACCGTGACACAGAATTCTGAACATTCCCGAACCATCAAGGAAGGCTTTACCGTTAAAGGCATCAATCTGACGGCCAAAGAAATTGAGGGTGCAGTGATTGATCTGACCGGTGATCTGCATATCTCAGACGGGATCAATGATGCCACCATCAATTCCAAGGGAAATATCTTTGCCAAATTTATCAATAATTCAAAGGTCAGCGCCTTTGGAGACCTGGAAATTCAAAAAGAGATCATTGATTCAAACATCATGTTGTCCGGGTGTTGTAAAAATCCCGGGGGCGTAATTATATCCTCACAAATTATTGCAAAGGCAGGAATTGAGGCAGGCAAAATCGGCACGGAGACTTCCGACCCGGTCCAGCTCAAGGTCGGGGTAGACGAACATATCAGAACCCAGACGGCCCTGATCGATGGCCAGATCCAAAAATCTTTGGACCAGCTTCAGGAGACAAAAGAAAAAATACAAACCATCGAACAAGAGGATCAGCAGCTTTACCAGCTCATCACGGAAAAAGCCCAGGCCCAGGAAATGGCAGAAAGACAGATCAAAGAAACAAAATTAGAATTGACCCAGCTCAAAAAAGCAAATGATGAACCCAGGTTGAACCAGGCCCTGGAACAATTAAAAACATTGGCGCAGACAGCCAAAACAGCAGAAACTGAATTGAACACCATCTTTCAAACCCAGGACCGGTATGCCAGGGAAACAGAACAATTAAAAACCCGGATCGACCAAATAGAAAACGCCAACAAACTTTTGGTTCTCAAGAAAAAAGGGCTGCGGGAATTTTCAAACAAAGCCCAAGCCTCACCCAAAATCCTGGTTCAGGGCAGCATTACCCAGAATACCATGATTGCAGGGCCCAATACCAGCCTCACCCTCATGGAAGACCACCGCAAATGCACGATCATGGAAAAGGCCATGGAAGAAGGCGGGCTTCACTATTCTACCATGGATATTTTAGATCAATAAGACCCTGCTATCCCGGATCAAACCTCTGGCACAAGGAGATATAATACTCTCCTTCACGGATTTTTCCCCGTTTTATGCACCCGTTTCCATACACCCTGGATTTTTTCACAAGCACATCAATTGCGGCCGTTTTTTGATCACAGGTCAATGTTTTTTCCCGGATCAGGTTTAAAATCGCCTTGATCCTGTACTTATCCTGGGAGTGGGAGGCAGAGAGCTGATCATCATGGCCCCCGTATTTAACGGTGCACGGGGTATCCACCAGATAGACCGGAATATCCCTTGAGATGCGCAGCCACAGATCATAATCCTCACACACGGGAAAATCTTCGTTGAACATGCCCTTAAGATCAAACAAGGTCCTGCGCATCATCACGGCAGAAGGACTTACCAGGCAGAGCTTCAGACTATGCTCGAAAATAAAGCCTGAAGGCTTTTTATGCTTGACCCTGGGATTGACCCGTTTTCCGTTCCTGATCCAGATCTCTTCGGTCTGGCAGATCATGGCATGGGGATGGGCCCTGAAAAAATCCATCTGCACCATAAGTTTATCCCGGGTCCATTCATCATCTGAATCCAGCAGGGCAATAAAGGCGCCTGAGCTTTCCCGGATTCCTGTATTCCTGGCACCCGAGACCCCCATATTGGGCTGGATAATCACCCGGATCTGATCTTTGTATCCATCCAGAAGCGCCCTGGTATTGTCGGTGGAACCGTCATCCACAACAATCAGTTCAATGGAGGGGTAATCCTGGGCCAACACCGAATCCACCGCTCTTTTCAGGACATGGGCCCGGTTAAAGGTGGGGATAATCACCGAGACCTGATTTTCTTTTATCGTTGCCATGGCCAAAGGTTATATCACTATCGCCGGGCCGGGTAAATCTTGAAATTCTCACTCTCTTTTTATTGCCCTTGCCTGCCCAAAATCCTAATCAGCGAAATTTTCATGGGATTAAAAAAAAACAACAAAAGAGTAACCCCTTATTGACGACGATAATCTTCAGACAAAAACGTAAATTTTATCCACGCGGATACTGGTCTAACCTATTTTTTTTCTTGCTTTTTTACCTGGAATAAAAAACAATGAATTTCGTTCATCTTTAATGAGAGAAATCCTTGACATACGAAATCAAATCGCTTAATGAAGTGCCTTGTTTTTTGGCTAGCTTTATCTATTTAAGAGGGAATTATGGGAAAAGGCAAATCAGTCACACATGTAATCGACAAGGAATGGTGTAAAGGGTGCGGCATCTGCGTTCATTTCTGTCCCAAAAAAGTGCTTGAATTGGACAAGCAGGGAAAAGTGGAAGCAGTTCGCCCGGAAGACTGTATCGCATGCATGCTTTGCGAACTTAGATGCCCGGATCTGGCAATTCAAATCAAAGAAAATCAGGAAGGGGAAAATGACTAACACATCGAATATCAGGTTTGTTCAGGGGAATGAAGCCTGTGTTGAGGGTGCCCTGTACGCAGGTATCAATTTCTTCGCCGGCTACCCGATTACTCCGTCCACTGAAATCGCAGAACACCTGGCAGGAAGACTGCCTGAGGTTGGTGGTAAATTCATCCAGATGGAAGACGAAATCGCTTCCATGGGGGCTATTATCGGTGCATCGCTCACCGGCAGCAAGGTCATGACCGCAACCTCGGGGCCCGGCTTTTCTATGAAACAGGAAGCTTTGGGCTATGCCTGCATGGCAGAAATCCCCTGTGTCATTGCCAATGTACAAAGGGGGGGGCCCTCCACAGGAAATCCCACCCATGTCAGCCAGGGGGATATCAACCAGGCCCGATGGGGCACCCATGGGGATCATGCCATCATTGCCCTGACCGCTTCCAACCACCAGGATGTATTTGAGATGACGGTTGAGGCCTTTAACCTGGCAGAGACTTACAGGACACCGGTCATCCTTTTGTTTGACGAAGTCATCGGCCATATGCGGGAAAAACTGATCATCCCTGAAAAAGGAGAGTTGCCTGTTGTTGACCGCCTTAGGACCTCGGTGCCCAAGGGTGTGGATTATCACCCTTACCTGCCCCGGGAAGACGGCAGGCTGCCCATGTCAGATTTCGGTGCAGAACACCGGTATAATGTCACCGGTCTTTTCCATGACATGTGGGGATTTCCCAACAACGATCCCAAGGTGGTCAGCGAACTGCTCCGCCACTTGGTGGATAAGATTGAAAACAACTGGGAGAACATCTGCATGTACAAGGAGCATTGGCTGGATGATGCAGACTATGTGCTGGTCTCCTATGGTTCCTCTGCCCGGTCTGCCAAACATATTGCCAAAAACCGGAGGAAAAGAGGGGTAAAAATCGGTGTGCTTGAGCTCCAGACCATCTGGCCCTTTCCCACAGAAATCGTCAGACAAAAGTGTGCCAATGCAAAGGCCGTTCTCGTGGT
Source organism: Desulfobacter sp. (assembly GCA_028768545.1). Classification (NCBI taxonomy): domain Bacteria; kingdom Pseudomonadati; phylum Thermodesulfobacteriota; class Desulfobacteria; order Desulfobacterales; family Desulfobacteraceae; genus Desulfobacter; species Desulfobacter sp. The sequence continues at coordinate 3,970,054 of CP054838.1, forward strand.
TGAAATGAACATGGGCCAGGTGGTCACCCAGGTCAAAAGTGCGGTGGACAACCCGGAAAAAGTCTTTTTAGCCAACCGGATTGACGGTCAGCTCATCTCACCCACGGATATCAAAACAGTCTTGAGAATGATCCAGGGAAAGGGGGTCTAACATGAGTACCAATACAGAGTTTGATTTTAAAGACTATGTCAGGGGCAGATACTTTCCCCATATGTGGTGTCCTGGATGCGGCCATGGTATTGTCCTGGGTTCTTTGCTCCGGGCCATCCACGAGCTGGAGCTGGATAAAAACGAAATTGTCATGACTTCCGGGATCGGTTGTTCTTCCAGGATTTCAGGGTATGTGGATTTTCACTCCCTTCACACCATTCATGGAAGAGCCCTGTCCTTTGCCACGGGCGTTAAAATGTCACGACCCAACCTCAAGGCCATTGTGCCCATGGGTGACGGGGATGCCCTGGCCATCGGCGGCAATCATTTTATCCATGCGGCCCGGAGAAATATAGACATCACGGCCATTGTGATGAACAATAAAATCTACGGAATGACAGGGGGCCAGTTTTCTCCTCTGTCAGGACCCGGCAAAAAAGCCACAACAGCTCCTTACTCGACCATTGACAACGATTTTGACGTGGTGAAACTGGCTGCGGCCGCAGGGGCATCTTTTGTGGCAAGGTCCACCACCTTCCATGCCAAGGAAGCCAAAGATATCCTGAAAAAGGCCATCATGCACAAGGGATTTTCCGTGGTTGAAATCATGAGCCAGTGCCCCACCTATTACGGGCGTAAAAACAAGGAGGGGGATGCCGCCCAGATGATGGAGGGCTATAGAACCAATACGGTAAAAATCGGATCCAAAAAACTGGAAAACAATCCCGAGCTCATCCAAAGGGGCATCTTTGTGGAAGATACGGGCAGGCCTGAATATTGCGAAGCCTATGACCAGGTGATTGAAAAAGCAATGAAAGGAAAAGCATAATGGAACGTTCAAGACTTGTGTTTTCGGGTTCAGGCGGCCAGGGCGTGATCACCGCTGCCATTATTCTTGCCAAGGCTGCAGCCATCTATGAAAACAAAAATGCCATCCAGTCTCAGAGTTACGGGGCCGCTGCCAGGGGCGGCGCCACCCGGAGCGATATATTGATTGCAGATACTGAAATTTTATTTCCCAAGGTGCGCCAGCCCAATATCCTGGTGAGCCTTACCCAGGAAAGCTATGGAAAATTTTCCCCGATCCTTCGGCCCGGCGGACTATTGCTCATGGATTCCAGGTTTGTGACCATGGAAAAAAAAGTGGCTGCCCACCATGTGGCCCTGCCCATGTATGATACGGTCATGGAAAAAATCGGCAAGCCCATTGTATTCAACATCTGCATGCTGGGTACCCTCATCGGGCTGACCCGTGTGGTCAAACCCGAGTCCATCCTCAAGGTCCTTGAAACCACGATTCCAAAAGATTTCATGGATATGAACAAAACAGCGCTTCAACTGGGGTTTGATATGGGTGAATCCCAGGCCTAAAACCAGACAGGATAAAAAAAAGGCCTGCTGCCTGACCAGGGCCGCAGGCCTTTTTTTATATTTTAAACCTTATTCGGGCTCATCTTGGGAATCGGCGGTGGCCGGGGGCACGGCAGCGGGAAAAAGATCTTCCAGGTTCAGGCCTTTAATTTTTTTCAAGCAGTCTGACAGGGCCTCTTCTTCTGTATTTCCCGCCCCCTGATGCTCGGTCAAACGATATTCACCAAATTGGGCACGGCAATAAAATCGCCTGCCAGCTTGCCCTGAATCCGTTTATGGACATCAATGTATATCATCCGGCCATTGCGGATAAGGTTGTACCGGGTCACCCGGGTTAAAATATCACTGACATGAAGTTCCATTTGATTTTCTCCTTTTTTTAAGGTAGACCTGCCATACTTTCAGCCTGTTTTCAAGGGCTTTCTTTTAACCCTTGGGCAGGTGGTATTGACTTGATCCCCCCAAGGGGGCATTATTGGCTTTTTAACACCAAGACAAAGAGATAATTTCCATGCCTGTCCAGCCTCCCTGCCGTAACAGCAATAAGGCCCAAACCCGTGAACTGATTGCTGACTGGCAAACCCTTTACCGGGTCTTTATCCGCCCTGAAGATGAAAACTCCAAAAAAACCCTGATCAAGTATATGGAGCAAATCCTGTTCGGGCTTCACGATTTTCTGAACCAGAATGTAGGTGTCACAGAAGAGATAAGCCTGGCACAGCTCTCCAAAAAATTCACAGAGGTCGCCATCAACCGGCAACCCCAAAAAAAGCTTGAACAGGTCATTAAGGATATTATCACACAAATTGCCCCCAGGGCTGTAAATGTCGCCTCCCCCTACTTTATCGGACACATGACCTCTGCCATCCCCTTTTTCATGGTTCACCTCAAGGCCATTACTGCGGCCTTAAACCAGAACCTCATCAAGGTAGAGACCTCCAAAGTCCTTTCCGTATTGGAAAAACAGGTGCTGGCCAAAATGCATTGCATGATTTTTAAAAAAGATAATGCGTTTTACCGTGAACATGTCCAGAATACAAGGACAGCACTGGGCTCATTTACCACCGGCGGCACCACTGCAAATATGACGGCCCTGTGGGTGGCCAGAAATCACTTGTTTCCTGCCAAGAACGATTTTTCAAGCGTTGAAGAAAACGGCCTTTTGCAAGCCATGATTGCCCACGGTACCCAGAGGGTGGTCATCATTGTGTCCAAACGGGGACATTTTTCTTTAAAAAAAGCCGGGGGGCTCCTGGGCATCGGCAACCAGAACCTCATTGGGGTGGACGTGGACCAGAACCGGGCCATAGATCTTGGCAAACTCGAATCAACGATTAAAGCCCTTAAAAAAGAAGGCCGAACAAAAATTGCCGCCATCGTGGGACTTGCCGGGGCCACCGAGACCGGGGTGATTGATCCTCTGCCAGCCCTGGCAGATATTTGTGAACGTGAAAAAATTCATTTCCACGTGGATGCAGCCTGGGGCGGGCCGGTACTCTTATCGGAACAATATTCCCACCTTTTGGCTGGGATCGAACGGGCCGATTCTGTCACCATTGACTGCCACAAACAGTTTTACATGCCCATGACTGCCGGCATGGTCTATTTCAAGGATCCCAATGCCCTGGACTCTATTGCCTACCATGCACGGTATGTGAACCGGAAAGGATCTGTGGACCTGGGGATAAAAACCCTTGAAGGCTCAAGGGAAGCCTCTTCTCTCATACTGGATGCCGCCCTTAAGATTATGGGCGCAAGGGGCTACGGCCTCATGATCGACCACGGCATTGAAACGGCCAGGGCCTTTGCCGAAAAAATCAAGGCCAGACCCCTGTTTGAGCTGGTCTCCTCACCGGTCTTGAATATTCTCACCTACAGGGTGGTGCCCGAAAAAATCAAACAGGCACTAAGCCTGGCCGGCGAGAAAGAAAAAAGAGAACTCAACAGCACCCTGGACCAAATCAATAAAAATATCCAGCGCATTCAGCGGGAGGCCGGCAAAAGCTTTGTATCCAGAACCCGGCTGAAACTTGATCCCGCAGAGGAACAGAATGTAGTAGTCCTAAGATCGGTAATCATGAATCCTTTGACCACTCCTGATATCCTGGATGATATTTTGGATGAGCAGGAAGCGATCCTGTCCACTCTCAACACGGTCAAATTTTAAACCCGCCGACCCGGCCTGCAAATGGATCAGAGCAGGCCTGCGGTTTTCATCTCGGCAATGACCAGGGCCACGGCCTCTTTGGCGATCTTCTGATCTGAAGAGGGATTTTGGCTGCTTGTCATACCGCTCCAGACCAGCTTTTGGGTGTCCACGCAAAAGAGTGTGGTTTCAAGATTGACAATGGTATCTGTCACCGTATACCCGGGCTGATAAACCGAATGATAAGAGGCCCCATAATACCCGTAAAGCCCATGCCGGACGCCCATGGACGGATAGTAGTCCACCCGCGGCGGAACCACCCGTTCTTTTTCTTTGACCCCCACAAGCCTTGCAATGATCACCCCGTCAGCCCGGCCTTTTTAACGGCCTCACGGATCTCTTGTTTTTCATCATAATCCTTTACATCAGGCATGAGGGTATAACCGCCTACAGCCCGGGTATCCTGGGCTTCCAGGGCCTGGACCAGGGCATCCTCGTAAATCCTCCGGTTGACTTCCTGGTTAAAAACCCCGAGAACCAGTATCCGCTTGAAGGGTTTTGTCGAAAAGGTCTTGTCATGCCAGGAGTTTACAAGCTTTGTGGAAGCGCACCCCCCCCCAGGTAAGCGAACAAAAAACCAATACCATTACCCAGAAAATGGTCCCCTTTTTTATCCTTTCCATTCCCCGAACTCTCCTTTTAAATATGGGGATCATAGCCCCTCATAGATATCGTCATTATACCCGATAAAAATCTTTGTCCCGGTTTTTACGGCAGGCGCCCTGAGGTTTCCGGACCGTCCCATGGCGGCCTTGAGAATCGCTTTTTTGGAATTTTGATCCGGTTCAAATGCCAGCACCTTTTTTCCCTTTCCAATATAGACCTTTGGCCGGGTGCAGATCAATTTCCAGGCCTGGTCATAATTAATTTTTTCTTTTCTGGCATCAATGACCTGGTCAAGCTGAACATCATTTTGCTCAAAATACCGTTGAGCTTTTGTGCAGGAGACTCAGCCCTTTCTCATATAGGCCCATTCAATCGTCATAGGGTTTTCCTTTTTTATCATATTGTTTTTTTAAAACCTGTGAATCAAAAAACTATACCCGCACCCCAAGGTTTGATTCAAGAGAAAAGATATTCAAACAGGGGTAAGCATGCAAACAAACCCAGCCGGCACGGGATATCCATACAAATGAAATACTCGAACACTATTCATTCTCTTTGCCGGCATTATTTTTCATTAACCCCTTTGCCGGTTGTCCAGAATTTGACTTGAATTTCATTTAAAAGGGTAAATCCTAAAATCATTATCCCGCCCATGATCTGGAACAGGTTCATTGATTCGTTTAAAATCATCACAGAGATCAAAATCGCCACAAGGGGATCAATATAGCTGAAAATGGCGGCTTCCTGCCCTGTCAAATCCTTGAGAGATGAAAAATACAGGCAATAGGTGATGCCGGTGTGCACAAGGCCCAGAACGAAAAGATTGGCAAAGCCCCAGGCGTTCAGGTTGCCCAGGCTGATACCTGTTGTGAAAAAAAGATAGGGCATGAGAATCGTAATGGCGGCAAAAAACTGGATCAGGGTCCTGTCGATTCCGGTCACAGACTTTATATATTTGTTGAGAATGATCACCCCGGCATAGAACACGGCCGCGCAGAGGCCGAACCCGATCCCGGCCAAATGTCCGGAGTTCATACCGGCACCGGAGACCCCGATGACCATGACAAGCCCTGCACTTGCCATGAAAAAACAGATCACCTGTTTCAGACTTAATGTTTCCTTGAACAATAAAGGAGAGGAGACCATGACAATCACAGGGGCAAAATAATAGCTCAGGGTTGCAATGGAGACAGAAGTATGGATATAGGCCTTAAAGAGAAAAATCCAATTAAAGGCCATGGCAGCACCGGAAACAAAAAGAATGGGGATCTCTTTTCGTATTGAAGCAGGAAAAATGGCCTCTTTGACAGCAAGCTTGTAAATGATGATGGATACCGCAGCAATCAACGCCCTGAACAGAGCAATTTCTCCGGCAGTCAAATCAATATTTTTCACAAAAAGGGCAAGGGTGCCAAAAACGGTCATGGAAAAAATGATTTTCAGCTTGGCACCCATGTCAATGTCTCCCTTTAATATGTAAATTTAAAGGTCTGTCCCCAACCAAAGGAGAACTACCCGGGTCCATAACTCTTTGATCCAGGTTAATATCATACTATAAATCGGGCCAACCATGGATAAAGTGTTTGCACGGGTTTGTCAATTATTTCTCCTTTTCCCTGACCCACCATACAATACCATCTTCTTTGTTGCCTTGGGTTGCACCTCACTGCGGAGTACAACTTATACACCTCATTCGTCGCTTGTTTGGCACCGCAACATGGTACCGCCTGGTGGCCCAAAAAGCACGAAACATCCCCATATTTAAGCAAATATAAAATTAGGCGGTGAATTTGGGCAGGTTCAAGGCCAAAGCGCTTTGCATTGGACACATCCGGTTGTCCGGCCTTTGGCCAAATTCAAAGACTGCTTGACAAATGCCGCATATTTTCTTTATCTCATGTACAAGCCCTTGAGCTTTTCAGCCTGTCTGAAACGGGTTAAAAAACCCGGGGAATGAGATATTTTTTTCAAGGCAGCAATTCAAGGCAACAAAAGCGTGGGGATACCCATCCCCGCAAAAGGAGACCATGAAAAAAATTTTAGGGGTCATCTGGGTCATCATCCTGGTCTTTTCTTCCCCGGTCCCGGCAGAAGAAACAGATGCAAAAGCCCTTATTGCCAGGGCCTGGGATCATATGCGGGGAACCACCTCGGTCTCTGTGGTACATATGACCGTTCACAGAAGTGACTGGGAAAGAAAATCCACGATCAAGGCCTGGACAAAGGGGCGAAAAAATTCCATTTTCCAGATCCTGGCCCCGAAAAAAGACAAGGGCAACGGCACCTTAAAGCTCGGGCCGGACATGTGGACCTTCAACCCCAAGATCAACCGGATAATCAAAATCCCGCCGTCCATGATGTCCCAGTCCTGGATGGGGTCGGATTTTTCCAACAATGACCTGTCCAAGGCAGATTCCATTCTCAACGATTATACCCACAAGATTGTTGAAACGAACAAAGTCCTGGCCATGACTGTATACACCATCAAGGCCCTTCCCAAACCACAGGCCCCGGTAATCTGGGGAATGCAGACGCTCAAAATCCGGAAAGACGGCATTCTTCTGGAACAATCCTTCCATGATGAAGATATGGCACCGGTAAAAATCATGACCACGGATAAAATTGCCGATATCGGAGGCAGGCCCTTTCCTGCCCAATGGACCATGAGGTCCGTGGATGCCGAATCAAAAGAAGACTACACCCTTTTAGAGTATGAAGATCTCAAGTTTGACATCCCCCTTAAAAAAAATCTATTCACCATTAATGCCCTGAAGCATCCTTTGAGGTAACCATGGAAATCCTCATGGCATGGCGAAATATCTGGCGGAATCCCAGACGGACCCTTCTCACGGTCATGGCCATTGCCTTTGCCTCTCTTTTGCTGGTCTTTATGCTCTCCTTACAGGTTGGGATGTACGAGGTCATGATCAATGCAGGGGTGAAAACCCATACCGGCCATATCCAGGTCACAGCAGCAGACTATAACAAGGATCCCAAAATCAGAAAAACAGTGGCAGATCCCAAGGCCGTGGCCAAAATCATGGACAATACAGACCATGTCAGCGCCTATACCCTCCGGGCCAACGGGTTTGCCCTGCTCTCCTCCAGCCACAGGACCTACGGCGGCATGGTCACCGGAATTGACCCCGGCAAAGAGCCTGAGATTTTTTCAACCGCCGCAACCATCCGCCAGGGCAAATATCTTTCTCCCCAAGACAGGGATATGGCTGTTGTGGGAACGCTTCTGGCCAAAAACCTGAAAATCGGCGTGAATGATGAAATCGTGATTCTGGGGTCTGCCCTGGACGGGTCCATTGCAGCGGCCGTCCTCAGGGTCAAAGGGACCTTTTCTTCGGGCATGGACACCTATGACCGGTCCGCCATCCAGATTCCTTTGGCCTATTTTCAGGACATATTTGCCATGGCAGGTCAGGTCCACCAAGTGGTTGCGGTCTGCGATTCCCTCTGGTCCGTGGGAAAGGTTAAAAAAACCATATCAGACCAGCTGCCCTTTTCAGGATCCAGGCAGGATCTTATCTGCCAGACCTGGGATGAAATCATGCCCGGACTGATCCAGTCCATCCAGATGGACCTTGGCGGGGGCATCATATTTTACTCGATTTTAATCGTGGTGGTGGCCTTTTCCATCATGAATACCTTTCTCATGTCCGTGTTTGAGCGGACCCAGGAATTCGGGACCCTCCTGGCCATCGGGGCCAGGCCGGGACGGTTGACCAAAATGCTTTTGATTGAATCCGGATTTTTAACCCTCTGGGGAATCCTGCTCGGGATTGCAGCAGGCGCAAGCCTGACCCTCTGGGCCGAGAGCCATGGAATCTCTTTTGGACAGGCCCAGGACATGCTCAGGCAATACGGGATTCCAAGCCTGATCCGGCCCAAGCTGAGCCTTGGCACTGCCCTTGCGGGTCCTTTTGTTGTCTTTATCATCACCATGCTCACCGCGGTTTACCCGGCAATAAAGGTGCATAAACTCAACCCGGTTGAGGCCATGCACTCAGCCTAAGGAGGCCCCATGCATCTGCTATTGTCATGGAGAAATATCTGGCGCAACCCCAAACGGACCTTGATCATCCTTTTGGCCGTCATCATCGGCGCCTGGTCCATGCTGGCATTTTCCGCGCTTTCCAGGGGAATCATGGCCTCTGTCCTGTCCAACGCCCTGAACACGCTTACCGGCCATATTCAGGTCCAGGCCGAAAAATACAGGGATGATCCTGTGGTAGAAAACAGAATCAACACCCCGGGGCCGTTAAAAAATATCCTGGACAATCATCTGCCCAAAGGGTCGGTTTGGGGATTTCGCATCCAGGTGGGAGGGGTGGCCTCCAATGCAAGAAACGCCCAGAGCATTACCATTGTTGGCATTGAACCCCAAAAAGAGGCAAGCCTTTCTTTTTATGCAGATATGATGACCCAGGGGGATATTTTAACCCCCGGGGATGACAAAGAAATTATTGTGGGAAAAGCCCTGGCTGACACCTTTGAAACAAAACTGGGCAGAAAAATTTTGCTCATGAGCCAGGGAGCAGACCAGGAAACGGCATCACGGGCCTTTAGAATCAAAGGAATCTTCAAGGCAGAATTGGAGGCCACGGAAAAACAATTTGTCTTTATCTCCCTTTCCGCTGCCCAAAAAATGCTCAAGATGAACACGGCCGTGACCAACGCCGCTGTCAAACTTCCGGATCTGGAACTTGTCGGGCCTGTTGCCCAGACCCTGTCAGATCAACTTCCCCGGGATATGTCGGTGCTGACCTGGCAACAATTGCTGCCCCTGGTCAAGGGATATATCTCCATGTTTGATTCGTTCATGCTGCTCTGGTATGTGGTGGGATTTTTGGCCATGGCATTCGGCCTGGTCAACACCATGCTCATGGCGGTTCTGGAACGGACCCGGGAATTCGGACTGCTCAAGGCCCTGGGCATGAAACCTGCGCGCATTATCATCAATGTACTTTTGGAATGTCTCTTTCTTCTGATCATGGGCCTTTTGGCGGGTAATCTTCTCGGGGCAGCCACAGTCTCGGCCCTGTCAGGGGGGATTGATCTGTCCTTTCTGGCCCAGGGCTCTGAATTTTTCGGCATGGGCAACAGGGTCTTTCCCTTTCTCATTGCCCGGGATATAATTTCAGTTAATCTGGTCATCCTTGTGCTGGGGCTTTTGGTTTGCCTCTACCCGGCGGTCAAGGCAGGCTGCATCACTCCAAAGGATGCCATGGCCAAAGCTTAAAACCATTCAATAGGAAATGCAAATGAATATTGTTCAGGCCATTGATATCACCAAAACCTATAAACAGGGAAAATTGTTCGTCCATGCCCTGGCAGGGGTTTCCATAAACATTGCCAAAGGAGAGTTTGCCGCCCTGGCAGGTCCTTCAGGGTCCGGCAAAACCACCTTGCTCAATCTCATGGGAGGGCTTGACTCTCCCAGCTCCGGGCAAATGATTCTGGACGATGAAGATATCACAGCCCTTTCCCAGTCACGGCTGGCCCAGATGCGGTTGAAAAAAATCGGGTTTGTGTTCCAGTCCTATAATATCATTCCGGTATTGTCTGCCCTGGAAAATGTGGAATATGTCATGCTCATGCAGGGGGTGCCCGTAAAAGAAAGAAAGGAAAGGGCAGGGGCCATCCTGGATGAGGTGGGTCTTGTGAACATGCACGACAGAAGGCCTTCGGAACTTTCAGGGGGCCAGCAGCAGCGGGTGGCCGTTGCAAGGGCCCTGGTTTCCCGCCCTTGCCTTGTACTGGCAGACGAACCCACGGCCAACCTGGATTCAAAAACAGGCAGAGGCCTTTTAGAGATGATGCTGGAAATGAACCAGAAACATAACGCCACCTTTATCTTTTCCACCCATGATCAGATGGTCATGGACTATGCCGGAACCATCATCCGCCTCAAAGACGGACAAGTGGTTCAGTCAGACTGACCCATGACAAAGATGAGACAATTTCTTGCCCTTTATACTCTTTTATCAACCATTTGCATTTTTTATCCCAGCCTGGAAGCAAAGGCTGTGGATATTGAGTGGGACGGCCATGTCAAACTCTATACCCAGGCCGTATTCCCAAGATCCGGCACCGTATATGCCCCCCTTGGGCTGGCCCCTAATTTTGACGGGGCTGCTGAATTCAGGCTCAACAACCAAAGTTTTTTCACAGAGACCCTTTACACAGAAATCCACTATGAGGCCATGGCCGGCGGGGGCGGTTCCCGCAAAGACAGCCAAGATCTTGCTGCCCTTTATCCAAATCTTTTTTTCAAAGGGCTTTGGGAACCGCCCAATGATGATTCAAGATTCTTTGATCTGACCGCTGTTGTCCATGAGGGCCGGTCCGGTTTTTCATACCACCGCCTGGACCGGGCCTTGGTCTCTTTTTCCCCGGCCTGGGGAGAATTTAAAATCGGGCGTCAGGCCCTGACCTGGGGACATGGATTCACCTTTAACCCCATGGATCTGTTCAACCCCTTTGCCCCCACAGACCTTGAACGGGAGTATAAAACCGG